>CAZYPM010000148.1:0-4899 GCA_964649205.1 uncultured Steroidobacteraceae bacterium
CTTCTTCGGTTGCCAACTGTTTCAGGGTCGAATAGAGCGTGGTGGTCTTGCCGGATCCGGTCGGGCCGGTGACCAGGATGATGCCGTGCGGCTTGTGGATCAGGTCGTCCACCATGCCCTGCACGCGCGGCTCCATGCCAAGCGAGCCGAGGTCCAGGCGGCCGGCCTGCTTGTCGAGCAGGCGCAGCACCACCCGCTCGCCGTGGCCGGAGGGCAGCGTCGAGACGCGTACGTCGACCGCGCGCCCGGCGATGCGCAGGCTGATGCGGCCGTCCTGCGGCAGGCGTTTCTCGGCGATGTCGAGCCGCGACATGACCTTGATGCGCGAGATCAGCAGCGGCGCGACCGCGCGCTTGGTCTGCAGCACCTCGCGCAGCACCCCGTCCACGCGGAAGCGCACCACCAGGCGGTTTTCGTAGGGCTCGACGTGAATGTCGGAGGCGTTCTCCTTGATCGCCTGCGTCAACACCGCGTTGATCAGGCGGATCACCGGCGCGTCGTCCTCGCTCTCGAGCAGGTCGGAGGGCTCGGGCAGCCCCTCGGCCAGGCCGGCCAGGTCGGTCTCTTCTTCGATGCCCTCGACGATCTGCCCGGCCTCGCCGCTGCCGCCCTCGTAGGCCTTGCGCAGCAGTTCGTCGAAAGCGGGCGCGGCGACGCGCTCGATCACCAGCGGGATGCCGAGGAAGCGGCGCAGTTCCGCGACCGCGGACGGCTGCGCGCCCTCGCGGTACACCACCTGGGCACGGCCGTCGACGACGGCGCGCACCAGCA
Organism: uncultured Steroidobacteraceae bacterium; assembly: GCA_964649205.1. Taxonomy (GTDB): domain Bacteria; phylum Pseudomonadota; class Gammaproteobacteria; order Steroidobacterales; family Steroidobacteraceae; genus SCUD01. Next base: position 772 of record CAZYPM010000148.1, read on the forward strand.
CGCCGTGGCGCTTGGCGAAGGCGAAGGGCAGGCGTCCGACGGGCGCGATCGGCTTCGGGGTGCCGGCAATCATCGGCGTCGTGGCCTCACTCGCCGCGGTTCTCGGGCGGCGTCGCGGTGTCCGGCGGCGGCGGGCCGGGTGCAGCCGGCGGCGCGCTCGGCCCGATCACGGGCGGCAGCCTCGGCGGCGACTCGCCCGGCATCAGGTTCACGCGCTCGCGTTCCTGCTGCAGGCCGCGCATGTAGTTGTACTTGCTGTTGGTCTCGAAGGCCGCCTGTTCCTCGTCGCGCAGGATTTTCGGCCGGATGAATACCATCAGGTTGGTCTTGGCCTTCTGGGTATTGCGCACCCGGAACAGGTTGCCGAGCAGCGGGATGCGGCCGAGGCCGGGCACGCGCTGCTCACTCTCGATCAGCCGGTCCTCGATCAGCCCGCCGAGGACGATCATGCCGCCGTCGTCGACCAGCACGCGGTTGGTGATCGTACGCTTGTTGGTGACCAGGTCGGTGGAGGACACCTGCGCCGCCGCGGCCGCGATCCCGGACGCCTCCAGCTCGATCTTGACCAGGATCGTGTCCTCGTCGGTGATCTGCGGCGTGATCTTGAGGATGTTGCCCACTTCCTTGCGCTCGATGGTCTGGAACGGGTTGACGGCGCCACCGGTGCTGCCGGTGTTGGTGAACTGCCCGGTCAGGAACGGGACCTCCTGGGCGACCTTGATCTGCGCCTCCTCGTTGTCGAGCGTGATGACCGACGGCATGGACACCACGTTGGTGTTGCCGTCGCCGGCCAGCGCACGCAGGATCGCCGCAAAGTTGGTGCCGCTGTCCTGCTGGCGGCCGCCGCCGATGGTCAGCCCGCCGGGAGCCGCGGTGACCGAGGACGGATCGTCGATGCCCTGGGCGATATCGGCCAGGCTCACGCCGCCGATCGGCTGGTTGAACAGGCCAACCAGGAAATTGTCGCCCGATCCGTCGATGATCCAGTTGACGCCGAGGTCGCGGGTCGCATCCTTGGACACCTCGACCAGCATCGCCTCGACCAGTACCTGCGCCTTGCGGATGTCGAGGCGGTCGATGACCTGCATCAGCGAGCGCATGCTCTTCGGCGGCGCCGTGATCACCAGCGCATTGGTGTCGGGCTCCGCCCAGATCGTCACCGACCGATCGACCGCAGCCGCCGTCGCCCCGGCGGCCCCGGGCTGGCCGGCGGCCGCCGCGGTGACCTGCTCCTTGAGCTTGGTCGCCAGCTTCTCGGCGTCGGCGTAGCGCAGGTAACGCACCTGGGTGTCGCCGCCGGTCTCGAGCGGCGTGTCGAGGTGGGTGATCAGGGTGCGGAAGCGCAGGCGCTGCGAGGCCTCGCCGCTCACCAGCACGCTGTTGGTGCGCTCGTCCGCGACCACGCGGCCGCCGCCCGCGCCCTCGGCGCCCTGGGCAGCGGACAGCGCGTTGATGACGCGCACGATCTCGCCGGCCGAGGCGTGCTCCAGGCGGATCACCTCGAAGTCGCCGTCGCCGGTGCGGTCGATGCGCTGCACGATGCGGATCATGCGGCTCACGTTCGACGCCCGGTCCGAGATGATCAGGATGTTGGCCGGCACGTAGGCAGCGAGGTGCGCCGACTGCGGCATCATCGGCCGCAGGATCGGCACCAGCTGGGCGGCCGAGACGTTCCTGACCTGCACCACCTGCGTGACGATCTCGTCGGAGGTCGCGCTGACGCGGTCCGGCAGGTCGTTGGCGGGCAGCTGGCGCGCGTTGGCGTCCGGCAGGATCTTGATCACCGAGCCCGACGGCACTGCGATAAAGCCGTGCACCTGCAGGATCGCCAGGAAGGCCTCGTAGAAGGCGTCCGGTCCCATCGGCGTGGTCGAGAGCATCGTCACCTGCGCGCGCACGCGCGGATCGACGATGAAGTTCCTCCCGGTCACCTGGCTTACCGCCTCGATCACCTGCCCGAGATCTGCGTCCTTGTAGTTCGGCGTGATCTGGGCGCCCTGCTGAGCGCCGGCTACGAGCGGCAGTGCCAGGGCGAGCACCGAGGCCCAGCGTGTGAATCGCTTCATGCGTCGTTCCTCGGGAGGTGCGGCCTCATTCGGTGACCTCGTTGCCCGGCGGCTGCTGCAACTCCTGCAGCGGCTGGATCTGCTGCGCCACCGCGGCCGGATCCACCGACAGCTGCTGCTGCTGGCCGTTGCGGTCGATCGTGAGCGTCACGGCGCCGCCCTGGCCGATCCCGCGGATGATCTCGAGTCCGCGGTTGGGGTCGTCGAGCGCCGCGCCATTGACTGCGGTGACCAGGTCGCCGGGCTGCAGGCCGAGGCTCGCAAACTGCGCGCGGTTGCGGCCGGGGTACACGCGATAGCCGCGCAGCGATCCGCCCGCGAACACCGGCTGCGGCCGCAGCAGCTCGTTGGCGGCAGCCGGGTCCTGCGCCATCAACTGGCGCACGCTGTCGGCCAGGCTGGCCTGCGGCGCCGCGGCGGGCGGCACGTAGGCGGCGGCCCCGCCACCCGCGCCGCTGCTCAGTCGCGGCAGCACCAGCGACTCGCGCGCGCCATTGCGGTCGAGTATCACCCGGTCCGGGTAGACGGCCACCAGGCGGGTGCCGCCGGGCAGCGACGCCCCGGTCGCATAGACGCGCGCGGACTGGCCGCTGGCGCCGATGATCGCCCAGCCTTGCTCGGGATTGAGGCCGGCGAGCGTGCCGGCCAGCGTCAGGTTCGCCGAGGTTGCCGGGGCATCGCCCGGATCGCCGGTGGACGCCGCAATGCCGAACAGGTGGGCATTCACGATCGCGGTCAGGTCCACGGCCGGCGCCGCGCCCTCGACCGATGGCGGCAAAACCGGCACTTCGGGTTCCGCGGAGCCGAGCAGCCGCCAGAGGATAGAGGCGAGCTGGGCCGCCAGCAGGACGACGAATACCAGGGTCGCGACCGCCGGGCCGGCGTTCGCGGCACCCGCGCGCAGGCCGCCCGCGGGCTGCCGTAACGGCGCGATGATCCTGTCGACCAGCTGCATGCGCAGGCCCCCGGAACCGTCCTCCCCCTCGAAGCGTCCCATGATACGGGCAGGCGGCGCGCGGCCACAAGGCGGCTGGAATCTGGAAAATTAAGCAATGGCAGGCACTTGTGCGACACTTCTCAAACGCGACTCGTGCCCGCGCAGGCCGCTCGCGATTGGGATTGCGTCACTTGTGCAGGGCCGCGCGCGGCCCCTATATAGGACTGGCGGCGACGGACGGCGGACGTGAGCGGCGACGAGCAACGGGACAGTGGTCAAGGCGGGCAGCATCTCCTGGTCGAGGAGGCGCCGCCGCAGCTCAAGAAGCCGCCGCTGTACCAGGTGGTGCTGTTGAACGACGACTACACGCCGATGGAATTCGTGGTGGACGTGCTGGAACGCATCTTCGGGCTCGACCGGACGCGCGCGACGCGCATCATGCTCGAGGTGCACACCCGGGGCAAAGGCATCTGCGGGGTATTTACCTTCGAGATCGCGGAGACCAAAGTGGCCCAGGTGACGACCTACGCCCGCCACCACCAGCATCCGCTGCTGTGCACGATGGAGGAGACCTGATTGCTGTCGAGTGAACTCGAGTACTGCCTGAACGAGGCCTTCCAGAAGGCCCGCGACGCGCGCCACGAGTACATGACGGTGGAGCACCTGCTGCTCGCCATCCTGGACGCGCCGCGCGTGCGCGAGATCCTGAAGGCCTGCGGCGCCGACCTGGCGCGCCTCGCGGGCGAGCTGCAGAAGTTCATCGACGAGACCACGCCTGCGCTCGCCGCCGACGACGACCGCGAGGTACAGCCGACGCTCGGCTTCCAGCGTGTGCTGCAGCGGGCCGTGTTCCACGTGCAGTCGAGCGGCAAGAAGGAGGTCACCGGCGCCAACGTGCTGGTGGCGATCTTCAGTGAAAAGCAGTCGCATGCCGCCTACCTGCTGTCGCTGCAGGACGTGTCGCGGCTCGACGTCGTCAACTTCATCTCGCACGGCCTGCCGTCGACGCCGGACGCGCGCGAGCCGCCGCGCGAGGAGGGCGGCTCCGGCGAGCGCGAGGGCGCCGAGGACACAGGTGCGGCGGCGCTCGAAAAGTACACGGTCAACCTCAACGCGCTGGCCGCG
>CAZYPM010000149.1:0-3417 GCA_964649205.1 uncultured Steroidobacteraceae bacterium
TGGCGGAGAGGGTGGGATTCGAACCCACGTGGGGCGGTAATGCCCCCATCGCATTTCGAGTGCGCGCCGTTATGACCGCTTCGGTACCTCTCCGCGCGGGAACCGGATAGCCGTCGCTGACGGTGTGACCGGAGGCGGTATTCTACAACAATGCAGCCGCAGCCCGTGCAGGCCGCCGAGCGGCGGAGAGATATCCGCAGCCGTTTCGGCGTGCCGGGCATCGTCGTCCTCTCGCTGATGATCGGCACCTGCTCGCGCATGCCCGGAAGCTTCGAGCAGGTCCGCCTCGAGGGCGTGCTCAAGGTCGTGACCCGCAACAGCCCGCTGGCCTACTACGAGGGGGCCGCCGGCCCGGAAGGGCCGGAGTACGAGCTCGCGCAGGGCTTCGCGCGCCGGCTGGGCGTGCGCCTCGAGCTGCGCTTCGCCGACAGCGGCGCGGCGGCGCTCGAGGAGATCCGTCACAACCGGGCGCAGCTGGCGGCCGCCGGCATCATCGCGACCGAGGCGCGTCGCAGCCAGTTCCTGTTCGGTCCGGTCTACCAGCAGATCGACCAGCACATCGTCTATCGCGTGCAGGACCGGCTGCCGCAAAGCCCGCAGGAACTGATCGGCAGGCGCATCCTCGTGATCCGCGGCTCGACCCACGCGGCGGCGCTCGCGCAACTGGCCGCCGAGTGGCCCGGACTGACCTACACGGAAGTGGACGAGCGCGACCAGATGGAGCTGCTTGCGGCCGTCGCCGCGGGCGAGGCCGACATGACCGTCGCGGACTCGACCGAGTTCTCGCTCGCCCGGCACTTCCACCCGGACCTGCGCCCGGCGTTCAAGCTCGCCGAATCCGAATCCATTGCCTGGGCGCTTGCGCCGCAGGGCGCGGACCTGCTGCGCGAGGTCGAGCGCTATTTCCGCGAGCTGGAGGCGATTGGCCTGCTCGAGGAGATCCGCGAGCGCCACCGCCGCTCGCTGGTGCGCTACGACCGCGTGGACGCGGCGAACTTCGTCGCCAGCGTGCGCGAGCGCCTGCCGCAGTACCGCGGCTGGTTCGAGCAGGCCGCCGCCGACAGCGGCATCGACTGGCGGCTGCTCGCCGCGGTCGGCTACCAGGAGTCGCGCTGGGACGTCAACGCGGTGTCCCCCACCGGCGTTCGTGGGCTCATGATGCTGACCGCCGAAACCGCGCGGCGGGTCGGGGTGCGCGACCGCGCGGACGCGCGCGACAGCATCATGGGCGGCGCGCGCTACCTGCGCCTGATCCGCGAGACCATCCCGGCGCGCATCGGCGAGCCCGACCGGACCTGGCTGGCCCTGGCCGCCTACAACGTCGGCTACGGTCACCTGGAGGACGCGCGCGTGCTGGCCCAGCGGCGCGGGCGCAACCCGGATTCCTGGGAGGACGTGCGCGAGACGCTGCCGCTGCTCGCGCAGGAGCGCTGGTACACGCAGACCCGGCGCGGCTACGCGCGCGGCTGGGAGCCGGTGGGCTTCGTGCGCAATGTCCAGACCTACGCCGAACTCCTGCGCTGGCTGACCGCGGACGAAACCGGCTAACGCCGCGTCGCGAAAAACTCCTTCAGGATCGCGCCGCACTCCCCCGACAGGACGCCGCCGAACGTGTCCACGCGGTGGTTGAGTTCGCGCGCCGTCACCAGGTTGAACACGCTGCCGGCCGCGCCCTGGCGCGGGTCCCAGGCGCCGAAGACCAGGCGCGCGATGCGCGCATGGGCGATAGCCGCCGCGCACATCGGGCAGGGCTCCAGCGTCACGTAGAGCGTGGCGCCGCCGAGTCGATAGTCGCCGGCCTTCTGCGCGGCCTCGCGCAGCGCCAGGATCTCCGCGTGTGCGGTCGGATCCTTGAGTGCCACCGGCCGGTTCCAGCCTTCGCCCAGCAATTCGTCGCCGCGCACCACCAGCGCGCCGACGGGAACTTCCCCCTCGGCTTCGGCGCGCGCCGCCAGCGCGAGCGCGTGCCGCATCCAGTAGACGTCGCTGCCTTCCGTCACCCCGCCCTCCGCCGCACCGCGCCGTACCGTGCAAGCGTACGCTGTCGTGCCTCGTCGTGGCGCACGATGGGCGCCGGATAATCGCGCCCGATCACGCAGCCGGCGGCCTGCTGCCCGCCTGGTGGCAATTCCCAGGGTGCATGCAGGTACGGGGCTTGAATCCCGGCCAGCTCGGGCACCCAGCGACGAATGTAGTCACCCTGCGGATCGAAACGGCGAGACTGCGTCACGGGGTTGAAGATGCGGAACCAAGGCTGGGCGTCGCAACCCGTGGACGCCGACCATTGCCAGCCGCCATTGTTGGCCGCGAGGTCGTAGTCGAGCAGCTGGGCCGCGAACCAGCGTTCGCCGCGGCGCCAGTCGATCCCGAGGTCCTTGCTGAGGAACGAAGCCGTCACCATGCGCAGCCGGTTATGCATGGTGCCCTGCGCCGCGAGTTCGCGCATCGCGGCGTCGACGATGGGATACCCGGTCCGGCCCGCGCACCAGGCCGACCAGGCCGCAGGATCGTCGTCCCATTCGAGCGCGTCGAACTCACGGCGGAAACTGTGGTCGACCACGTCCGGACGCGCGGCGAGGACGGCAAAGTAGAACTCGCGCCAGATGAGCTCCGACAGCCAGGCCTGTGCACCCTCGCCGCGCATGCCGGTCGCATGGCGCACCAGCTCACGGATCGAGATCGTGCCGAAACGCAGGTGCGCGGACAATCGGGACGTCGCCGGGATTGCCGGGACGTCGCGCTCCCGCGCATAGTCCGCCAGCCGCTCGCGGAATGCGGCCCACAAGCGCTGTGCACCCGACATGCCGGCCGGCAGGGGCAGTTCCGCGCGCGTGAAGCCAAGGGTCGGCAGCGACGGCAGGACGCCGCCGGCAGGCGCCAGCCGGCCGGCGGATTTCCCCGCCGTCAGTTCCGCGCAGTGGCGCGGCTGCAGCTGCGCGAGCCAGGCCTTGCGGTAGGGCGTGAACACACTGAAAGGCTCGCCCGCGCGCGTGCGCACGTCGGGCAGCTCGAAGATCACCTGGTCCTTGCAGTCGCGGTACAGGACGTCCGCGGCGCGCAGCGCGCGAGCGACCTCCTCGTCACGCGCAATGGCCGCCGGCTCGTAGTCGCGATTCGCGTACACGGCCGCGACGCCCAGCCTGCGCGCGAGCCGCGGAATCTCGGCGCGTGCCGCGCCGTGCAGCACGTGCAGGCCGCCGCCCGCGGCCTCGAGGGCCTCCTTCAGCTCCGCCACGCAGTCCCAGATGAAGGTCACGCGACGGTCAGCGCGCGAGGCCAGTGCGTCGAGGATCTCGGTGTCGAACACGAAGGCGCAATGCACCAGCTCGTGCGCCGCGAGCGCCGCCGCCAGCGCCGCGTGATCGTAGTGGCGCAGGTCGCGACGGAACCAGACCAGCGCCGCGCTCAAGTTGTCAC
>CAZYPM010000149.1:3517-4887 GCA_964649205.1 uncultured Steroidobacteraceae bacterium
ATCTCGTCCCTGACCGGGGTCCACGCCGTCACGCTGCGCGCCTGGGAGCGGCGTTACGGGCTGATCCGCCCGGCGCGCACGCCCAAGGGCCATCGCCTTTACACGCACCAGCATGTGGAGCGCATCCGCCGCGTGCTGGCGCTGGTCGAGCGCGGCGTGCCGATCTCGCGGGTTCGGGACCTGCTCGACGTGGAGCCCGCCATCGAGTCCGCGGCCAGCGGCGACCGCTGGCACCTGGACGTCGAGCGCATGGCGGCGGCCATCGCACGCTTCGACGAGCAGGACGTGGACCGCATCTACGACGAGGCGCTTTCGGTGCATCCCGTGGAACAGGTGACGCGGCGGCTGCTGCTGCCGCTGCTGGTCCGGCTCGGCGAGCGCTGGAGCGAGCTCGCGGGCGGGATCGCCGAGGAGCACTTCTTCGCCATGTACCTGCGCAGCAAGCTGGGCGCGCGCATGCAGCACCGCATGCGCTACGCCACCGGTCCGCGCCTGGTCGCCGCCTGCGCGCCGGGCGAACAGCACGAGATCGGGCTGCTGCTGTTCGCGCTGGAAGCGCACGTTGCGGGCATGCGCACGGTGCTGCTGGGCGCCGACACGCCGCTGCCGGACGTGGCGATCGCCCGCCAGCGCAGCCAGGGCGACGCGGTCGTGATCTCCTCCTCCGTGGACCCCGCGGCGTCCTTCTTCAAGGACGAATTGCCGCAGCTGGTGCGCGCGGCCGGCGTGCCGGTGTTCGTCGGCGGCACCACTGCCGTGCGCCACCGCCGCGAGGTGTCCGCGGCCGGAGCAATTCCGCTCGGTGTCGAACTCGAAGACGGCGTGCGCCTGGTCGCGACGATGCTGGCGCGCGAGGCGCCGCGGCCATGAGCGCGGTCGCGCAGGCCGCACTCGGCTGGGTCGAGCAGGGGCTCCTGCCCGACGCCGTGATCCGTGCCGGCATCCGCCGCCTCTGCGAACGCCGCCTCGGCGAGATCGCGGCGGATGACTGCGAGCGCGCGGCGGCGGCAGCCGATCGCCTGGTGCGCGCCATGGACGAATCTCCCATGGCGCTCGTGCCGGAACTGGCCAACGAGCAGCATTACGAGGTGCCGGCCGAATTCTTCGGCCTCGTGCTCGGCCCGCATCGCAAGTACAGCTCGGCCTGGTGGCCGCCGGGCGCCAACGACCTCGCGGGCGCGGAGGCTGCTGCGCTTGCGTCGACCTGCGAGCGGGCGGGCCTCGCCGATGGCCAGGACATCCTGGAACTGGGATGTGGCTGGGGCTCGCTGACGCTGTGGATGGCCGGGCGCTACCCCGGCAGCCGCATCACGGCGGTCTCGAATTCCCGCTCGCAACGGGCCTGGATCGAATCGGAAGCCGCGCGCCGC
>CAZYPM010000150.1:0-4870 GCA_964649205.1 uncultured Steroidobacteraceae bacterium
ACCCGATGGGCGTGCACACCGGCGACTCGATCACCGTCGCGCCGGCGCAGACGCTGACCGACAAGGAATACCAGATCCTGCGCAACGCCTCGATCGCCTGCCTGCGCGAGATCGGCGTCGAGACAGGCGGTTCCAACGTCCAGTTCGGCATCAACCCGAAGGACGGGCGCATGGTCATCATCGAGATGAACCCGCGCGTGTCGCGGTCCTCGGCGCTCGCCTCCAAGGCCACCGGCTTCCCGATTGCCAAGGTCGCGGCGAAGCTCGCCGTCGGCTATACGCTGGACGAGCTGCGCAACGAGATCACCGGCGGTGCGACCCCGGCGTCCTTCGAGCCGAGCATCGACTACGTGGTGACCAAGATCCCGCGTTTCGCCTTCGAGAAATTCCCGCAGGCCGACGACCGCCTGACCACGCAGATGAAATCGGTGGGCGAGGTGATGGCCATGGGCCGCACCATCCAGGAGTCGATGCAGAAGGCGCTGCGCGGGCTGGAGACCGGCGTCGACGGCTTCGACGAGAAGACCACCGATCCGGACATCATCGAAAACGAGCTTGGCGACCCAGGCCCGGAGCGCATTTTCTACGTCGCCGACGCCTTCCGCGCCGGCATGACCCGGGAACAGGTGCACGGCTTCTCGCACATCGACCCCTGGTTCCTCGCCCAGATCGAGGACATCGTGCGCCAGGAGCAGGCACTGGCCGGCCGCAAGCTTGCAGACCTCGATGCCGATGCGCTGCGCACGCTGAAACGCGCCGGTTTTTCCGACCGCCGGCTGGCGAAGCTGCTGATCACCGACCAGCACGCGGTGCGCGCACGTCGCCACGAACTGGGCGTGCGTCCGGTCTACAAGCGCGTCGACACCTGCGCCGCGGAATTCGCCACCAGCACCGCCTACATGTATTCGACCTACGAGGAGGACTGCGAGGCGCAGCCCACCGACCGCAGGAAGATCATGGTATTGGGCGGCGGTCCCAACCGCATCGGCCAGGGCATCGAATTCGATTATTGCTGCGTGCATGCCGCGCTGGCGCTGCGCGAGGACGGCTTCGAGACCATCATGGTCAACTGCAATCCGGAGACCGTCTCGACCGACTATGACGTCTCGGACCGCCTGTACTTCGAGCCGCTGACCTTCGAGGACGTGATGGAGATCATCGCGCGCGAGAAGCCGAAGGGCGTGATCGTGCAGTTCGGCGGCCAGACGCCGCTCAAGCTCGCGCGCGCGCTGGCGGCGGCCGGCGCGCCGATCATCGGCACCACCCCGGACTCGATCGACGTCGCCGAGGATCGCGAGCGCTTCCAGCAGCTGCTGGTGAAGCTCGGCCTGCGCCAGCCGGCGAACGCGACCGCGCGCGACGAGGAGCGCGCGATCGAGCTGGCGCACGAGGTCGGCTTTCCGCTGATCGTGCGGCCCTCCTACGTCCTGGGCGGGCGCGCGATGGAGGTCGTGTACGAGGAGGACGACCTGCGCCAGTACATGCGCGAGGCCGTGCGGGTGTCGAACGAGAGCCCGGTGCTGCTCGACCGCTTCCTCGACCTTGCGATCGAGGTCGATGTGGACGCCGTCAGCGACGGCCAGGACGTGCTGATCGGCGGCATCATGGAGCACGTCGAGCAGGCGGGGGTGCACTCGGGCGACTCGAGCTGCTCGCTGCCGCCCGCGAGCCTGCCGGCGACGGTCCAGGACGAGCTGCGCGAGCAGACCCGGCGCATGGCGCAGGCGCTCGGCGTGGTCGGGCTCATGAACGTGCAGTTCGCGATCCAGGGCGGCGTGGTCTACGTGCTGGAGGTCAACCCGCGCGCCTCGCGCACCGTGCCGTTCGTCTCCAAGGCGACCGGGCGGCCGCTCGCCAAGATCGCTGCGCGGGTAATGGCTGGCACGTCGCTGCGGGAGCAGGGCGCGCTCGAGGAGCGGGTGCCGCCGTACTACTCGGTCAAGGAAGCGGTGTTCCCGTTCGGCAAGTTTCCGGAATCGGACCCGATCCTGGGCCCGGAGATGAAATCCACCGGCGAGGTCATGGGGACCGGGCGCACCTTCGGCGAGGCCTATGCGAAGTCGCAGGCGGCTTCCGGCGTGCGGCTGCCGCGGCGCGGCACCTGCCTGCTGTCGGTGCGCGACCGCGACAAGCCGGGCGCCGTCGAGATCGCGCGCCGGCTGCACCAGCGCGGCTTCGACCTGGTCGCCACGCAGGGCACCGCGGCGGCCCTCGAGGCCGCGGGCCTGCCCTGCCGCCGCGCGCACAAGGTGCGCGAGGGCCGGCCGCACATCGTGGACATGATCAAGAACGAGGAGATCGACCTGATCGTCAACACCACCGAGGGCAAGCGCGCGATCCAGGAATCCCGCTCGATCCGCCGCGAGGCGGAGCTGCGCAAGGTGACCTACTACACGACGGTCGCGGCGGCGCTCGCGACCTGCGATGCGCTCGACCACCTCGAGGACCACGACGTCAACCGGCTGCAGGACCTGCACCTCGAACTGGGCGCCGCATGAGGGCGCCGATCACGTTGAAGGGTGCGGAACTGCTGCGCGCCGAGCTGCGCAAGCTGAAGTCAGAGGACCGGCCCGCGATCATCCGCGCGATCGCCGAGGCGCGCTCGCACGGCGATCTCTCGGAGAACGCCGAGTACCACGCGGCGCGCGAGCAGCAGGGCTTCATCGAGGGCCGCATCAAGGAGATCGAGTGGCGGCTCGCGCACGCGCAGGTCATCGATCCGGCCGCGCTGCCCGACACCGGCAAGGTCGTGTTCGGCGCGACGGTGGAGCTCGCGCCGGTGGATGGCGGCGCGCAGCTGACCTACCAGATCGTCGGCGACGACGAGGCCGACATCCGCCGCGGGCTCATCTCGATCAACTCGCCGATCGCGCGGGCGCTGATCGGCAAGGCGCCGGGCGACGAGGTGGAAGTGGCGACACCGGGCGGGGCGCGCAGCTTCGAAGTGCTGGCCGTGCGGCTGGCCTGAATCAAGAATCCGGAATAAGTACCTTATTCAACATATTGTTTTTCTTGTAGAATAGCCCCACGTTGCCGATCTGGAAGGCAAGTTCGGAGCCGGTTGCGGCCGCGAGCCCGGCCAGCACGGCATCGCGCTGCTCGCGGTCGCCGACCCGGGCACGGACCTTGACCAGTTCATGATCGTGCAGGGCGCGCGCGAGTTCGGCGATGACGTTCGGCGTCGGGCCGCGCTGGCCGACCAGCACCACCGGGTTCAACGCATGACCGAGCCGACGCAGATGCTTCTTCTGGTTGTCCGTGAGCGCCATGCGCCGATTATAGGGGCCGGGCGCGGGGCGGGGCCGTGAGCCGCCGCGGCAAGTCGAGCGGGCGCTGGCTGCGCGAGCATTTCTCCGACCGCTTCGTGCGCCGGGCCCGGGCCGAGGGCCGGCGCAGCCGCGCCGCCTTCAAGCTCGAGGAGCTGGACCGCGCGGAAAAGCTGTTTTTCCCCGGCGCGGTCGTCGTGGACCTCGGCGCCGCGCCGGGGGGCTGGAGCCAGTACGCGGCGCGCGCGCTCGCGGGCAGGGGCGAGGTGTACGCACTCGACCTGCTGCCGATGGACGCGATCCCGGGCGTGACCTTCCTGCAAGGCGACTTCCGCGAACAGGCGGTGCTCGATGGGCTGCTGCGGCATCTCGGCGGCAGGCGGGTCGATCTTGTGATGTCGGACATGGCCCCCAACATCAGCGGGGTGGACGTGGTGGACCAGGCGCGCGCGGCCGAGCTCGAGGCGCTGGCGCTCGATTTCGCCCGCCGGGTGCTCGGACCCGAAGGCGTGCTGGTCATGAAGGTGTTCCAGGGCGCGGGTTTCCGCGAGCTGCTCCAGGACGCGCGGCGGCAATTCCGCACGGTCCGCATGCGCAAGCCCGAGGCTTCGCGCCAGCGCAGTTCCGAGACCTACTTGGTGGCCAGGCAACCCCTTCCGGTGTAAGGTGAAACGATCCCCCTGACGGCGTTGTCCTACCGTCGGGTGGGGCAGAGGACAGCCAGCCAGGAGCGGCCGCTTGAACGACTTGACCCGGAATATCGTGCTGTGGGTGGTCATCGCGATCGTGTTGCTCGCGGTGTTCTCCAATTTCGGCCAGCGCGCCGCCGCACCCGAGCAGATCACCTACTCGCAGTTCCTCTCCGAGGTTCGCAGCGGCGGCATCCGCAGCGCCACCTTCAAGGGCGAGGCCATCGTCGGCGAGCGCGCCGCCGGCGGCAACTACGTCACGCAGAATCCCGAGACCGACAACTCGGTGCTGATCGGCCTGCTCGACAAGCAGAAGGTCGCGATCGACGCCGAGCCGCCGGAAGGCCCGAACCTGCTGGCGCAGCTGTTCTTCTCCTCGTTCCCGATCCTGCTGCTGATCGGCGTGTGGATCTACTTCATGCGCCAGATGCAGGGCGGCGCGGGCGGCCGCGGCGCGATGTCGTTCGGCAAGAGCCGCGCGCGGCTGCTGTCGGAGGACCAGGTCACCGTGACCTTCGCCGACGTCGCCGGCGTGGACGAGGCCAAGGAAGAGGTCGCCGAGATCGTCGACTTCCTGAAGGACCCGTCCAAGTTCCAGAAGCTCGGCGGCAAGATCCCCAAGGGCGTGCTGATGGTCGGCAGCCCCGGCACCGGCAAGACGCTGCTGGCGCGCGCCATCGCGGGCGAGGCCAAGGTGCCGTTCTTCACGATCTCGGGCTCGGACTTCGTCGAGATGTTCGTCGGCGTCGGCGCCAGCCGCGTGCGCGACATGTTCGAGCAGGCGAAGAAGCACGCGCCCTGCATCGTGTTCATCGACGAGATCGACGCCGTCGGACGCCACCGCGGCGCCGGCCTCGGCGGCGGCCACGACGAGCGCGAGCAGACGCTGAACCAGCTGCTGGTCGAGATGGACGG
>CAZYPM010000151.1:0-4838 GCA_964649205.1 uncultured Steroidobacteraceae bacterium
TGCGCTCGCGGGTGACGTCGAACTGCTTGCCGACCTCCTCGAGCGTGTGGTCGGTCGAGAGGTCGATGCCGAAGCGCATGCGCAGCACCTTGGCCTCGCGCGGCGTGAGCTGGGAGAGCACGCCGTGCACGGTCTCGCGCAGCGACTCGACGGTCGCGGAGTCGAGCGGGCTCTCGGCCGCGGTGTCCTCGATGAAGTCGCCCAGGTGCGAATCCTCGTCGTCGCCGATGGGCGTCTCCATCGAGATCGGCTCCTTGGCGATCTTCAGCACCTTGCGCACCTTGTCCTCGGGCATTTCCATGCGCTCGGCCAGCTCGTCCGGGGTCGGCTCGCGGCCCATCTCCTGCAGCATCTGCCGCGAGATGCGGTTGAGCTTGTTGATCGTCTCGATCATGTGCACCGGGATGCGGATGGTGCGGGCCTGGTCGGCGATCGAGCGCGTGATGGCCTGGCGGATCCACCACGTGGCATAGGTCGAGAACTTGTAGCCGCGGCGGTATTCGAACTTGTCCACCGCCTTCATCAGGCCGATGTTGCCCTCCTGGATCAGGTCCAGGAACTGCAGGCCGCGGTTGGTGTACTTCTTGGCGATCGAGATCACGAGGCGCAGGTTGGCCTCGACCATCTCCTTCTTGGCGCGGCGCGCCATCGCCTCGCCGGTCGCGATGTCGCGGTTCACCGCCTTCAGTTCCTGGATCGAGCGCGCCAGGCGCTTCTCCAGGGCGCGCAGCTCCTGCTGGCGGCGCACGACTTCTTCCTTCTGCCGGCCGAGCGGGGCGGAGTGCTTGCGCTTGGCGCGGATGTGCTTGTCGATCCAGCGGACGTTGGTCTCGTTCTTCGGGAAGGTCGCGATGAAGTCCTTGCGCGGCATGCCGGCCTGGCGCACGCAGATCATCATGATTTCGCGCTCGAGGCGGCGCACCTCGTCCACGTGGCTGCGCAGGTGTGCGACCAGCGCGTCGAACATCCGGGGCGCGAGCTTCAGTTCCATGAACTGGGAGGCGATGCGCTTGCGCGCGCGCACGATCTTCGGCTCGCGCGCGCCGCGCGCGGTTGCCAGCCCCTTGCCGATCGTGCTGTGCAGGCGCGCGATCGCGGCGAAGCGCCGCGCCGTCTCCTCCGGATCCGGACCGGTGTCGACCGCCTCCTCGTCCTCGCTGTCCGCGTCCTCGGCTTCCTCGTCTTCCTCGAGCTCCTTCTCTTCCTTGCGCAGCACCGCCTTCGGGTTGTGCGGCTGGGCGATCTCGTCCGGCGCGTTCGGGTCGATGAAGCCGACGATGATGTCGGTGATGCGGCCCTGGCCGGCCTTGACCGGCTCGTAGGCGGCCAGCAGGTAGTCGTAGGTCGGCGGGTACCAGGCGAGCGCGGTGCGCACCTGGTCGAGGCCTTCCTCGATGCGCTTGGCGATGCGGATCTCGCCCTCGCGCGTGAGCAGTTCCACGGTGCCCATCTCGCGCATGTACATGCGCACCGGGTCGGTGGTGCGGCCGAACTCGGAATCCGCGATCGCGAGCGCGGCGGCCGCTTCCTCCACCGCCTCCTCGTCGGGTGCAGACGCGTCCGTCAGCAGCAGCGCCTCGGCATCCGGTGGCTTCTCGTACACCGTGATGCCCATGTCGTTGATCGTGTTGACGATGTCTTCGATCTGCTCGGGATCGACGATCTCGGGCGGCAGGTGGTCGTTGACCTCGGCGTAGGTCAGGTAGCCCTGTTCCTTGCCACGCGCGATCAGCAGCTTGAGCTGCGACTGGCGGTCTTCGGGGATGGCCGGGAGCTTTTTCTCGCTCAAACGCGATTCCTCAGGGGGCAGGGGGCGGCCGCAAAATAGCCGGGCATTATACGTGGGGGCGGTCCCGGGGCGAAGCAATGGCCCCGTTCAGCGCCCAAGCGGCTTGCCCCTGGCGCCCAGAAGTCCTTGAAATTCCTTCTGTTCCTGCTCGGTCAGCCGGCGCTCGCGGGCCAGCTCGATGAGTTCATTGAGTCGTTTTTCCGGCCCGAGTTCCGCGCCGATCCGCTCCAGCAGCGTGGCGAGTTCCCGCCCGGCCGCGCGCGCGTCCCGGACCAGCGACTCCTCGCCCGCCAGCTCGGCGATGCGCGCGCCCTCCGGGCGCTCGCGCCAGCGCTCCACGAGCTGTGCGGTCGAGAGGCCGGGCTCGGCCCGGGCCGACTCGAGCAGCTCGCGCAGCACGGCGAAGCCCTTCTGCTCCGACGACAGCCAGTCCGGGACCGCGGCCACCGCGCGCGCCGCTCCCGGGTGGTGCAACAGCAGCAGGATGGCCTGCGTGAGCAGCGGCTGCCGGCCGGCGGAGCGCGCGGGCTTGCCGCCGCGTCCCGGCCGCGGGCCCGCCGCCCAGGCGCCGCGCGAATCGTCGGGCCGCGCGCGCAGCAGTTGCGCGAGCCGTCCGGCGGGCATCTTCACCTCCGCCGCCAGCCGCTCGAGCAGCAGCTCCCGATACACGCCCTCCGGCACGCGCGCGAGCAGCGGCCGCGCCAGCTCGGCGAGCCGGGCGCGGCCGTCCACGCTGGAGAGATCCGCCTGGGTCGCGAGCTGGGTGACGAGGAACTCCGAGATCGGCGTCGCCGCGGCGATGCGCGCCTCGAAAGCTTCCTGGCCTTCCTCGCCCACCAGCGTGTCGGGGTCGTGGCCCTCGGGCAGGAACAGGAAACGCAGCTGGCGCCCGTCGCGGGCGTGCTCGAGCGCATTCTCGAGCGCGCGCCAGGCCGCGGTGCGCCCGGCGCGGTCGCCGTCGAAGCAGAACACGACCTCGCTGGTGACGCGGAACAGGCGATTGAGGTGCTCGGGCGTGGTCGCCGTGCCGAGCGTCGCGACCGAGTACGCGATGCCGGACTGCGCGAGGCGCACGACGTCCACGTAACCCTCGACCACGAGCAGGCGCTCGATCTTGCGCAGCGCCTGGCGCGCCTCGTACAGCCCGTAGAGCTCGCGCCCCTTGTGGAACAGCGGGGTCTCCGGCGAGTTCAGGTACTTCGGCTCGCCGGCGTCGAGAATGCGGCCGCCGAAGGCGATCGGCCGGCCGCGCGCATCGCGGATCGGGAACATGATGCGGTCGCGGAAGCGGTCGTAGCAGCCGCTCTCGCCGCGGCCAGCGCGCTCGATGACCAGGCCTGCCTCCAGCAGCATGCGCTCGCGCTCCGCGTTGCCGCCGAAACGCCGGAGCACCGCGTCCCAGGAGTCCGGCGCGTAGCCGATCGCGAACTTGACGCAGGTCTCGGGGGTGATGCCGCGCCCGGCGAGGTACTGCTTGGCGCGCGCCGATTCGCGCAGGCTGTCGCGCCAGAACTGCGTGACCTGCGCCAGCAGTTCATAGATGCCCTCGTCGCGTTTGGGACGCGCAGCGTCACCGCCCTCGCGCGGCACCTCGAGCCCGAGGCGGGAGGCGAGCTCCTCCACGGCGTCCGGGAACGGCAGCTTGTCGTGCTCCATCAGGAAGCCGAGCGCGGTGCCGTGCGCGCCACAGCCGAAGCAATGGTAGAACTGCTTGTCCGGGCTCACCCAGAATGACGGCGTCTTCTCGTTGTGGAATGGGCAGCAGGCCTTCCACTCGCGCCCGGCCTTCTTGAGCTGCACGCGCGAGCCGATCAGCTCGACGATGTCGGTGCGCGCGATCAGCTCGTCGATGAAGGCTTGCGGGATGCGTCCGGCCATGGCGCAAGATAGCTCAGGTTGGGAGCGGCCGGCCCGCGATCCAGCCTTGCGCACGCAGCCGCTCGATCAGTTCGAGCGCCGCCGCGCGGCCCTCGCGCGTGTGGACGGCGAGCAGCAGGGCGTCCCCCGGCCGCGCCCAGGCGAGCGCCAGGCGCACGGCCGAGATCTCGTCCGCAGCATCCACGATCGAGCCCGGCGCCACGCCCGCGCGCCCGAGCGCGCGACGCAGGATGGCGGGCACCTCGCCGGCGCCCCGCCCGCGCAGGTAGCCGGCCAGTTCCTTGACGACGACCAGGTCCGGTCGCGCCGCGGCCGCGACCGCGGCGAGGCGGTGCAGGTCCGCGTCCTCGCGGTTGCCCGCCTGGCCGAGCAGGATCCCGAGCCTGCCGCGCCCGCGCAGCTTCAGGGCGAAATCGACCAGCCCGGCGAGCGCCGCCGGGTTGTGCGCAAAGTCCACGACCAGGTTGAGGCCGGGGAGTTCGTAGCGCATGAGCCGCCCCGGGTTGTCGGCGGGGTCCGCCCCGAAACGCGCGAACACCGCGGCGATGGCCGCGGGCGCGATGCCGAGGCCCGCGGCCGCGAGCGCCGCGGCCGCGAGGTTCGAGACGTTGAACGCCGAATGCCCGCCGGCGGCGAGCGGCATCGCGGCGATGCCGCCGAGGTCGTGGTCGCTGCCGCGGTGCGTGAGTACCAGGCGCCCGTCCGCGACCGCGCAGGCGGCGCCGCCGGCGGCACGGTGCGATGCGACCAGGCGGTTCGACCCATCGCGCGCGAACCAGGCGAGCGGCCTCTGCGCCTCGGGCGCCGCCTTTGCGAGCGTCGCGTCCTCGGCATTGGCGACCAGCAGGCCGTCGCTGCCGAGCGCGCGGGCGGTGGCGAGCTTGACCTGTGCGAGACCGGCGAGGTCGTGCACGCCGTACTCGCCGAAGTGGTCCGCCGCGATGCTGGTGACGACCGCGACGTCGGCGACGGGCACGGCCAGGCCGCGGCGCAGGATGCCGCCGCGCGCGGTCTCGAGCACCGCGCATTCGACCCGCGCGTCGCGCAGCACTTGCCGCGCGCCCGCCGGTCCCGAGTAGTCGCCCGCGGCCAGCGCCTCGCCATCCACGAACACGCCGTCGGTGCAGCACCAGCCCGTCGCGCGCCCGGCCGCGCGCGCGCAGGCCGCGAT
>CAZYPM010000152.1:0-4821 GCA_964649205.1 uncultured Steroidobacteraceae bacterium
CCCCCGGCGCAGACGTCGCCGGGCGCATCGTGTACCGTGGCCGCCTGATGCGGATCCGTGACGCGACCCAGGCCGATTTCGAGTTCATCGTGCGGGCGAATCAGGCCCTGGCGACGGAAACCGAGGGCCTGGCCCTGGATCCGGCACTGGTCGGCCCCGGCGTCCAGGCCGTGCTCGACGACCCTTCGCTCGGCCGCTATTACCTGGCCGAAACGGCCGGCCGGCCGGTGGGGCAGCTCATGACCACGTTCGAATGGAGCGACTGGCGCAATGGCCTGCTGCTCTGGATCCAGTCCGTCTACGTCCTGCCGGAGGCGCGCGGCCAGGGCGCGTTCCGGGCCCTGTACCAGCATCTGGTGGACCTGGCACGCGCCGATGCGCGCATCTGCGGGATCCGGCTCTACGTCGATCGCCACAATGAGCGCGCGCAGGCGGTCTACGGTCGCCTGGGCATGCACCTGTCCAACTATGCGGTGATGGAGGTCGTGTACCGCGGCCCGGAATCCCGCGCCTGAGGTATCCCCATGCTCTCCCCTGGCGACACGGCCCCTGATTTCACGCTGCCCGACCACGATGGCCGCAAGCGCAGCCTGAGGGAGCTGCAGGCCGGCGGCCCGCTGATCCTCTATTTCTACCCGGCCGACTTCACGCCCGGTTGCACGAAAGAGGCCTGCGACCTGCGCGACCTGCACGCGAAGATCCTGTCGGCGGGCCTGAAAGTCGTCGGGGTCAGCCCGCAGTCGCCGGAGAGCCACCAGCGCTTCCGCGAACAGCATTCGCTGCCGTTCACGCTGCTCTCCGACGAGGAGAAGGAAGTGATCCGCGCCTACGACGTGGACGGGCCGCTCGGCATCGGCGTGCGCCGGGCAACCTACCTGCTGGATGCGAAGGGGAAGATCGTGGACGCCGTGCTCGCCGACCTGCGGATCGCCCGGCACCAGGAATTCGTGCAGAAGGCGGTCGCCGCTAGGGCAGGTCGAAGCGCGTGACGGCCGCGCGGCTGAAGCGCGGCACGGCGACGACGTAGACCACGCCGTATTCCACCTCGCTCATTTCCGGGACCTCGCGGCCGGACAGCTCCTCGACCAGTTCGGGCACCGTATTCGAGTGCCCGACGATCAACACCCGCCCGCCGCGGTACTCGCGCAGCGCGCGCTCCGCGGCAGTCGCGCTCTCCTTTGCCGGCACCACGATCACCGGGATGCCGAGACGGTTGGCGAGCGGCCGTACCGTGTCCTGGGTGCGCTTGAACTCGCTGACGATGATGCAGTCGAGTCCGAGCCCTGGCGGCGCGCGGCCAAAGTGCTCCGCGAGGGCGAGCGCCCGGTTCTCGCCCACCGGCGACAGCGGCGGATCGTCACCGGGGACGGCAGCTTTCTCCGCGTGCCGCATGACGAAGACCGTGGTCGTGGACGCCGCCGAGAGCAGCCATGCCCCCAGGGCGAGCAACACGATCGCGGCCAGTGCTGCGAGCCACACCGGCGCCAGGAATGGCCGGCGGCGCATGCTCGCGTATTCTTTGCGCATGCGCGCGATGATACTCCGGCCATGGGTGGTGGTACTGGCGGCGGGCGGTTCCCGGCGCTTCGGCAGTCCCAAGCTGCTGGCCCGCATTGCGGGCGAAACCCTGTTGAATCGCGCGCTGCGCGCCGCCCTGGGCGCCCGGCCGGCAGGATGCGTGGTGGTGCTGGGGGCGCGGGCCGAACAGCTCGGGCGGCGGCTGCGCGCCTGGCCCGTGCGTGTCGTCGTCAATCGCCGCTGGCGCAGCGGGCTTGCCAGTTCGCTGCGGGCCGGCATCGCTGCCTTGCCCCGCCAGGCGCCGGCGGCGCTGGTACTGCTGGCCGACCAGGTGATGGTGGGGCCGGCGGAACTGGAATTGCTGTTCGCCGCCTGGCGGCGCGCGCCCCACCGAATCGTCGCATCGCGCGCAGGCGATGTCCTCGGGCCTCCGGCGGTGTTGCCGCGACGGGTCTTCGGCGACTTGCGCAGACTGCGGGGTGATGCGGGCGCCCGGACCCTGCTGGCGGACCCGCGCCGCGCCGTGACCGGCGTGGAACTGCCGTGCGCGGCACAGGACGTCGACCGGCCCGGGGACTTGCGCCGCCTGCGCCGGCCGCGCGTGCAATCGTGAGGGCGATTCCGGCATGATTCCGGGCGCTTGATGCTACGCAAGGCCACCGTCGGGTCCGTGAGCGCCGTCGCCTGCATCGCGCTGGCCGCCGGCGCGCGTGCCGCCGGGTCGGCGGATGAAGAGCCGACCTTCGAGTCCCGTGCCGCCGCGTTCGAGCGCCAGCTCGCCGAGCTCGCGGCAGTAGACCCGCTGCAGCCGGCGACGCTCGAAGTGCGCATCGACTATGCGCGCCTGCTTCACGAGGAAGCGAAGGAGAACTGCGCGCCGCACCTCGATGCGGCCGAGCGCCAGCTTGCGCCCATCCTGGGGGCCGGTCGCGAGCAGCTGGTCGCCTACGCGGACGGATTGGGTGACGCGCTGTCCCTGCTGCAGACCATCCAGAACACGCGCGGCCAGTGCGCCGCGGACGAGGCCGCTGCGCAGGCGGCATTCCAGGCAGCCATTGCGACCGGGCGGCGCGCCGTGGAGGCGCTGCGCGAGAACTGGGACTACGAGGAAATGGCGATTGCCCAGTTCAACATCGCCTACGCGAAGCGCGAGCTCGGCGACATCGAGGGCGCGCTGCAGAGCCTGGAACAGGTGATCGCCTGGGACCTGGAGTACGGTCTGTACGGCGAGCTCGAGGGCGACTACTCCACGTTGCTGCGCTGGCGCAGCGGCGAAGAGGCGGACCCGGAAGCCGTGCAGCGTTTCACCGGGTCCTACAACCAGCCGCGGGCACGCTTCCGCTTCGCCTGGAAGCCGCATCGCGCAAGGCGCACGACCGAGACCGAGCGCGCGACGCTGCACCGCGGTGCGCTGCAGCAGACCAGCAGCCGCAGCGAGTTCGATACCAGCGCGCGCCGCGAGGGTGACGACTGGCTGCTGAGTGCGACCGTCCGCGGCGCCCCGCGTCTGGAATCGACTGGCGCCGCGGCGGGTGCTGAAGCCTTGCAGGCGCTGCTGGGCGGCGTCGCCACGGCCCTGCCGGACGTCGTGATCGGCGCGGACGGGAGCTTCAAGTCGCTGCGCAACCTCGACCGCTTCCGCGACTCGGTGGGGCGTGAACTGGACCGTCTGCTGGCGCGGTCGACGCCGGCAGGCAAGCCCGCGCCGGACGCACAGGCCGTGGCGGCGGCCAAGGCGGCCGTTCTGAATCCGGACCTGCTGGAGTCCACCGTCTCCGGCCAGTGGAATCTCGAGGTTGGCGCATGGATCGGCGGCGAGTTCGACCATGGCGACTGGTACGAGGCGACCTTCGAGGAGCCGCTGCCAGGCTTCTCGGAGAAACCGCTGAGGATGACCTGGACCTTCAAGATTGCGCGCTGGCTGCCCTGCGATGCGGGCTCGGAGCCGCACTGCGTCGAGGTGCTGCTGCGCATCCGTCCCGACCCGGAGCAGATCCGGGAAGCGATTGCGGTTTTCGTGGGCCGCATGATGCCGGCCGCCGATCGGCAGCGCGTGGAGCAGGCGATGCGCGAGGTGAGCTACCGCATGGAGATGCGCTACCGCCTGGTCACCGAGCCGGACACGCTCAGGCCGTGGTCCTTCGAGGAGCGCAAGTACATCTACGGGGCGTCGCTCGAGAATGGCAAGCGCGAGGTGAATGCGCGCTTCGATCGCAGGCTGGAGACGATCCACTACCTCGAATGAAGCTGGCGGAGAGGGTGAGATTCGAACTCACGAGGGACTTGCGCCCCTGCCGGTTTTCAAGACCGGTGCATTCAACCGCTCTGCCACCTCTCCAACGCCCGGCCGCCGCAAGTATAATGGCCCTGCGCCCGACAGTGACCCAAGGAGACTGAAGCCATGGAACGCAGCCCGATTGCCGTGCAGACAGCCACCATCCGCGAGTCCGCGCTCGCGACCAACAAGGTGCTGCGCAACACCTACCTGCTGCTGTCGGCGACGCTCGCCTTCAGCGCCGCGATGGCCGGGATCGCGCTGGCGCTCGGCCTGCCGCACCCGGGCCTGCTGATCACCCTGGTCGGCTACTTCGGCCTGCTGTTCGCCGTGCACAAGACCGCCAACAGCGCGCTCGGGCTCGTGTTCGTGTTCGCGCTGACGGGTTTCATGGGCTACACGCTCGGGCCCATCATCGGCTACTACCTGACCGCGATCCCGAACGGTCACGCGGTCGTCATGAACGCCTTCGGCATCACCGCAGTCGCGTTCCTGGGCCTGTCGGCCTATGCCATCCGGAGCGGCCGCCGCTTCTCGTTCATGGGCGGATTCCTGCTGGTCGGCATCCTGACCGCTTTCCTGCTCGGGCTGGTCGCAATCTTCTTCTCGATGCCGGCGCTGTCGCTGGCGGTGTCGGGGATGTTCGTGCTGCTGATGGCCGGGCTGATCCTTTACCAGACTGGCGAGATCGTGCACGGCGGCGAGACCAACTACATCCTCGCGACCGTCACGCTCTACGTCAGCATCTACAACCTGTTCACCAGCCTGATGCACCTGCTGGGTGCGGCGGGCGACGACTGATCAGGCCGGCTTCAGCCGGTCCATGCCGCCCAGGTAAGTTCTGAGTGCGGTCGGCACGGTCACCGTGCCGTCCTCCTGCTGATAGTTCTCGAGCACCGCGACCAGTGCGCGGCCGACGGCGACGCCCGAGCCGTTCAGCGTGTGCACGGGTTCGGGCTTGCCGGTCTCCGGATTGCGCCAGCGCGCCTGCATGCGCCGCGCCTGGAACGCCTCGCAATTGCTGCACG
>CAZYPM010000153.1:0-4778 GCA_964649205.1 uncultured Steroidobacteraceae bacterium
CCCTCGCGCTTCACGCCGAGGCGGATCGGGCGCGGCGGGCCGGTCGGCGGGACCGTGACCTCGACCCAGAGCTTCTCTCCCTCGGGCCGGCGCGAGGGATCAACCGAGTGTTCCGGGATGAAGAAGGCGAGCGCATTCGCGAGCTGCCAGCAATCGGCCTCACCGCAGCGGCGCTTCGTCACCCAGTTGCGGCCATTCTCGTCCTCGACCGCGTACAGGCGGTCCTGGAACACGTCGAGGTGCGCCATGTACATGTCCGCGAGCTCTGCCCCTTCCTTCACCGGCAGGCGCGCGGGCTCGACCAGCACCGCGATGCGCACGTAGCGCCCGCGGATCGGCAGGTCCGGGTCGTAGGGCGCGGTCTCGGCCCAGACGCGCGGGTAGTTCGAGCGGTCGTAGAGGAACTTCGCGCCGACGCTCGCGGCCAGCGCGACCTGCGCCGCGGCGACGACGAGGCCCTTCGCGAGCGGGCTCACGACGGCTCCTTCACGATGCGGCCGAGCAGCCGCCGGCGCGCGCGCTCGAGCAGCCAGCCGCCGCCGATGAAGATGACGCCGACGCCGATCAGGCCGATCGCGCGGCCGAGCTTGTCGTACAGGCTCGAGAAGTAGAAGCCGAACACCGCGAACGCAAAGGCGAGCACGCCGACGTTGACGGCGAGCCGCTGCCGGTCGCGGATGCCCCACAGCACCAGCAGCACCGCACCCGCCGCGTAGAGCAGCCACAGCAGCAGTTCGCCCGAGTCCGGCCGCGGGTTCACCCAGGTCATGGCCAGCGCCCAGGCCAGCGCGACGGCCATCCACGCCGCCTCGCGGTCGCGCAGCACCCAGGCCACGCCTGCCGGGATCACGACGGCCAGCGACCAGGCCGCGACCAGGCTTCGGGTGCCGAGCTCGGCCTGCGCAGCATCCATGGCCTGCGTGATCGCGAAATCCGACCAGGCCATGGCGCCGGCCGCGGGAATGATCGCGATCGCGCCCAGCCAGGTGAGCGCGCGCCGCCAGGGCTCGCGCGCCTCCGGCGCGGAAGACATCAGGTAGGCGCAGGCCAGCATGAAGATGCCGACCGTGGCCGGCGTCATGCCGCGCCAGGCCGCCATCGGCGGCTGGGCTTCCACCCATTCACCCCAGAGCCATGCCGGCGCCAGCAGCGCAAGCCACAGCGCCTGCGGCCATTGCCGCAGCAGCCACCAGGCCATGGCCGCGCCGATGGACCAGAGCATCAAGGCGCCCGGCCAGTGCTCCGCCATGTGGAAGATCTGGCCCGAGAGATAGATGCCAGCGCCCAGGGCGCCGGTGCCGACCGCATGCAGGGTCGCCGCCAGCGCCGCGCTCGTGCGCGAGGCATACGCGCCGCCGACGTGGAACACCGCGATCATCGCCAGCACCAGCGCGAAGCGGCCGCCGGGCGCGAGCCGGTCCCAGTTCGCGGCGACAAACAGCAGCACGCCCGCCACCAGCAGGATGCCGCCGAAGGCGAAGGCCAGGATCGCGAGCCGACCCCTGTGCGCGTCGCCGCCGTGCTCCGACTCCCAGGCACGGATGCGATCCGCCTGCGCCGCGTCCACGAGGCCCGCGGAGGTCCAGCGCGCGAGCGCGGCTTGCAGGCTGCCCTTCATGAGGCGAACTTCTGCTCCACCGCGTCGTAGTGGTCGATCACCTGGCGCACGTACTGGCGCTTGCTGAGGTAGTCGCCCGGCCAGAAGCTGCGCTTGAAGCCGTAGATGATGATGGACTTGAGGTCGTGGCGGTCGAGGCCCAGGTGCTTGACCGCCAGCCACAGCTCGTTGGTCACGCTGGTGTTGCTCATCAGCCGGTTGTCGGTGCAGAGCGTGGTCGAGAGCCGCTTCTCGCGCAGCTTGCGGAAGGTGTGGTCGTCCAGGAAGCGCAGCTTCGGGTTGGTCTGCAGGTTGCTGGTCAGGCAGACCTCGAGCGTGATGCGCCGGTCGGCGATGTAGTTGCCGAGCTTGTCCACGTAGCGCTCGCGGTCCTCGATCTCCGGGTCCTGGATCTGGTCCGCCTCCAGCAGGTAGGTGCCGTGGCCAACGCGGTCGGTGTGCAGGTCGGTGATCGCCTGGAAGATCGACTCCGGGCCGTAGGCCTCGCCGGCGTGCACGGTGCGCTTCAGGAAGTGCTTGTGCGCGTAGTCGAAGGCGTCCTTGTGCGCGCCCGCGGGGTAGCCCGCCTCCTCGCCCGCGAGGTCGAAGCCCACCACCTGCAGTCCCTCGCGGTCGCGCGCGATGATCGCCGCGCGCGCCAGGTCGATGGAAGCCATCGCGAACAGGTCCTTCGGGCGCGTGTAGGGATGCGCGTCGAACAGCGTCGCGTAATAGCGCGAGAACTCCGGCGTGAACATCCGAAGCGCGCAGCAGATGATGCCGTACTCGAACGGCGGCTCGCGGCCCGCCGCGATCTCGGCCCGGCGGTTGTAGGCGTCGCGCGCGCGGCGCAGGCCGCGGTCCACCGCGGCGATGACCGCGACCGCATCGAGCCCCGGGCGCACGTGCAGCTGCGGCGCAAAGCGCACCTCCAGGTAGCGCACGCCCTCGGCCTGGTTGTCCTCCGCGAGCTCCAGCGCGATGCGCTCGAGCGATTCCGCGTCCTGCATCACCGCGACCGTGTACTTGAAGCCCTTCAGGTAGTCGCCGAGGCTGGTGTAGCGCTCGGTGTAGACCGTCTCGCGCAGGCCGCCCTCGGTGTAGCTCGGCAGCTGGACGTGGTGCGCGCGGGCCAGGTCGATCAGCGTCGGGATGCGCAGCGAGCCGTCCAGGTGCACGTGCAGGTCGGTCTTCGGCAGCGCGGCGATGAAGTCCTTGGTGATCTTCCGGTCGGGCACGAGGGCTCCGGCGGCCTGATACAGGTGCAGAGCATAACGCGCCGGCGACGGCCTCCGGTAAACTGCGCGCGTGGGCGGCGCCGACACGCAGCACTGGACCCGGGTCATCCGCAACTGCGCCGTCGCCACCTGCGCGGGCAGCGCGCCTTACGGCCTGATTCCACAGGGCGCGGTGGCCATCGCCGGCGCGCACGTCGCCTGGGCCGGGCCGGACCGCGAGCTTCCGGCCCACCCGCCCTCCGGCGCCGAGGTCACCGACGCGCGCGGCGCACTGGTGACGCCGGGACTCATCGACTGCCACACGCACCTGGTCTGGGCCGGCAGCCGGGCGCGCGAGTTCGAGCAGCGCTTGCAGGGCGCGAGCTACGAGGACATCGCCCGCGCGGGCGGCGGCATCGTCTCGACCGTGGCCGCGACGCGCGCGGCCAGCGAGGACGAGCTGCTCGCGCTCGCGCTGCCGCGCGCATTGCGGCTCGCCGCGGAAGGCGTGACCAGTCTCGAGATCAAAAGCGGTTACGGGCTCGATCGCGACAGCGAGCTGCGGATGCTGCGCGTGGCGCGCCGGATCGGCGAGCGGCTGCCGCTGACCGTGCGCACCACGCTGCTCGCCGCGCACGCCGTGCCGCCCGAGTACCAGGGCCGCAGCGACGCCTATATAGAATGTGTATGCGAGGAGATCCTGCCGGCCGCGGCCGAGGCCGGGCTCGCGGACGCGGTGGACGCGTTCTGCGAGAACATCGGGTTCAGCGCTTCGCAGGTCGAAAAGGTTTTCGCGCGCGCGCGTGAGCTTGGGCTCGCCGTCAAGCTGCACGCCGAGCAACTGAGCAACCAGCACGGCGCAGCGCTGGCGGCGCGATTCGGCGCCCTCTCCGCCGATCACCTCGAGCACGCCGACGAGGACGGCATCCGCGCGATGGCGAAGGCCGGCACGGTCGCGGTGCTGCTGCCCGCTGCGTTCTACTTCCTGCGCGAAACGAAACTGCCGCCGGTGGAGCTGCTGCGCCGCCACCGCGTGCCGATCGCGGTCGCGAGCGACCTCAATCCCGGCAGCGCGCCCATCGCCTCGCTGCTGCTCAACCTCAACATGGCCTGCACGCTGTTCCGGCTCACGCCCGAGGAAGCGTTGCTCGGCGTCACCCGCCACGCCGCCGCGGCGCTCGGGCTCGCCGCCGAGCGCGGCACTATCGAGCCCGGCAAGCGCGCCGACCTCGTGGTCTGGGACGCCGGCCATCCGGCCGAGCTCGCGGCGCAATACGGCATGGCGCGGCCGACGCAGATCCTGAGGGACGGCACATGAGCAAGGTCGAGAAGACCGGCTTCGCCTGGCGCGGGCGCGAGATCACGCGGCTCGAGCAGTTCAGCGACGCGGTGTTCGCATTCGCGCTGGCGCTGCTCGTGGTCTCGACCGAGCTGCCGACCAGCATGGACGGCCTGTACGCGATCCTGAAGGGATTCCCGGCATTCGGCGCCACGTTCGCGGTGCTGGTGTGGATCTGGTACCTGCACTACCAGTACTTCCGCCGCTACGGGCTCGTGAACCCCGTGACCATCTTCCTGAACGGGGTGCTGCTGTTCCTGATCCTGTTCTACGTCTACCCGCTGCGGTTCCTGTTCGGCGCGCTGCTCGGCGGCCTGTTCGGCGGGCCATGGGCCTTCGAGTTCAGCGACGGCGGCCGGCTGCTCGCGATCTATTCCGGCGGGTTCATCGCCGTGTTCCTGCTGTTCGCGCTGCTGTACCGCTACGCCCTCGCGCACGCCGCCGCGCTCGAGCTGAGCGCGCTCGAGATCGACGTCACGCGCACCTCGATGCGCGCGTACCTCTGGCTGACGGCGATCGGCGTGGTCTCGGCGCTGCTCGCGCTGTCCGGGCCGCCCTGGATGACGCCCATCGCCGGCCTGCTCTATTTCTTCATCGGCCCGGTGATGTGGTGGCACTGGAGCCG
>CAZYPM010000154.1:0-4759 GCA_964649205.1 uncultured Steroidobacteraceae bacterium
TAGACGCTCTGCGGCGGCAGCACCAGCGTCGCGTCACCGCTGTGCACGCCGGCATCCTCGATGTGCTCGCTGATCGCCCACAGCACGAGTTCCCCGCGGTCGGCGACCGCGTCGATCTCGATCTCCCTGGCGCGGGTCTCGAACTTCGAGACCACCACCGGGTGATCCGGCGACACGCGCTTGGCGCGCGCGAGGATGCGCTGCAGTTCGTTGGGCTCGTGGGCGATGCTCATGGCCGCGCCCGACAGCACGTAGCTCGGGCGCACCAGCACGGGGAATCCCCCGAGCTCCTCGACGATGCGCGGGGCGTCGCCGGCGTCCGTCACGTGGCGCCAGGCCGGCTGGTCGATGCCATGCTCGTCGAGCAGGGCACTGAACTTGCGGCGGTCCTCGGCGCGGTCGATGTCCTCGGGACTCGTGCCCAGTATCGGGATGCCCGCGCGGTGCAGCCTCATGGCGAGGTTGTTCGGGACCTGCCCGCCCATGCTGACGATCACGCCCTCGGGCCGCTCCCGCTCGCAGATGTCGAGCACGGACTCGAGACTGATCTCGTCAAAGATGAGCCGGTCGCAGATGTCGTAGTCCGTGCTGACCGTCTCCGGGTTGTAATTGACCATGATGGTCTCGAAACCCTGTTCGGCCAGCGTCTGCACGGCATTCACGCAACACCAGTCGAATTCCACGCTCGAGCCGATCCGGTAGACGCCGGCGCCCAGCACCATGACCTTGCGCCGCGCGCTCGGGGCGACGTCCGACGCGGAGGCCTGGTAGGTCGAGTACAGATAATTGGTCTCGGCCGGGAACTCGGCGGCCAGCGTGTCGATCTGCGCGTAGTGCGGCCGGATGCCGTGCTGACCGCGCGCGGCGCGGGCGCTGCCCTGCGGCAGTTTCAGCGCGTCGTCGATCGCCTGGTCCGAGAAGCCGAGGCCCTTGGCTTCGCGCAGGAGTTCCGCTGTGAGCGCGGCGCCCGGCGCACGCAGGCGCTGGAACATCCTGACCACCGGCACCATGCAGCGGATGAACCAGGGGTCGATGGCGGTGATTTCGTGGATGCGCTCGACGCTCATGCCACCCGCGATCGCCTGCGCAACGCCGAAAATGCGCCGCGGCGTCGCATGGCGCAGTTCCTGCTCGAGGTCGTCGAATGCGAAGGCTTCCGGGTCGAGGCCCATGACGCCGATGTCGAGCATCCGGAGCGCCTTCTGGATCACCTCGGGGAAGGTCCTGCCGATCGCCATGACCTCGCCGACGCTCTTCATCTCGCTGCCGATCTGCTTGACCGCGCCGTGGAACTTGGTGAGGTCCCAGCGCGGCACCTTGCAGACGAGGTAATCGAGCGAGGGCTCGAAGAAGGCTGTGGTCTTCTTGGTGATGCCGTTCGGAATGTCGGGCAGGTCGTAGCCCAGGGCGATCTTGGCCGCGACATAGGCGAGCGGGTAGCCGGTCGCCTTGGATGCCAGCGCGCTGGAGCGCGACAGGCGCGCATTCACCTCGATGACGCGGTAGTCCACGCCGTCCGGGTCGAGCGCGTACTGGATGTTGCACTCGCCGACGATGCCCAGGTGACGCACGGTGCGGATCGCGATCGTGCGCAGCAGCTGGTATTCCTCGTCGTTCAGGGTCTGCGACGGGGCGACCACGATGGACTCGCCCGTGTGGATCCCCATCGGGTCCAGGTTCTCCATGTTGCAGACGGTGATGCAGTTGTCGCTCGCGTCGCGCACCACCTCGTACTCGATCTCCTTCCAGCCGCCGAGGTATTCCTCGACCAGCAGCTGCTTGGCGCCGCCGGAGAACGCGCGTTGCAGCGCGGCATCCAGATCGGATTCCTGGCGCACGATGCCGCTGCCCTTGCCGCCGAGCGCGAAGCCGGCGCGCAGCATGACCGGGTAGCCCATCTCGCTGACCGCGCGCCGCGCTTCCGCCGCCGAGTTGCAGGCGATGCTGCGCGCGGTCTTGACGCCGATCTCGGCGAGCCGGTCGACGAACAGCTGCCGGTCCTCGGTGTCGAGGATGGCCCGCACCGGAGTGCCGAGCACGCGCACGCCGAGTTCATCGAGCAGGCCCCGCTCGTGCAGCGCGATGCCGCAGTTGAGCGCCGTCTGCCCGCCGAACGAGAGCAGGATCGAGTCGATCCCTTCCTTCCGGATGATCTCCGCGGCGATCTCGGGCGTGACCGCGAGCAGGTAAAGCCGGTCGGCCATGCCGTCGCTGGTCTGGATGGTGGCGATGTTCGGGTTCAGCAGCACCGTGAAGACGCCGTCCTCCTTCAGCGCCTTGATCGCCTGCGACCCGGAATAGTCGAATTCTCCGGCCTGCCCGATCTGCAATGCACCGGAGCCGAGCAGAAGTGTCCGCCGCGGCTTGGCGGCCGTGGCTGCGCTGCTCATGGGTTCACGCCTTCATCGCTCCTGCGAGTCGCAGGAAGTCGTCGAACAGGAACCCGGTGTCCTGCGGTCCGGGCGAGGCCTCCGGGTGGAACTGGACGCTGAAGTACGGCTCCATCTCGGACCGGATACCTTCATTCGAGCCATCGTTGATGTTGACGAACCAGGGCCGCCATTGCGCCGGCAGCGAATCCTCGCGTACCGCGTAACCATGGTTCTGGCTCGTGACGTAGCAGTGCCCGGTCCGCAGGTCGCGCACGGGCTGGTTCACGCCACGATGCCCGTACGGCAGCTTGTAGGTGTCGCCGCCGGCCGCGAGACAGAGGATCTGGTTGCCAAGGCAGACCCCGAAGACCGGGCGACGATAGCTCGCGAGCAGGGAGCGGATCTGGGTGACGAGTGCTCCGAGGTCCTTCGGGTCGCCGGGACCGTTGCCGATCAGGATGCCGTCCGCGCGCGAGGCCAGCGGAGCGAGGTCGCAGTGCCAGGGCGCGCGCGTCACGCTCGCGCCGCGCGCGAGCAGCGAGCGCACGATGTTGTCCTTGGCGCCGGCGTCCACGACCAGCACCTCCAGCGGCCCGCCTTGGTGGCGCACCGGCTCCGGCGGCGCAACCTCGCGGAAGATGCCCGCGCGCATGTCGCGCTGGTCCGCCTGGACGCGCATGTCGGCGGCGCTCATCCGCGCCGGCGCCAGCCAGCCGCGCATGGTGCCGTGTTCCCGCAGCCTGCGCGTCAGCGTGCGCGTGTCGATGCCGGTGACGGCCGGCACGTCCTCCTGCGCGAGCCAGTCGCCGAGCGAGCGGGCCGAGGCGTGATGGCTGGGCGATGCGACGTAATGCTGCACGACCAGGCCCTGCACCTGGATGCGATCCGACTCGAACGGGCCGTCGAGGCTGCCGGCGGCGCGCGGGGCCGGCACACCGTAGTTGCCGATCAGCGGATAGGTCAGGACCAGGATCTGGCCGCGGTAGGAAGGATCGGTCAGCGATTCGACATATCCCGCCATGCCGGTGTTGAACACGACTTCTCCAGCCACCGCCCGGGCGGCGCCGAATGCGTCGCCGTGCATGACCGTGCCGTCCTCGAGTTCAAGTCGCCACCGCGGGTCGATAGCCATGAGGCTCCCGTGTTCCGGATGCTAGACTTTAAATGAATCATGACCGCGCGGCCACGCAGCATGGTGCAGGAATGGGCGATCCGTGCCGGACTCGTGCTGGCGTCACTTCTGTTCGCCGTTCTTGTCGCCGAAGGGCTGTCCCGCGTGTTCGTTCCGATTTCGGACTTGCGCGAGAACATCGCCCTTGACGGGACGCGGATCCGCGATTATGTGCAGCCCGGTGTCGTATATCGTCAGGTCTCGAACGAGTACGACGCCCTCACGACGATCACCGGCCAGGGCCATCGCGTGCCCGCAGTGGCGGGGAACCCGGACATCATTTTCATAGGCGACTCCTTCACCTATGGATACGGCCTGGCGGACGACGAGACATTCACGGCGATCTATTGCGGGGCGCGCGGCCTGGTTTGCGCGAACCTCGGCGTGCCGGGCAGTGGCACGCTCCGGCAGGTGGAGCGCCTCGAAGAATTCATGGACCGGTGGGGCTGGCGACCGCGCGAAGTCCGCCTGTTCTTCTTCGCGATGAGCGGCAGCTTCTCGAATGGCAACGACTTTCGCGACAACTTCGACCGCAAGCTGCGGGAACGCGCCGGCGAAGCAGGCGCCGGGCCAGGCACGGCCGCGCCGGCTGAACGGGGCGGCGGCGCTGCGGAGCGGCTGATCGGCCTGCAGGCGACCTTGCTGCGTCATTCCAACCTGCTGCGGCTGCTCAAGTTCCATGCCGGTCCGCTGCTGAGGAGCCTGGTTGTCGCCGAACCCGGCGCGGACCGCATGGCGGTCGCGCTCGAGGCCACGCGGGACGCCCTCGACCGGCTCGATGCATTGAGTCGCGAGCGGGGATTTGCCTACGACATCTTCCTGATCGTTCCCGTGCAGGACATCCTGCGCCGGACTGCGCCGGAAACGCTCGCGACGCTGGACAGCGTCTCGCCGAAGCCGGCGATCACGACCGCCGGGATCTTCGCCGACGCTCCGTCAGAGTATTACTTCGCCTTCGACGGACATTTGAACCCCGCCGGCAGCCGGAGACTTGCGGAGTTCCTGCTCGCCCGCGATGGCGGCGCCGCGCCGTGAGCCGCGTGGTTCGCAAACTGCTACGCGCCGGCGGCCTGGGCGGACTCATTCTTGCCGCGGCGGCGATCTGGATCCTGTGGCCGCCCGCACAGCGCGCCATCGAGTTCCCGGACGGCAAGCGGTTTGCATTCACGATCGTGGACGACACGGACATGGCGACGCTGGTGCGCAACCGGCCGGT
>CAZYPM010000155.1:0-3282 GCA_964649205.1 uncultured Steroidobacteraceae bacterium
AAGATCCACATCGCGCACGAACGCCCGGACGGCGGGCCGGACAACCAGGTGCAGGGCACGGTGGCCGAGATCGCCTACCGCGGCGACCAGTCCGTGTATCTCGTGACGCTCGCGAGCGGGCGCCAGGTCCGGGTGACGCAACCGAACATCGTGCGCCAGGGCGGCGTGCGCATCAGCTGGGACGACAAGGTCTGGCTGTCCTGGGATTCCGCGAGCCCGGTGGTGGTCACGCAGTGAGCGCGGCGCGCGCAACCGCGGACGGGCGGCGCGCGATGGGCCTCGCGGAACTGCGCGCCTGGATCCGGGCACTCGGCCCCTGGCGCTGGGCGAGCGGCAGGTTGCGCGGCTGGCGCATGACCGGGCGCACCGCGGTGATGGGCGTGCCGACCCTGTGGCTGCTGCTGTTCTTCCTGGTCCCGTTCCTGATCGTCTTCAAGATTTCCGTGTCCGAGGCGCGGCTCGGCATGCCGCCCTACGAGCCGCTGTTCACCTGGCTCGAGACCCAGGCGGTCCAGCTCAAGCTCAATTACGCGACCTACGCCTTCCTGTGGGAGGACGCGCTGTACCGCAATGCCTACCTCAACTCGCTGCTGACGGCCGGCATCTCGACGCTGCTGTGCCTGCTGATCGGCTATCCCATGGCCTACGGCATCGCGCGCTCGAAGCCGGCCTGGCGCAACCTGCTGCTGCTGCTGGTGATGCTGCCGTTCTGGACCTCGTTCCTGCTGCGCGTCTATGCCTGGATCGGGATCCTGCGGACCGACGGCGTGATCAACGACGTGCTGCTGTGGATCGGCATCATCGACGAGCCGCTGGTGATGCTGCAGACCAACTTCGCCGTGTACCTGGGCATCGTCTACTCCTACCTGCCGTTCATGATCCTGCCGCTGTACACGGCGATCGAGAAGCTGGACCTGACATTGCTGGAGGCGGCGGCAGACCTCGGCTGCAAGCCGACCAAGGCGTTCTTCCGCATCACGCTGCCGCTCACCAAGGGCGGGATCATCGCCGGCTGCATGCTGGTGTTCATTCCGGCCGTGGGCGAGTTCGTGATCCCGGCGCTGCTCGGCGGCCCGGACTCGCTGATGATCGGCCGCGTGCTGTGGGAGGAGTTCTTCAACAACCGTGACTGGCCGGTGGCGAGCGCGGTCGCGATTGCGATGCTGCTGCTGCTGGTGATTCCGATCATGATCTTCCAGCGCGCCCAGGGTGCGCAGGCGGGAGCGCACCGATGAGCGGCCGCCGGTCGGTCTTCGTGCTGGTGATGCTGGTGCTGGGATTCCTGTTCCTGTACGGGCCGATCCTGTCGCTGATCATCTATTCCTTCAACGAGTCGCGCCTGGTGACGGTCTGGGGCGGATTCTCGACCAAGTGGTACGTCGAGCTGTTCCAGAACAAGCAGCTGCTGGGCGCCGCCTGGCTGTCGTTCAAGGTGGCCGCGATCAACGCCACCGCGGCGACGGTGCTCGGCACGCTGGCCGGCCTCGCGCTCGCGCGCTTCGGGCCGTTCCGCGGCCGGGCGCTCCTGACCGGCATGGCGACCGCGCCGCTCGTCATGCCGGAAGTCATCACCGGCCTGTCGCTGCTGCTGCTGTTCGTCGCGATGGAGCAGGCCATCGGCTGGCCCGCCGGCCGCGGGATGACGACCATCATCATCGCGCACGTTACGTTCTCGATGGCCTACGTCACCGTGGTCGTGCAGTCGCGGCTCGCCACCCTCGACGAATCGCTGGAAGAGGCCGCGATGGACCTGGGCGCGCGCCCGGCCAAGGTGTTCTTCCTGATCACGCTGCCGATCATCCTGCCGGCGATCCTCGCCGGCTGGCTGCTCGCCTTCACGCTCTCCTGGGACGACCTCGTGATTTCGAGCTTCGTCTCGGGCCCCGGTTCCAGCACGCTGCCGATCGTGATCTTCTCGAAGGTCAGGCTCGGCGTGAGCCCCGACATCAACGCGCTGGCGTCCATCCTGGTGCTGATCGTCGCGATCGGCATCGTCACGGCCGGGCTCTACATGCAGCGCCAGCAGAAGCTGCGCGACCGGGACGTGCAGCGGGCGATCGCCGCCAACGAGTGATGCCGGCCTCCAAGCTGCCGGGCGTCGGCACCACGATCTTCACGGTGATGTCGCGGCTCGCCACCGAGACGGGCGCGGTCAATCTCGGACAGGGGTTCCCGGACTTCGACCCGCCCGCGAGGCTGCGCGAACTCGTGTCTGCGCAGCTCGCCGCCGGGCACAACCAGTACGCGCCGATGCCGGGGCTGCCCGCGCTCTGCGAGGCGATCGCAGACCAGGCGGCGCGCCGCCACGGCTGGCCGGTGGACCCTGCGTCGGAAGTCACGGTCACGGCCGGCGCGACCGAGGCGATCTTCGCCGCCATCCACGCGGTCGTGCGCGCGGGCGAGGAGGTCGTGCTGCTCGATCCCTCGTATGACTCCTATGCGCCGGCTGCGGTGCTCGCCGGCGCCCGGGTGGTGCGCGTGCCGCTGCGGCTCCCGGACTTCGACATCGACTTCGACCGGCTGGCGGGGGCGATCGGTCCGCGCACGCGCCTGCTCATCGTCAACACGCCGCACAACCCGAGCGGCGCCGTCATGTCCGCCGCGGACTGGGAACGGATCGCCGACCTGCTGGCGCCGCACGATGCCTTCGTGCTCTCGGACGAGGTCTACGATTGCCTGGTGTTCGACGGCCGGGCACATGCCGGCGTGCTGTCCAACGTGCGCCTGCGCGGACGCGCGCTCGCCGTCTTCTCCTTCGGCAAGACCTTCAACGCCACCGGCTGGAAGGTGGGTTACTGCATTGCGGCGCCCGCATTGACAGCCGAGCTGCGCAAGGTGCACCAGTTCCTGACCTTCGCGGTCTCGTCGCCGATGCAGCACGCGATCGCAGCCTTCCTGCGCGAGCAACCGGGCTTTGCCGCCGGCCAGGCGGCCTTCTACCAGGCGCGTCGCGATCGCTTCCTGGCGCTCATGGAGCCGTCGCGATTCAGGCTGAAGCCCGCGGCCGGCACTTATTTCCAGCTCGCGGACTACTCGGCGATCTCGGACCTGCCGGACGTCGAGTTCTGTGACCGGCTGGTGCGGCAGCACGGCGTCGCGGCCATCCCGCTGTCTCCGTTCTGCGACGAGCCGCCGCGTGCCCGTCTGGTACGCTTCTGTTTTGCTAAGGACGACGCAACTCTCGATCGTGCAGCGGGTCAGTTGCTTGCGATCCGGTAGCTTCCAGGGAGCGGCGACCATGGGCATGCATGCGGTACGGGCACTGGCGGCGGCCGGAGTCGC
>CAZYPM010000155.1:3382-4745 GCA_964649205.1 uncultured Steroidobacteraceae bacterium
TCCGTGCAGCGCGTGTTTCCGAATCTGCCGGCCTTCGTGGATCCCGTGCAGATGCTCCAGGCACCTGGTGACAACACGCGATGGTTCGTGCTGGAGAAGCCGGGCATCATCCGCGTGTTCGATGCAACCAACCCGAACGTCGCCACGACCCAGGTATTCCTGGACATCCGCTCCCGCGTCGTGCAGCTGGGGCAATGCGAATGCGGGTTGCTCGGTCTGGCGTTCCATCCCGATTTCCCGGCAACCCCGCGTGTGTATATCAACTACAACGATCCGCAGTTCCGCTCGATCACCTCGGAGTTCATGACCCCTGACGGCGGCCTGACGCTGGATCCGGCCTCCGAGCGGATCCTGCTGACGGTCAACAAGCCTGCAGACAATCACAACGGCGGGCAGCTCCACTTTGGGCCGGACGGATTCCTCTATCTTGGCCTGGGTGACGGCGGTGGTGGCGGCGATCCCCAGGAAAACGCGCAGAACACGATGCGCCTGCTCGGCAAGATGCTGCGCATCGACGTCGACTCCCAGCAATTGCCGTACGGGATTCCCGCCGACAACATGTTTCCGGCCAACCCGCGCTGCAATGTGAATGGCAGCGGGACGCAGAACTGCCCCGAGATCTACGCGCTCGGACTGCGCAACCCATGGCGCTGGAGTTTTGACCGCCAGACCGGGACCCAATGGGTTGCCGATGTGGGCCAGAGCCAGTGGGAAGAGATCAATATTCTCCAGCGCGGCGGCAATTACGGCTGGGACGATCGTGAAGGCGCGCATTGCTTCGAGCCGGAAAATGGCTGCCTGACGGTCGGCCGCATCGATCCGGTTGCCGAGTATGACCATTCGGTCGGCGAGTCGATCACCGGCGGCTATGTGTACCGGGGAACGCAATCGACAGAACTGTTCGGACGCTACATCTTCGCGGACTTCATCACGGGACTCATCGCGTCACTGACGCCCGGTCCTGGAGGCACTTACGCGATCAACCGGCACGTGCAGCCGGGGCAGGCACCACCAGGGGCGCCTGGACTGCTGAACATCTCCGCCTTTGCCGAAAGCAACGCGGGCGAGCTGTACGTCGTGGATTACATCCGCGGCCAGCTCTTCCGCCTGGTCTTCACCCAGTCCGGCGGTGGCGGCGACAACGTGCCGCAGCAGCTCTCCCAGACCGGCTGCATCAACACGACGTCCGCCGGTGCGCCGCCGCTGCTGTCGCTCATCCCCTACACGCTCAATGCCCCGTTCTGGTCGGATGGCGCCGCCAAGGAGCGCTGGATCGGCCTGCCGAACGGCCAGAACATCGCGGTGCACGGCGACGGCGACTGGGCGCCTCCGAACGGGACGGTGCTCGTCAAGCACTTCCGCA
>CAZYPM010000156.1:0-4737 GCA_964649205.1 uncultured Steroidobacteraceae bacterium
CGGCTCTCGGCGTGCGTGAGATAGAGCCGCTGCATCGCGCGCGTGAGGCCCACGTAGCACAGGCGCCGCTCTTCGGGCAGGCGGTCGGCATCGAAGGCCGAGTGTTCCGAAGGGAACAGACCTTCCTCCAGCCCGACCAGGAACACGGTCGGGAACTCCAGCCCCTTGGCGGCATGCAGGGTCATGAGCTGCACGCAGTCGAGTCCGGTCGCCGCCTGGGTCTCGCCGGACTCCAGCGTGGCGTGCGCGAGGAACGCGCCCAGTGGCGTCAGGCCGTCGTCGTTCTCGGGCTCGAAGCCCTCCGCGGCGTTGACGAGCTCGTCGAGGTTCTCGACCCGCGCCTCGCCCTTGTGGTCCTTCTCCTTGGCATGGTGGTCGCGCAGGCCCGAGGCCTGGATCACGTGGCGCACCTGTTCCTCGAGCGGCATGGGCGCGATGTCGGCGGCGAGCTTGTCGATCAGGCCGAAGAAGCCGCGCAATGCGCCCGCCGCGCGCGCCGGCAGCGAGGACAGCACGGCCTGGCCGGCGTCCCACAGGCTCACGCCGTGCCCGCGTGCATGCGCCCGGAGCTGCTCCAGCGTCGCGCCGCCGATGCCGCGGGTGGGCAGGTTGACGACGCGCTCGAAGGAGATGTCGTCGGCGCGGGACTGTGTCAGGCGCAGGTAGGCGAGCGCGTCCTTGATCTCGGCGCGCTCGAAGAACCGCAGGCCGCCGTACACCCGGTACGGGATGCGCGACGCCATCAACACCTCCTCGAAGGTGCGTGACTGGGCGTTGCTGCGGTAGAGCACGGCGGCGCCCGACAACGGCTGGCCGCGGCGCTCGTGCTCGCGGATGCGCTCGATCACGAAATCCGCCTCGTCGCGCTCGTTGAAGGCCGCGTAGACGCGGATCGGCTCGCCGCCCTTGGCGGCGGTCCAGAGCTCCTTGCCCATGCGGTCGGTGTTGCGCGAGATGATGGCGTTCGCGGCCGCCAGGATCACCTGGGTGGAGCGGTAATTCTGCTCGAGGCGGTACACCGTCGCGCCGTACTCGCGGCGGAAGTGCTGCATGTTCTCGACCCGGGCGCCGCGCCAGCGGTAGATGGACTGGTCGTCGTCGCCCACGACATATAGTGCCCCCGTCTTTCCGGCGATCAACTTCAGCCAGTCGTACTGGATGCCGTTGGTGTCCTGGAACTCGTCCACGAGGACGTGGCGGAATCGCTCGCGGTAGTAGGCGCCGAGGTCCGGCACGTTCTGCAGCGTCTCGTAACAGCGCAGCAGCAGTTCCGCGAAATCCACGACGCCGGCCTGCTGGCAGCGTGCCTCGTAGAGCGCGTACAGGCGGATGAGCTGGTGACGCGTCGGATCGCCGCGATCGTCGAGTTTCTTCGAGCGGCGCCCTTCGTCCTTGTGTGCGTTGATGAACTGCTGCACCTCGCGCGGCACCCAGCGCTGCTCGTCGAGGTTCTGTTCGCGGATGATCTTGCGCACCAGGCGCTGCTGGTCGTCCTCGTCGATGATCTGGAACGACTGCGGCAGGCCGGCTTCGCGCCAGTGGCGGCGCAGCATGCGGTGCGCGAGGCCGTGGAAGGTGCCGATCCAGAGCGGGTCGGCGGGCATGGAGAGCAGCGACTCGATGCGGCCGCGCATCTCGGCGGCCGCCTTGTTGGTGAAGGTGACCGCCATCAGGCCATGCGGCGACACGCCGTGCTCGAGGATCAGCCAGGCCGCGCGGTGCGTGAGCACGCGTGTCTTGCCGCTGCCGGCGCCGGCGAGCACCAGCACAGGCCCGAGCGGGGCCGTGACGGCCTCGCGCTGGGCGTCGTTCAGCGAGTCGAGCAGGCGGTGTGCGGCCATGGGCCGCACATTCTACTTATTTTTCCTGCGCGAACTGGATCAGGGCGAGGACCAGCGCAATCACGACTGGCCCGAGGAACAGGCCGATCATGCCGAAGGCGGCGAGGCCGCCGATCACGCCGATGAAGATGGCGACGGTCGGGACGTAAGCGCGCCCCGAGATCAGCAATGGCTTCAGGAAGTTGTCCACGCTGCTGACGATCGCGCCGACCACCAGCAGCGCAATGGCCGCGCCGTAGCGGCCCTGGAAGGCGAGCACCGCGACTGCGGGCACCCAGACCAGGGCCGTTCCGCCGAACGGCACGACCGAGAGAATTGCCGCGATCACGCCAAAAACGACGGGCGCCGGCAGGCCCACGAGCGCGAAACCCGCGCCGAGCAGGAACCCCTGCACGATCGCCGTCAGGATCGTGCCGCGCATGACCGCCCGCGTGACGAGCGCGAGCCGTTCGGCCAGCGCCTCGCGCCGGGCGGGCGGCAGCGGCACGAGGCCGATCGCGCCCCCGGCCATCGCCCTGCCGTCGCGGATGAAGAAGAACAGCAGGAACAGCATGGCGGTGAATGACAGCACCGTGCCGACCGCGCCCAGGAATGCGGTTCCGCCGAGCGATGCGAGCCGCTCGAGCAGCCTCCGGCCGCCCTCGATGAGCCAGGCCTGCACCTCGGCCGCGCTGACGTGGGCGTACTGGTCGAGCCAGGCGAGCGCGGGGCCGACGACCGGCAGGCCCGCGAAGTCCGCGAAGGTCCTGCCTTCCTGCCTGCCGATCCAGTCCTGCAACAGGATGGCGAGCCCCGCCGCCTGGCGCGCGAACGCGACCGCGAGCGCGGTCAGCGGGCCGATGAAGAGCAGCAGCACGAGCACCGTCAGCAGGAACGCCGCGATCGACTCGCGCCCACGCAGCCATCCGGAGAGCCGCGCCTGCGCCGGCTGCAGCAGGAAGCCGATGAACACCGCCCAGGCCAGCGGCGCGAGGAACGGCTCGAGGATCCGGTAGAGCAGGAAGGCGAGCAGCGCGAGCCCGGCGACCGCGAGCACGCGTTCGTAGAACATGGCGTTCGCGTTGCCGTTCACGTCAGTCCTGCTCGAGCGCCGCCCGCACGCGCGCCGCGTGCCCGGCGAGCACGGCGTGGTCGGCCTGCTTCGCTGCGTGGATGCCGAGGTCCTTGCCGGCATAGCGCGGGATCACGTGGAAGTGCAGGTGGAACACGCTCTGGCCGGCGGCGGGGCCGTTCAGTTGCGCGACCATGATGCCGGGCGGGCCAAAGGCCTTTTTGACGGCGCGCGCGATCTTCTGGGTGGTGCGAATGGCGGCGGCCAGCGATTCCGGGGGCGTCGAGCAGATGTCCTCGCCGGCGTCCTTCGGGATCACGAGTGTGTGGCCCTCGGCCTGCGGCATGATGTCCATGAAGGCGAGCGTGGCGGCGTCCTCGTACACCTTGTGGCAGGGAATCTCGCCGCGGACGATGCGCGCGAAG
Organism: uncultured Steroidobacteraceae bacterium; assembly: GCA_964649205.1. Lineage (GTDB taxonomy): Bacteria > Pseudomonadota > Gammaproteobacteria > Steroidobacterales > Steroidobacteraceae > SCUD01. The sequence goes on from CAZYPM010000156.1 coordinate 3,318, forward strand.
ATGTTGTTCGCGTCATAGGCCATTGCCTGTCTCCAGTTGCAGTTCGACGGAGATGACGCAGTGATCGGGCCAGCGATGCGCCCCGCCGGGATAATCCCAGGGCCGGAAGGAGCCGGCCACGAGCCGGCGCGCCAGCCGGCGCCCGAGGACGATGTGGTCGATCGGCATGCGCGCGCCATGGCCGGTGTTGCAGCCGACCGGCCCGTGATCCACGCCCGCGCTCAGCAGGTCGGCCTCGGCAGGCTCGCCGTCGTCGATTTCCGGCCACATCGCCACGATGCGGTTACGGGCGTCGCGCGCCGCATCGCGCTCGCGATCGAAGCGCCGGTTGAAGTCGCCGACCACCGCGAATGGCACGCCTTCCCGCGCGCGCTTGTCGATCCAGGCCTCGAGCACGGGAACCTGCTCCTGCAGCACCCGGCAGTCGTCGCGCGGGTCGGTGAGGGGATCGCGATTGCAGGCGGACTTCAGGTGCACGCCGAGCAGGCGGATCTCGCGCCTGGTCCCGGGCCAGAGCGTGACGTCCACGCCCCAGCGCACGTCGTTGCCGGCCAGCCCGAGCGCGCGGTAATCGCGGTTGCAGCGGTGCGGGATGCCGCGACGAATGGCGAAGCCGACGTTCTGCACGTGCTTGCGCTTCGTGAAGCAGAAGGCGTGGTCCGGAAAGACCTCGGCCGCCGCTTCCGCGCCGTCCACCTCCTGCAGGGCGATCACGTCGAGCGGCAGCGCCGCCGCGAAGGAGCGCAGCCGCGCGAGGTCCTGTTCGCTCCAGCGCGCTTTCGGCACGATGTTGCAGGGAATCGCGCGGTCGCTGCCGCCCGCGCGCAGGCCGTGGCCGAGGCAGCGCGCGGCCAGCGCGTCGAAGGTCGCGGGCTGCATCAGCCATTCGAGGTTCCAGCTGCCGAGCGTGAGGCGCCCGGACGGGGCCGCGCCGGCAGCGGCCGGCGCCGCGAGCGCGAGCAGGACGATGCTCGCCAGGCCCTTCACTTGCCGGCGCCGCGCCGGTTGGCGACCAGGTCTGCCACGACCGCGGGATCCGCGAGCGTCGAGGTATCGCCGAGCTGCTCGTGCTCTTCGGCGGCGATCTTGCGCAGGATGCGGCGCATGATCTTGCCCGAGCGGGTTTTCGGCAGTCCCGGGGCCCACTGGATGTGGTCGGGCTGCGCGATCGGGCCGATCTCCTTGCGCACCCACTGCGAGAGCTCCTGGCGCAACCCCTCCGACGGTGTTTCACCGCTCTTCAGCGTGACATAGGCGTAGATGCCCTGGCCCTTGATGTCGTGCGGGAAGCCGACCACGGCGGACTCGGCGACTTTCGCGTGCGCGACCAGCGCGCTCTCGACTTCCGCGGTGCCGATGCGGTGGCCCGAGACGTTGATGACGTCGTCCACGCGGCCGGTGATCCACCAGTAGCCGTCCT
>CAZYPM010000157.1:0-4732 GCA_964649205.1 uncultured Steroidobacteraceae bacterium
ACCTGAAGCTGCGCGACGCCGGTTTCGTCGCGAAAGTCGAGGGCGAGCTCGCACGTCGCGCAAAGGCCCCATCCCCGCGTCCGCCGATGTTCCTGCCCTTCGAATGCCGCGGCCTCACGCTCGACAATCGCATCATCGTGTCGCCGATGGCGCAGTACTCGGCAAGCGACGGCATGGCCGGCGACTGGCACCTGGTGCACCTCGGCTCGCGCGCGGCGGGCGGCGCGGGCCTGGTGTTCACCGAGATGACCTGCGTCTCGCCGATCGGGCGCATCTCGCCCGGCTGCGCCGGGCTCTGGAACGAGGCGCAGCGCGAGGCCTGGGCCCGCATCGCCCGGTTCATCCACGACCACACGCGCGCGAAGCTCTGCATGCAGCTCGGCCACTCGGGTCGCAAGGGCTCGACGCAGCTCGGCTGGGAGCAGGACGATCACCCGCTGCCGTCCGGTAACTGGGAGACGATCGCGCCGTCGCCGTTGCCCTATCTCGACGGCATCAGCGCGCCGCCGCGCGAGATGACGCGCCAGGACATGGACGACGTGCTCGCGCAGTTCGTGCAGAGCGCGCGCCACGCCGCCGCCGCCGGTTTCGACATGCTCGAACTGCACATGGCGCACGGCTACCTGCTCGCCAGCTTCCTCTCGCCGCTCACCAACCTGCGCAAGGACGCCTACGGCGGCGCCGTCGCCAACCGCTTGCGCTTTCCGCTCGAGGTGCTGGCCGCCGTGCGCCAGGAATGGCCGCAGGACAAGCCGCTGTCGGTGCGGCTGTCGTCGGCCGACTGGGCGCCGGGCGGCCTCAGCGAGGACGAGCTGGTCGAGATCGCGCGCGCGATGAAGGCGCATGGCGCCGACCTCCTCGACCTCTCGAGCGGCCAGACCGTGCCCTGGCAGAAGCCGGTGTACGGGCGCATGTGGCAGACGCCGTTCTCGGACCTGGTGCGCAACGTCGTGGAGATCCCGACCATCGCCGTCGGTAACATCTTCGAGGCGGATCACGTCAACTCCATCATCGCCTCCGGGCGGGCCGACCTCTGCGCGCTGGCGCGGCCGCACCTCGCGGACGCGGCCTGGACGCTGCGCGCGGCGGCGGAGCAGCATTGGCAGGAGCAGTGGTGGCCGAAGCAGTACCTTTCCGCCAAGCGCCAGCTCGAGCGCAACCTCGAGCGCGCCGCGCAGCTGGCCGGGCCGGTCTGAGGAGCGGACGATGGCGGGAACCCTGGACGGCAGGCACGCATTGATCACCGGCGCCGGGCGCGGCATCGGCGCGGCGATCGCGCGCTCGCTCGCCGCGGAAGGCGCACGCGTCACGCTGCTCGCACGCACGGCGAAGCAGCTTGCCGACACGGCGCAGTCCATCCCCGGCGGCGCGGCCACCATCACGGCGGACGTGACCGACCCGGAGCAGGTGGGCCGCGCGCTGCTGGAGGCCCGCAGCGCCGCCGGCGAGATCCACATCCTGGTCAACAACGCAGGCAAGCCCGCGAGCCGCGCGATCGCGAAGAGCGACGAGCGTTTCTGGCGCGACATCCTCGCGGTCAACCTCGACGGCGTGTACCACATGACCCGCGCCGTGATCCCGGGGATGCTGGCCGGCGAATGGGGCCGCATCGTGAACGTCGCGAGCACCGCGGGCCTGCGCGGCTATGCCTATTGCACCGCGTACTGCGCGGCCAAGCATGGCGTCATCGGCCTGACTCGGGCGCTTGCGCTCGAAGTCGCGAAGACCGGCATCACGGTGAACGCGGTCTGCCCGGGCTACACGGACACGGGCGTGGTGCAGGACGCGATCCGCAACATCAGCGAGAAGACCGCGCGCAGCGAGGCCGAGGCGCGCGAGTCGCTGGTCTCCTTCAACCCGCAGCTGCGCCTGGTGAAGCCGGAGGAGGTCGCGAACGCGGTCCTCTGGCTGTGCGCACCCGGCAGCGAGAGCATCAACGGCCAGAGCATCGCCATCGCGGGCGGGGAAGTGATGTGAGCGCGATGCGCGCCATGGACGCCGAGACCCGCGCGGCCCGCGACGACCACGGCGCGATCCGGCTGTGGCTGCGCCTGCTCGCGACCGAGCGCCTGGTCGAGAACCGCAGCCGGCGGCTGCTGCAGGACCGTTTCGGCACGACCCTGCCGCGCTTCGACCTGATGGCGCAGCTCGAGCGCTTCCCGAAAGGCCTGCGCATGAACGAGCTGTCGCAGCGCATGATGGTCACCGGCGGCAACGTCACCGGCATCACCGACCTGCTCGAGCGCGAGGGACTGGTCGAGCGCGCGGCGGACCCGGACGACCGCCGCGCCTGGCTGGTGCGGCTCACGCGCGCGGGCCGGCGCGCATTCGCGGCCATGGCCGCGGAGCACGAGCGCTGGATCGTGGAGGCCTTCGCGCCGCTCACGGCGCGCGAGATGGCGACGATGGCCGCGCTGCTGGCACGATTGAAGACGCACGTCCGTTCGCTGGAAGGGCAACAGGCATGAACTACGACATCGGCGATCCCGCGGCCTACGCCGCGCGGCATTTCCTCTGGCGCGTGGAGAACCGCGTCGGGCGCATCACGCTGAACCGCCCGGAGAAGCGAAATCCCCTGACCTTCGACTCGTACGCCGAACTCAGGGACCTGTTCCGCGCGCTGACCACGGACCAAAAGGTCCGCGCGGTGGTCATCGACGGCGCCGGCGGCAACTTCTGCTCCGGCGGCGACGTGCACGAGATCATCGGCCCGCTGACGAAGATGGAGAAGCCTGGCCTGCTCGAGTTCACGCGCATGACCGGCGACCTGGTGCGGGCGATGCGCGCCTGCCCGCAGCCGGTGATCGCCGCCATCGACGGGACCTGCGCCGGCGCCGGCGCCATGATCGCGCTGGCCTCGGACTTCCGCCTGGCGACGCCGGCCGCGAAGACCGCGTTCCTGTTCGTGCGCGTGGGGCTCGCGGGCTGCGACATGGGCGCCTGCACGCTGCTGCCGCGCATGATCGGCTACGGCCGCGCGGCGGAGCTGCTCTACACCGGGCGCGTGATGGGCGCGGAGGAGGGCGAGCGCTGGGGATTCTTCAACCGGCTGGTCGCCGCGGACGCGCTGCTGCCCGAGGCCCTGCGCCTGGCGGGGGAGATCGCCTCGGGACCGGCTTTCGCGCACGCGATGACCAAGAAGATGCTGCACCGCGAGTGGAGCATGGGCCTGGACGAGGCGATCGACGCCGAAGGCAAGGCCCAGGCGGTGTGCATGCAGACCAACGACTTCCGCCGCGCGTACGAGGCGTTCGCGGCGAAGCGGCAACCCGTCTTCGAGGGCAACTGATGGCTAATCACGACGACCCGCTCTATTGGCCCTTCTTCGAGGATTCCCACCGCGAGCTGGCGCGCGAGGCGCAGGTCTGGGCGGCCGGGAACCTGGCGGCCGACAAGCATCCGTCCGAGCGCGCCGCCGTGGACGCGCGCTGCCGCGAGCTGGTCGCGGGGCTCGGCCAGGCGGGCCTGCTGAGGCACTGCCTGCGTGCAGCCGACGGCGGCGTGGCGCCGGAGTTCGACGCGCGCTCGATCTGCCTGCTGCGGCAGACGCTCGCCTACGAGGACGGGCTCGCCGACTTCGCCTTCGCGATGCAGGGACTCGGCAGCGCGCCGCTCTCGCTCGCGGGTGGCGAGCAGATGCGCGCGCTGTGGCTGCCGCGGGTGGCCGAGGGCAAGTCCATCGCGGCGTTCGCGCTCTCCGAGCCGGGCGCCGGCTCGGACGTGGCCGCGATGGAGACGACCGCAAAACGCGACCACAACAACTGGGTGCTGAATGGGAGCAAGACCTGGATCAGCAACGGCGGCATCGCGGATTTCTATTGCGTGTTCGCGCGCACCTCGCCCGGGGTGCGCCGGCCGGACGGCAGCGTCGCGGCCGAGGGCATCAGCGCGTTCCTGGTGAAGCCGGGCGACTCGGGTTTCGCGGTCGCCGAGCGCATCGACGCGATGGCGCCGCATCCGCTCGCGCGCCTCACGTTCGAGGACTGCCGCATCCCGGCCGCGCGGCTGATCGGCGAGGAGGGCGAGGGATTCCGCATCGCCATGCGCACGCTCGACATCTTCCGCACCTCGGTGGCGGCCGCGGCCTGCGGCTTCGCGCGCCGGGCGCTGGACGAGGCGCTCGCGCACGCGCGCGGGCGCAGCCTGTTCGGCCGCATGCTGGCGGACTTCCAGCTCACCCAGTCGGCGCTGGCGGAGATGGCGACCGCGCTCGAGGCCGCTGAGCTCCTCACCTACCGCGCCGCCTGGCTGCGCGACCGCGGGCGGCCGTTCACCGCCGCGGCCGCAATGGCGAAGCTGACGGCGACGGAGACCGCGCAGACCGTGATCGACCGGGCGCTGCAGATGTTCGGCGGCCGCGGCGTGGTGCACGGGGAAGTCGTCGAGCGGCTGTACCGCGAGGTCCGGGCGCTGCGAATCTACGAGGGCGCGAGCGAAGTGCAGAAGCTGATCATCGGGCGGGAGCTGCTGAAGTGAGCGTGAAGATCCTGCAGCCGGCCGGGTGGGCGCCGCCGCGCGGCTACGCGAACGGCGTGGCTGCGGAGGGCCGGCAGGTGTTCGTCGGCGGGCAGATCGGCTGGGACGCGAACCAGCGGTTCGTCAGCGACGATTTCGCCGCGCAGGCGCGGCAGGCGCTCGCCAACATCGTCGCCGTGCTGGCGGAGGCGGGCGCCAGACCCGAGCACCTCGTGCGGCTCACCTGGTACGTGACGAGCCGCGACGAGTACAACGC
>CAZYPM010000158.1:0-4670 GCA_964649205.1 uncultured Steroidobacteraceae bacterium
ACCATCGCGCGCATGCGCGCCAGCGTCTCCGGCGCGACCGAGAACCCGAGCGGCTGGAAGCGGGCGAGGAAGCGCGCCACGCGCAGGATCCGGACCGGGTCCTCGTTGAAGGCCTCCGAGACGTGGCGCAGCGTGCGCGACTCGAGGTCGTGCTGGCCGCCGTGGGGATCGATGAGCCGCCCGGCGGCGTCGCGCGCCATCGCGTTGATGGTCAGGTCGCGCCGGCGCAGGTCGTCCTCGAGCGTGACGTCCGGCGAGAAGCAGAGCTCGAAGCCGTGGTAGCCGCGCCCGGTCTTGCGCTCGGTGCGCGCGAGCGCGTACTCCTCGCCGGTCTCCGGGTGCAGGAACACCGGGAAGTCCTTGCCGACCTGGCGGTAGCCGGCGGCGCGCATCGCTTCCGGCGTCGCGCCGACCACCACCCAGTCGCGCTCGGCCGCCGGCCGGCCGAGCAGCTCGTCACGAACCGCGCCGCCGACCAGATAGACTTCCATGCAGCGATGTTACGCGATTCCCCGTTTTACCTGACCCGGCTGCTGCCGCTGCTCGCGGCCTGCGCGGACCTGTCGGGCTGCTATTACCTGCACCTGGCGGCCGGCCAGCTGGACATGAACCGCCGTCGCGAGCCGATCGCCGAGCTGGCCGCGCGCCCCGGCACCGACCCCGCGCTGCGCCGCCGGCTGGAGTTCGCCGCGCGCGCGCGGGACTTCGCGATGACCGAGCTCGGCCTGCCCGACAACGGCAGCTATCGCACGTATGCGGACCTCGGCCGCCCGTACGCCACCTGGAACCTGTTCGCGGCACCCGAGTTCGCGGTCGAGCCGCGGCGCTGGTGCTTCCCCATCGCCGGCTGTGTCTCCTACCGCGGCTATTTCGACGAGCGCCGCGCCGCGCGTTCGGCCGAGCGCCTCGCGCGCCGCGGTTTCGACGTCTACCTGGGGCCCTCGATCGCCTACTCGACGCTGGGCCACCTGAAGGATCCGGTGCTGAACACGATGCTGGTCTACGGCGACGCCGACCTGGCCGCGCTCATCTTCCACGAGCTCGCGCACCAGGCCGTCTATGCGCCCAGCGACAGCGATTTCAGCGAGGCCTTCGCCACGGTGGTGGAACAGGAGGGCGTGAAGCGCTTCCTCGGGGCCGCGGGCCAGCAGGCCGAAGTCGAGCGCTTCCTCGAGAGCCGCGCCCGCTCGCAGCGCCGTGCCGCCATGATGGTCGAGAGCCGCCGCCGGCTCGCCGCGCTGTACCGGCAGGCGGCGCCGCCGGAGCGGATGCGCGCCGGCAAGGCCGCCGAGTTCGAGCGCCTGCGCGCGGAGCTTGCCGACGACGGCGCGCCGCCGGCGGGCGCGCTCAACAATGCACGGCTGGTCGCGGTCTCGGCCTACCACCGCTGCGTGCCGGCGCTGCGCGACGAGCTGGCGCGGGTCGGGCACGACCTGCCGGCCTTCTACGCGAGGATGCGCCGGCTCGCGGACCATCCCGCGGAGCGCGCGCGGCTCTGCCCGCGAGGCTGAGGCTTCAGGCCAGGTATTTCGGCAGCAATGCCGACAGCGGCTGCGGCCGGATCCCGAGCCGGGCCAGCCCGTTGATCCTGCAGACGCTGTCCACCGTGAGCGAGCGGTAATTGTCGGTCGAGAACGGCTTGCCGGGCACGAAGTCGAACAGGGCCGCCTGCAGGCGCGCGGCGAAATCCGGGATGCCGACGATCGCGCGCCGGAGGCGCAGCCGGTCGCGCACCATCACCACGATCTCGCGCAGCGTCAGCACCTCGGGTCCGCACAGCTCGTAGGTTTCACCGGCGGTGCGCTGGTCCGCGAGCGCCGCCAGGATCGCCGTGACGACGTCGCCCACCCACACCGGCGCGAAGCGCGCATTGGCGCGTGCCAGCGGCATCGCCAGCGGAATCGCGCGCAGCAGGCGCGCGAAGCGGTTCACGAAATCGTCTCCGGGGCCGAAGATCACCGAGGGCTGGAAGATGGTCCAGGGCAGGTCCGGGCCCGATTCCTCGCGGATGATGCGCTCGGCGCGGCCCTTGCTCCTCAGGTAGTGGCTGGGTCCGCGGTCGGCGTCGGCACCCAGCGCGCTCACCTGCACGAGTCGGCCCACGCGCTGCCGGCGACAGGCCTCGACCAGCTTGCGAGCGAGCTCCGTGTGCGCGCGCTGGAATCCGCGCCCGTCGCGGCCGCTCTCGTTCAGGATCCCGACCAGGTTCACGACCGCGGACTGCCCTGCGCAGAGCGCTGCCAGCACCCCGGGATCGTGCACGTCGGCGGGCACCAGCCTGAGCGACGGGATCATCGCGAGGTGTCCCGCCCCCGCCGGGTTGCGGGTCGGCACGGTGAGCTGCCAGCCCTCGCGGGCCAGCGCCGACACCAGCTGCGTGCCGACGAATCCCGTGCCGCCGAGGACGCAGGCCGTTCGCGCCGTCATGGCGCGATTATAAGCGTCGGTTGCCGGCCCCCGTCTCAGCGCAGCGGCAGCAGCAGCACCTGGTTGCCGCGGCGCAGCTGCAGCAGGATCGAGCCCTGGCCCTTGGCGGCCTCGCGCAGCTGCGCCAGGCTGCCGATGCGGGCGCGATTGACCGCGATGATGCGGTCGTCGGGCAGGAATCCCACCTGGGCCGCCGGGCTGCCGGGAGCGACCGACCGGACGCGCACGCCGCCGCCGCCGTCGTCCGGCGCCTCGACCAGTTCGGCGCCGGCCAGCGCGGGGTGGATCGCCGAGGCGTCCGCGAGCTGGGCCGGCTCGCGCAGCACGGCGGTGACGGTCCTCGGCTTGCCCTCGCGCAGCAGGGAAATGGCGGCGGAATCGCCGACCTTCATCATGCCGATGGTATTGCGCAGTTCGGTCGCGCCCTTGATCGGCTGCCCGCGAATGCTCGTGATCACGTCGCCGGTCTCGATGCCGGCGCGCGCGGCCGCCGAGCCCTCGGCGACCTGCGACACCAGCGCGCCCTGGACGTCGTCCGCGAGGCCCAGGCTGCGGCGGAAGTCCGGCGTCAGGTCGAGCACCGAGACGCCCAGCTGGCCGCGGTTGACCTCGCCGAACTGGATCAGCTGCTCCATGATCGAGCGGACCATGTTGGACGGGATCGCAAAGCCGATGCCGATATTGCCGCCGGAGCCCGACAGGATGGCGGTATTGATGCCGACCAGTTCGCCGTCCAGCGACACCAGGGCGCCGCCGGAATTGCCCGGATTGATGGCGGCGTCCGTCTGGATGAAGTCCTCGAAGTTGTTGCGGTTGATGCCGCTGCGCCCGAGCGCGCTCACGATGCCGGAGGTGACGGTGTGTTGCAGGCCGAACGGGTTGCCGATGGCGATGACGAAGTCGCCGACCTCGATTGCCGAGGAATCCGCGAGCCGGATCTCCGCCGGCAGCCTGCCGTCCTTGACGCGCAGCACGGCGACGTCCGAGCGCTCGTCGCTGCCCACGACCTCCGCCTTCAGCTCGGTCTCGTTGACCAGGGTGATGGTGATCTCGCTGGCGTTCTTGACCACGTGGGCGTTGGTGACGATATAGCCGCCCTGGGCGTCGACGATGACGCCGGAGCCGGCGCTCCTGAACTCGCGCTCGCGGGGCGCGGCATCCGGCGGCAGGCCGAAGAAACGGCGGAAGCCCGGATCGTCGAAGAACGGGTTGCGGGGGGCGGCGACCGTGCCGCGCACGCCGATGTTGACGACCGCCGGGGAGACGCGCTTGATGACCGGCGCGAACGACGGCACGGCGGAATCCTTCTGCGCGCCGGCGGCGAAGGGCAGGGCGACGAGCGCCGCTGCCAGCAGCGCGACTCTGAATCTGTTCATGGCGGGTGGCACCTCTGTGGGACGCTCTGACCGGGGCTCGATGCGACAAGTTCCGGTGGCGCGCAGGCCGTATTTTCCCGCGTGCGGACGCGTCCGTGCACAAACTGTGCGTATTTTGTGCCGTTTTTCTGCATACCAGATGTTGTGCTGCGCGGTTTTTGCGCGGCGACCACCCGGCGACCGGGCGGCTACCGGAAACTCCGTGAGATGACGTCCGTAAGCTATTGAAATATCAGCTTGTTTTTGTGGCGATTTTTTGACCAAGGAAATCCTTGACACCAAGCGGCTTGCGGAAATATTTTCGCAGCCCTGACACAACATCTTGTGGTCGCCGGCTGAAACGCGGCAGCGGCCGGCAGCAGAGTCAGGGAGCCACGCGGAATCGACAGCAGGCGGCGCAACGTTGCGCCGGCCGGGCCGAGATTTCTCCGGCAAAAGTGCGCTGGGGCCGGATGAGGGGAGCGTCGAAGAGAAAATGAGCACGGCGGTCAAGATCGAGCGGAAGGACGTCAGTGACATCCCGTTTCAGGAAGCCTCGCTCGACATCTGGGACCGCAAGTACCGCCTGACCGCCAAGGACGGCACTCCGCTCGACCAGTCGATGGACGACACCTGGCGCCGCGTGGCGGTGACGCTCGCGGGCGTCGAGGATCCGTCGGTCCGCGAGCACTGGAACGAGCGCTTCCTGTGGGCGCTGCGCAAGGGCGCGATCCCGGCGGGGCGGATCCTGTCGAATGCCGGCGCGCTCGCCCACAAGCCGGCCACCTCCACCATCAACTGCACGGTCTCGGGCACGATCCGCGACTCGATGGACGACATCCTGAACAAGGTCCACGAGGCCGGGCTCACGCTCAAGGCCGGCTGCGG
>CAZYPM010000159.1:0-4653 GCA_964649205.1 uncultured Steroidobacteraceae bacterium
TCGGCGCTGCCGTCGGTGTGGAAGGTGCAGTTCGGCATCCGCCTGGAGTTCTGAGGCGATTGCAGCCAGAGGGGCGCGGCGGGCGACCGCCGCGCCCTTTTCTTTGCGCGCCGCCATCGTTGCTAGACTGGCGGCATGAATGCCGAAGCTGCCGCCGATCGCCAGTGCGCGGACGCCGTGCTGATGATCCGGCCCGCGCGCTTCGGCGCGAATCCGGAGACGGCGGAGTCGAACCGCTTCCAGCGGGGCGACGCCGGTGCCGATGCAAGGCTCGCCGCGCAGCGCGAGTTCGACGGCCTGGTGGAGAAGCTGCGCGCGGCCGGCGTCCTGGTCCACGTCGCCGAAGACACGCCCGAGCCGCCGAAGCCGGACGCCTGCTTCCCGAACAACTGGGTCAGCTTCCACGCCGACGGGACCGCCGTGCTGTACCCGATGATGGCGCCGTCGCGGCGGGCGGAACGCCGCCCCGAACTCCTTGGACAGCTGAGAGACGCGGGATTCCGCATCGCTCGCACGACGGACCTCTCCGGCTGGGAGACGCGCGGCGAATTCCTCGAGGGTACCGGCAGCCTGGTGCTCGACCGCTGCCACCGCGTGGCCTACGCCTGCCGCTCGCCGCGCACCACCGCCGCGGCACTCGCCGATTTCGCCGCACGCCTCGGCTACCGCGCCGTCACGTTCGACGCGCGCGGACCGGAGGGCGAGCCGCTCTATCACACCAACGTCATGATGGCGATCGGCGAGGGCTTTTCCGTGGTCTGCGCCGAGGCCATTCCCGACCCAGGCGAGCGCGCGGCGGTGCTCGGCGGGCTCGCCGCCGCCGGGCACGAACCCATCGGGATCGGCGCCGACGCGATGCACGGCTTTGCGGGCAACCTGCTCGCACTGCGTTCCCGCGACGGCTCGCAGCTGATCGCGATGTCGGCGGCGGCCTGGGCCAGCCTGCCGCCCGCGGCGCGCGCCTCGCTCGAGCGCCACGGTCGCATCGTGACGGCCGCCATTCCCGTGATCGAACGGCACGGCGGCGGCAGCGTGCGTTGCATGATCGCCGAGGTTTTCCTGCCGCGGGAAAGCCGCTGATAGAATTCCCGGATCCCCGGCGCCGGAGCTCAAGGTGCTCGAACTCGGCCTCAAGACGCTGATCGCCTACCTGTTCGGCTCCGTGATGGGCGCGCTCGCCGTCGGCAGCCTGAAGGGCGTCGACATCCGCGAGCAGGGCAGCGGCAACGCCGGCGGCACCAACGCGCTGCGCACCCAGGGATTCTGGTTCGCATTCGCCACGGTGGTGGTGGACGTGGGCAAGGGCTGGCTCGCGGCGGGCTGGCTGCCGGGATTGGCCCTGCCGGGCGTCGCGGCGGACCCGATGGTCAGCCGCGAATGGCTGGCGGCGGCCTGCGCCGCGGCGGCGGTCGCGGGCCACGTCTGGCCGCTCTATCACGAGTTCCGCGGCGGCAAGGGCGGCGCGACGCTGATCGGCGCGCTCATCGCGCTCGCGCCAGCCACGGTCCCGGTCGCGCTCGCCGCGTGGCTGCTGGTGGCGACGGTGAGCGGCTTTGCCGGGCTCGCGACCATGATCGCGGCGGCCTCGGTGCCGATCGCCGCGCAGCTGTTCCATCCCGGCGCGCGGTGGCTGCTCCTGCTGGCGCTCGCGATGGCCGCGTTCATTGTATGGGCGCACCGCAGCAACATCGCCCGCATGCGCGCCGGCAACGAGGCGCGCCTTGGCCGGCTGTGGCTGTTCCGCCCGCGGACGCCGCGCAGGTGACCGGCGCGGGCGACCTGCTGGACGCCGCGGCGATCCGCCGCGGGTTGCCGCAGTGGCCGCGCGAACGGCTGCGCCGGCTCGAAGTCCACGAGCAGATCGACTCGACCAGCGACCGGCTGCTCGCCGTGACCGACCTGCCTCCCGGGCGCTTCGACGCCTGCCTCGCGGAATTCCAGACTGCCGGGCGCGGACGTCGAGGGCGGCAGTGGCTCGCGCCTCGCGCCTCGGGCCTGTGCCTGTCCGTGAACTGGAGTTTCCGCGAGGCGCCCGCCGCGCTTTCCGCAATGCCGCTGGCCGCGGGCGTGGCCGTGCTGCGTGCGCTGGCCTGCCTGGGCGTCGCCGGCCTCGCGCTCAAGTGGCCCAATGACATCGTGCACGCCGGGCGCAAGCTCGGCGGCGTGCTGATCGACCTGCGCGGCGAGGCTGCTGGCCCGGCCTACGTCGTGGTCGGGATCGGTATCAACATGCGCCTGCCGCCCCAGACGCGGGCGACGATCGCCGCCGGCGGCTTCGAGGCCACTGACCTGGCGTCGCTCGGCAGCCCGGTGTCGCGCAACGCGCTGGCGGCGGCGCTGATCGCGGAGCTGTCGCTCATGCTCGAGGAATTCGGCGCGCGCGGCATGGCGGCCTTCGCCGACGAATGGCGGAACGCCGATGCGCTCGCCGGCCGGCCCGTGCGCGTGCTGCAGGACGGGCGCGATTTCGAGGGACTGGCGCGCGGCGTGGATGCGGCCGGCGCGCTGCTGGTGGACGCGCCGGACGGGCGGCGGCGCGTGCTGTCCGGCGAAGTCTCGGTGCGAAGCGCTTAGAATCGGCGACATGAAGCTCCTGGTTGCCCTGCTGCTGCTGGCCAACGTCGCCTGGTACGCGTGGACGCACTGGTTGAACCAGCCGGGGCCGGCGCCGGCTGCCGCGACCAGGCCGGCGGGCCCGCAGCTGGTGCTGGCGCGCGAAGCGCCGCCGGCGCCGGCGCCGGACGCGGCGGCGCGCCCGGGGGCGAGCTGCCTGAGCCTCGGCCCCTTCACCGACCTGACGGACGCCGCGCGCGCCGCGACGCTGCTGCGCGAAAGCGAACTCGAGCCGCGGCAGCGCACCAGCGAGGGGATCGTGTGGAAGGGCTACTGGGTCGCACTCGACGGGCTGCCGGACCGCGCCGCAGCCGACGGTGTCATCGAGCGGCTGCGCCGCTTCGGCATCGGCGACGCCTATGCGATGCCCGGCGACGGCAACCGGATCACCATCTCGCTCGGGCTGTTCAGCGAGCGCCAGCGCGCATTGCGGCGCATGGACGAGGTCAAGGCGCTCGGCCTCGAGCCGCGCGTCTCGGAGCGCGAGCGCAGCGGCACCGTGTACTGGATCGACGTCGACGTGGAGCCTCCCGCCACGCTGCCCGACGCCGCGCGCCTGCACGGCGAGGGCGGCCGCATCCTGCGCCTGGAAGTGAAGCCCTGCGAACCGCGATAGAATGCCGGCCGACGCCGGCGTAGCTCAGCTGGTAGAGCAGTGGTTTTGTAAACCTCAGGTCGGGGGTTCGACTCCCTCCGCCGGCACCACATCCGAACGGGGGACCGCATGGCGCGCATCGCGGTGGGCGGTTTCCAGCACGAAACCAACACCTTCTCGCCACACCGGACGGGCCTCGCGCAATTCGTCGAGCCGGATGCCTGGCCGGGACTGGTGCGCGGCGGCGAGATGCTCGATGCCGTCGCCGGCATCAACCTGCCGGCCGCGGGCTTCGTGGCGGAGGCCGCCGCGCTCGGGCACCGCATCGAGCCGCTGCTCTGGTGTTCCGCGCAGCCCGCGGGCAAGGTCACGCGCGCGGCCTTCGAATCCATCGCGGTCGAGCTGCTGCAGCGCATCGGCAAGGTGCGCGGCTGCGATGCGGTCTACCTCGACCTGCACGGTGCGATGGTCGCGGAGCACCTGGACGACGCCGTCGGCGAGCTGCTGCGGCGCGTGCGCGCCGCGGTCGGGCCCTCGGTTGCCGTGGTCGCCAGCCTCGACTTCCATGCCAACGTCTCGCCGCTCATGGTGCGGCAGGCGGACGCGCTGGTGGCCTACCGCAGCTACCCGCACGTCGACATGGCCGCGACCGGCGCGCGCGCCGCGGCGACGCTGCACGACATCCTGCGCCGCCCGGTGACGGCGCGCGTCCACCGCCCGCTGCCCTACCTGATGCCGCTCACCTCGCAGTGCACGCTGGTCGAGCCGCTGGCCTCGCTGATGCCGCATGCGGAAGCGCTCGAGCGCGACAACGCGGTGGCGCTCTGCCTCACGCCCGGCTTCCCGCTCGCGGACGTGCCGGAGTGCGGACCCGTCGTCTCCGGTTTCGGCCGCGACCAGGCGGCGCTGGCGCGGGCGGCGGATGCCCTGTACCGGGAAGCGCTCGCGCGTGAAGGGGAGTTCGCGCTCGACCTCGTGTCCGTGGACCAGGCCGTTGCGGCTGCGCGCGCGCTGCCCGCGCGCCCGCGCGGGCCGCTGGTCCTGGCCGACACGCAGGACAATCCGGGTGCAGGCGGCAACGCGGACACCACGTCGCTGCTGAAGGCGCTGGTGGCGGCCGGCTTGCCGGGCACGGTGGCGGGCGTGATCTGGGACCCGGCCGCCGCGGCGGCGGCGCATGCCGCGGGCGCGGGGGCGAGCCTCGAGATCTCGCTGGGCGCGAACAGCGGCTTCGCGGGCGAGACGCCGCTGGCCGCCCGCATGAAGGTGCTGGCGCTCGGCGACGGGCGGTTCACCGGCACCGGGCCGTTCTACCTGGGCGGCCGTTTCGAGCTCGGCCCGATGGCGCGCCTCGGCATCGGCGCGGTCGAGGTCGTGGTGGCGAGCCGCAAGCAGCAGGCGGCCGACCAGGCCATGTTCCGCCACCTCGGCTGCCAGCCGGAGGC
>CAZYPM010000160.1:0-2397 GCA_964649205.1 uncultured Steroidobacteraceae bacterium
CCATGGCCCATCCGGTCCACGACCTACTCAGGCGTTTCCTGGGAACCGAGCAGTTCGCCTTCGACGCCGGCACCCGCCAGTTCTGGCCCTGGGACCAGGGCAGCCGGCTCTCGCCGGTCGTGGTCGAGGTCGAATCCGAGGACGAGGAACCGGTCTTCTTCGACGACGTCTATCCGTGGCTTGAGCCCGAATCCTGAATCTCCACAAGGCCGGCCGGCGCGCGGGAGCGTGGATCTCCGTCCCGCGACGCCGGCCGACCTTTCCCTGCTCGAGCGCTGGCAGCGCCAGCCACACCTCAAGGCGGCCCTGGGCGACGACGACTGGCAGTGGGCGACGGAACTCGCCCGCAATCCCGACTGGCGCGAGCAGTTCATCGCCGAAGTGGACGGCCGGCCGATCGGCTTCCTCCAGATCATCGATCCGGCGCGCGAGGAAACCCAGTACTGGGGCTGCATCGAGGGTGGCCGCCGTGCCCTCGACCTCTGGATCGGCGAGCCGGATGCGCTCGGCCGCGGTTACGGCACGCAGATCATGAACCTGGCCATCGAGCGCAGCTTCGCGGACCCGTCCGTAACCGCCATCCTGGTCGATCCCATGGACAGCAACACCCGCGCCCACCGCTTCTACGAGCGCCTCGGCTTCGAATACGTGGTCTGCCGGCGCTTCGGCGACGACAGTTGTTTCGTTTACCGCCTGCGGCGTCCCGGAACCGCCACTCGGGGCGTCTAACGCCGCGTAAGAACTAGGGTTTTTCACCGCTCCCGCGGTTGTATCCCGGGGTCCCGCCCTCTATAATTCCGCCCGGTTTTTGGCCGCCCGCGCGGCTTGCTGCGAAGCGCTAAGACGCCACGGACCGCTTGGGGGGCCACGTGGCGTTTTTGTTGCCGGAGCCCGGTGAATGAAGACCGTCCGGAACATCCTGCTCGCGCAGCTCGCGGCCGCCCTGTTGCTCGCCGGGATCGTCCAGGTCTGGTTGGGTTCGGGGCATGCGATCCCCACCTTGTTGGGTGGATTGATCGGCGTGGTGCCGAATGCCTTTTTGGCGGCGAGAGTGATGTCGCCGCGCGCCGGCAGCAGTGCAAAAAGCCTGTTGCGGGCGGGTTGGATCGGCGAGGCCGGAAAGCTCGCGATCGCGGCCGTGCTGTTCATCGCCGTGTTCGCGACGCTGAAGCCGCTGCACCCGGAGTTCGTATTCGCCGGGTACATCGCGACGCTGCTGGCCCTGCCGGTGGCATTGCTGTTCGACGGGGAAGGGCGCAAGCGCGCCCAGGGCGGACCTTAAGGCGATCATGGCGGCAACCGGGCATTCGGCTGGCGAGTACATCACCCACCATCTCCAGAACCTGACCGTCTGCAAGGTGGACGGCGCCTGGGCCGTGGGCGGCGATTGCCAGGGCAAGTTCTACGCGCTGAACGTCGACTCGATGTTCTTCGCGCTCGCGCTCGGCCTGCTGCTCACCTTCCTCTTTAGCCGCGTCGCGCGCCGCGCCACCACCGGCGTTCCGGGCCGCCTGCAGACCGCCATCGAGATGGTGGTCGGTTTCGTGGACCAGAGCGTGCGCGAGACCTTCCACGGCAAGAGCAAGCTGATCGCGCCACTGGCGCTCACCCTGTTCGTGTGGGTGTTCCTGATGAACCTCATGGACCTGGTGCCCGTGGACTGGCTGCCGTGGGTCGCCGGCATGGCGGGTGTGCCGTACCTCAAGGTCGTGCCGACCACGGACGTGAACATCACCTTCGCGATGGCGATCTCGGTCTTCATCCTCACGCTGTTCTACAGCATCAAGATCAAGGGTATCGCCGGCTTCGCCAAGGAGCTCACGCTGACGCCCTTCAACCACTGGGCCGCCATTCCCTTCAATTTCGTGCTCGAGGGCGTGTCGCTGCTTGCGAAGCCGGTGTCGCTCTCGCTGCGGCTGTTCGGCAACCTGTACGCCGGCGAGCTGATCTTCCTGCTCATTGCGCTGCTGGGTATCTGGCAGCTGCCGCTGCATTTCGCCTGGGCCCTGTTCCACGTGCTGATCATCGTGCTGCAGGCCTTCATTTTCATGATGCTGACGATCGTGTACCTGAGCCAGGCGCACGAGAGTCATTGACGTTTTTCGACCAGGAGACTCTTAGATGGAAACCGTGATTGGCATGACTGCGATCGCCGTGGCGATCCTCATCGGCTTCGGCGCACTGGGCGTCGGCATCGGCATGGGCCTGCTCGGCGGCCGCTTCCTCGAGGGCGCTGCGCGCCAGCCGGAGCTCGCGCCGATGCTGCAGGTGAAGATGTTCATCGTCGTCGCACTGCTCGACGCAGTCGCGATGATCGGCGTGGGCATCGCGCTGTTCTTCGCGTTCGCGAACCCGTTCATCGGCCAGCTGCAGGCGGCAACCGGCGCCGGCGGCTGA
>CAZYPM010000160.1:2497-4596 GCA_964649205.1 uncultured Steroidobacteraceae bacterium
GAGCACGCCGTGTCCGAGGGCGAGCGGCTGATCGCGCAGGCCCGTACCGAGGTCACGACCACGCAGGCCAAGGCCCGCGATGCGCTCCGGCGCGAGGTCGCGGCGCTTGCGGTTGCGGGCGCTTCGCGCGTGCTGGGCCGCGAGGTGGATGCCAAGGCGCATGCCGCACTGCTCGACGAACTCGCCGCGGAACTCGAGAGGCAGGCGCCGCGTGGCTGACCGCGCCACCATCGCGAGACCCTACGCGCGGGCCGCCTTCGCGCACGCGCGCGAGGCCAGGGACTTCGCTTCCTGGTCGAAGCTCCTGGGCTCGACGGCCGCGACGGTCGCTGACGAACGCGTGGCGCGGCTCCTGAATCACCCGCTGGTGACGGGCGAGCAGCTCGTGGCGCTGCTGGTGGAGGTCTCGAAGAAGGCCGCGGGGGCGGAGGGCCGCAACTTCCTGTCGACGCTGGCCGAAAACCGCCGCCTCGGGCTCCTGCCCGAGATCGCGGCGCAGTACGAGGTGCTGCGCGCGGAAGTCGAGGGCGTCATCGACGTCGAAGTCATCGCGGCGCGCGAGATCGCGGCGCCGCAGAAGAAGCGGCTCGAGGCCGCGCTCGAAAAACGCCTCGGGCGCGAGGTGCGCATGCAGGTCAGGCTCGACGACTCGTTGCTCGGCGGCGCCATCGTGCGCGCCGGGGACCTGGTCATCGACGGGTCGCTGAAGGGCCGCCTCGCGCGGCTCGGCTCGGCGCTCACGAATTAGTCAAGGAAAGCGGAAATGTCCATCAAGGCATCTGAAATCAGCGAACTGATCCAGGCCCGGATCAAGAACTTCGAGGCCGCCACGGAAGCGCGCAACGTCGGCACGGTCGTGTCCGTGACCGACGGCATCTGCCGCATCCACGGCCTCGCCGACGTCGCCTACGGCGAAATGATCGAGTTCCCGGGCAACACCTTCGGCCTCGCGCTCAACCTCGAGCAGGACTCGGTGGGCGCGGTGGTGCTCGGCGAGTACCGCCACATCGGCGAGGGCGCGACGGTGAAGACCACCGGCCGCATCCTCGAGGTGCCGGTCGGCCCCGAGATGCTGGGCCGCGTGGTGGACGCGCTCGGCAACCCGCTCGACGGCAAGGGCCCGGTGAAGGCCGCGAAGCGCTCGCCGATCGAACGCGTCGCGCCGGGCGTGATCTGGAGGAAGAGCGTCAGCCAGCCGGTGCAGACCGGCTACAAGGCCATCGACTCGATGGTGCCGATCGGCCGCGGCCAGCGCGAGCTGATCATCGGCGACCGCCAGACCGGCAAGACCGCGCTCGCCGTCGACACGATCATCAACCAGAAGGGCACCGGCGTTAAGTGCATCTACGTCGCCATCGGCCAGAAGCAGAGCTCGATCGCGAACGTGGTGCGCAAGCTCGAAGAGCACGGCGCGATGGAGCACACGATCATCGTGTCGGCCAGCGCCTCCACGCCGGCCTCCATGCAGTACATCGCGCCCTACTCGGGCTGCGCCATGGGCGAGTACTTCATGGACAACGGCGAGGACGCCGTCATCATCTACGACGACCTCACCAAGCAGGCCTGGGCCTACCGGCAGATCTCGCTGCTGCTGCGCCGCCCGCCGGGCCGCGAGGCTTACCCGGGCGACGTGTTCTACCTGCACTCGCGCCTGCTCGAGCGCTCGGCGCGCGTCTCGGCCGAGTACGTCGAGAAGATCAGCGGCGGCAAGATCAAGGGCCGGACCGGCTCGCTCACCGGGCTGCCGATCATCGAGACGCAGGCCGGCGACGTGACCGCGTTCGTGCCGACCAACGTGATCTCGATCACCGACGGGCAGATCTTCCTCGAGACCGACCTCTTCAACGCCGGCATCCGCCCCGCCATGAACGCGGGCATCTCGGTGTCGCGCGTCGGCGGCGCGGCGCAGACCGGAGTGATCAAGAAGCTGGGCGGCGGCATCCGCCTCGCGCTCGCGCAGTACCGCGAGCTGGCGGCGTTCTCGCAGTTCGCCTCCGACCTCGACGAGGCCACCCGCAGGCAGCTCGAGCGCGGCCAGCGCGTGACCGAGGTCATGAAGCAGAAGCAGTACGCGCCGATGTCGGTGGCGGAGATGGCGC
>CAZYPM010000161.1:0-4590 GCA_964649205.1 uncultured Steroidobacteraceae bacterium
CGGCGAGCTGCTGCTGATCGACGCCGGCTGCGAGTACCAGTACTACGCCTCGGACGTGACCCGCACGCTGCCCGTGGGCGGCCGCTACCGGCCGCGCCAGCGCGCGATCTACGAGATCGTGCTGCAGGCCAACCACGCGGCGACTGCGAAGGCGCGCGCCGGCAATCACTGGAACGACCCGCACGACGCCGCGGTGCGCGTCATCACCCAGGGCCTGCGGCGCATCGGTTTGCTGAAGGGCAGCCTGCCGAAGCTCATCAAGGACGGCGCGTACCGGAAATTCTTCATGCACCGCGTCGGGCACTGGCTCGGCATGGACGTGCACGACGTCGGCGAGTACAAGGTCGGCGAGCAGTGGCGGCTGCTGGAGCCCGGCATGGTCACGACCATCGAGCCCGGCATCTACATTGCGCCGGGCACCGAGGGCGTGCGCCGCGAATGGTGGGGCATCGGCGTGCGGCTCGAGGACGACGTCGTGGTGCGATCGGGCGATCCGGAAGTGCTCACCGAGGCGATGCCGAAGGATCCCGACGAGATCGAGCGCCTGATGGCGGCGGCATGAACGCGGGCGCGGTTGCGCATTGCGATGTCGCGATCGCCGGCGGCGGCATGGTGGGGCTGTCGCTGGCCGCGGCGCTCGCGCCGCTGCCGCTCACGGTCACCGTGATCGAGCCGGTCGCGCCGGAGGCGAGCCTGCAGCCGAGCTTCGATGCGCGCACCACCGCGCTCTCCGCCGGCAGCCGCCGCGTGCTGGAAGGCATCGGAGCCTGGGCCGGCATTGCCGCGGCGGCGACGCCGATCCGGCGCATCCACGTGTCGGAGCGCGGCGCCTTCGGCTTCGCGCGCCTCACCGCCGAGGAGCAGGGCGTCGCGGCGCTCGGCTATACGATCGAGAACCGGCTGCTCGGCCAGGCGCTGCGCGAGCGTTGCGCCACGATGCCGCGGCTGCTGTTCGTGCCGGCCGCCGCCACCGGGCTCGCGCCCGTGGAGGACGGGCTGCGGCTCGCCACCGACCGGGGCGACGAGATCGTCGCCCGGCTGGTGGTCGCCGCCGACGGCGCCCAATCGGCGGTGCGCAGGGCGCTGGGGATCGAATCGACGGTGTCGGACTACCACCAGCAGGCGGTCATCGCGCACCTGGACACGGAGCGCTTCCACGACCACACGGCCTACGAGCGCTTCACGCCGCAGGGGCCGATCGCGATCCTGCCGATCGCCGAAGGGCGTTCGGCGGTGGTCTGGACGCTGGCGCCCGAGGCGGCCCGCCGCGCGCTCGGGCTCGACGATGCGGCGTTCATCGCAGAGTTGCAGCAGGCCTTCGGATCGAGGCTCGGTCGCTTCACGCGGGTCGGCCGCCGCCAGGCGTATCCGCTCGCGCTGACGCGCTCGGACCAGCTCACGGCGCCGCGCGCCGTGATCGTCGGCAACGCGGCGCAGGGCCTGCATCCGGTGGCCGGCCAGGGTTTCAACCTGGGACTGCGGGACGTCGCGGCGCTGGCGGAACTGCTGGCGGAAGCCTGCGCCACGCAGGGTGCCGCCGCGGATCCCGGTGCCGTCGCACTGCTCGCGCGCTACGCCGACTGGCGCCGCCCGGACCGCGAGGCGGTGATCCGCTTCACCGACTCGCTGGTGCGCGGCTTCGGCATGCCGCTCGCCCCGCTGCGCATGGCGCGTGCAACCGGGCTGCTCGCTTTCGACCTGCTGCGCCCGGTGAAGCACGAGTTCGCGCGGCGCACGATGGGGCTCGCGGGCCGGCAGCCGCGGCTGGTGCGCGGCCTGCCGCTGGTGGGTGGCGCGTGAAACGCGATTTCGACCTGGTCGTGGTCGGCGGCGCGATGGCGGGCGCCGGCATCGCGGCACTGGCGGCCGCGGACTCGCGCACGAGGGGCCTTCGCATCGCACTGCTGGAGCCGAAGCCGGTGGCGGCCCCGGCCGCCGGCGAGCCGTTCGACCTGCGGGTCTCGGCGCTTTCGCATGCCTCCCGGCAGTTGCTCGTGAAGACCGGCGCCTGGGCCGCGGTCCAGGCCCGCGGGGTGGCCTGCTACCAGCGCATGGTGGTCTGGGAGGAGCGCGGCGACCCTGGCGGGCGCGATGCGCTGGTGTTCGATGCAGCCGAACTGGGCGAGCCCGACCTCGGCTGCATCGCCGAGAACCGCGCGGTGCAGGCGGCGCTGACCGAGTCCGCGCTCGCCGGTGGCGTGGTGCTGCTGCGTACCGGCCTGGCGACGATCACGCCGGGCGGCGATGCGATCCGCGTCGCGACCGCCGATGGGCGCGAGTTCCGCGCCAGCCTCGTGGTGGGCGCCGACGGCGCCGATTCCGCGGTCCGCAGGCAGGCGGGCATCGACGCCAGCGCGACCGACTATGGCCAGCGCGCGGTGGTCGCGCACCTGCGCGCGGAGCGCGGGCACGGCGATACCGCGTACCAGCGCTTCCTCGATACCGGCCCGCTGGCCCTGCTGCCGCTGGCGGACGGGCGCGTATCGCTGGTCTGGTCCACCACGCCGGAGGTGGCCGAAGACCTCGTGCGTTGTGACCAGGCGCAGTTCGGCGATCGCGTGACCGCGGCATCGGCCGGCGTGCTCGGCCGTCTCGAGGCCACGACCCCGCGCGCCTCGTTTCCGCTCAGGCTGGTACACGCGCGTCGCTACGTGGCGGACCGCGTGGCCCTGGTCGGCGATGCCGCCCACACCGTGCACCCTCTGGCGGGGCAGGGCATCAACCTGGCTTTCCTCGATGCGGCCGCGCTCGTGGACGTGCTGGGCGATGCGCTCGAAGCGGGGGACGACCCTGGCGAGTTGCGGGTGCTGCGCCGCTACGAGCGCTGGCGCAAGGCCGAGGCGCTGCCTGCGATCCTGCTGCTGGACGGCCTGAAGCGGCTGTTCTCCGGCGGCGACGAGTTCAAGTCGCGCCTGCGCCGCGGTGGCCTCGGCCTGGTGCAGTCGGCGCGCCCGGTGAAGCGCCTGCTGATGCAGCGGGCGCTCGGGATCTCCGGCGACGTGCCGGCGTCCGTGCGCCGGCCCCCTTCATGAGCGCAAGTCCACGTCCTTGGTCTCGCGCAGGAACAGCAATCCGATGACGCCCGTCATGGCGGCGATCACGATCGGGTACCAGAGCCCGTAGTAGATATTGCCGGTCAGGACCACCAGCGCGGCGGCCAGGAACGGCAGGAAGCCGCCAAACCAGCCGTTGCCGATGTGGTAGGGCAGGCTCATGGAGGAGTAGCGGATGCGCGTCGGGAACAGTTCCACCAGGAACGCCGCGATCGGTCCGTACACCATCGTCACGTAGAGCATGAGCAGCGTCAGCAGCGCGACCGTCGCCACGCGGTTGACGCGAGCCGGATCCGCGGCGGCCGGGTAGCCCGCGGCATCCAGCGCCGCCCGGTAGGCATCCGCGTCGAAACCCTCGAGGCGCTTGCCGGCGATGGTCGTGACCACGTCGTGGCCGGGCTCGGCGGGCCGCTGCGCGTAGCTGACGCCCGCCTTGGTGAGGAAATCGCGCGCCAGGTCGCAGGGCGTGGCGGGCCTGGCGAAGATGCGGAAGTGGCAGTCGCGCGCCGCCACCGCGACCGCGGCACGTTCCTCGAATTCCGCCAGCGCCGGGTTCACTGCGTGCGTGAGCCCGTGGAAGATCGGGATGAAGGTGAGCGCCGCCAGCAGGCAGCCCGCGACCATGATCCGCTTGCGGCCGATGCGGTCGCTGAGCTTGCCGAACACGACGAAAAAGGGCGTGCCGATGACGAGCGCGATGGCGATCAGCACGTAGGAGCTTTGGAAGTCGAGCTTGAGCGTGTTCTGCAGGAAGAACAGCGCATAGAACTGCCCCGTGTACCAGACCACGCCCTGGCCGGCGGTGGCGCCGAGCAGCGCCAGCAGCACGATGCGCCCGTTGCGCCATTGGCCGAAGCTCTCGGTCAGCGGCGCGTGCGAGAGCTTGCCCTCGGCCTTGATCTCGGCGAATACCGGCGATTCCTCGAGCTTCAGCCGGATGTAGACCGAGATGCCGAGCAGGATGACCGACAGCAGGAACGGCAGGCGCCAGCCCCAGGCACGGAACGTGTCCTCGCCGAATCCGAGGCGGCAGGCCAGGATCACCGCCAGCGACAGGAAGAAGCCGAGCGTGGCGGTGGTCTGGATCCAGCTCGTGTAGAGGCCGCGCCGGCCCTGCGGCGCGTGCTCGGCGACGTAGGTGGCGGCGCCGCCGTACTCGCCGCCGAGTGCGAGGCCCTGCGCGAGCCGCAGCGTGACGAGCAGGACCGGGGCCCAGATGCCGATCTGGGCGTAGGTCGGCAGCACGCCGACCAGCGCCGTCGACAGGCCCATCACGACGATCGTGATCAGGAAGGTGTACTTGCGGCCGATGCGGTCGCCGATGCGCCCGAACAGCAGCGCGCCGAGCGGGCGCACCGCGAAGCCGGCGCCGAAAGTGGCGAGGCTCGCGAGGAAGGCCGCGGTCTCGTTGCCCGGCGGGAAGAAGAGCGCCGAGAAGAACACGGCCAGCGTGCCGTAGAGGTAGAAGTCGTACCACTCGAACACGGTGCCGAGCGACGAGGCGAAGATCACCCGCCGATGCGCCGCATCGATGCCG
>CAZYPM010000162.1:0-4567 GCA_964649205.1 uncultured Steroidobacteraceae bacterium
CCGGTCGGGTGGAACTGCACGAACTCCATGTCCTGCAGCGGCAGCCCCGCGCGCAGCACCATGCCGCCGCCATCGCCGGTGCAGGTATGGGCCGAGGTGCAGGAGAAGTAGGTGCGGCCGTAGCCGCCGGTCGCGAGCACCGTGGCCTGGGCCAGGAACCGGTGCAGCGTGCCGGTCGCCATGTCGAGCGCCAGCACCCCGCGGCAGGCGCCGTCCTCCATCAGCAGGTCGAGCGCGAAGTACTCGATGAAGAAGCGCGCGTCGTGGCGCAGGCTCTGCTGGTAGAGCGTATGCAGCATCGCGTGCCCGGTGCGATCGGCCGCCGCGCAGGTGCGGTGGGCGATGCCCTTGCCGTAATGCGTGGTCATGCCGCCGAAGGGACGCTGGTAGATGCGCCCGTCCTCGGTGCGCGAGAACGGCACGCCATAGTGCTCCAGCTCGATGATCGCCGGGATCGCCTCCTTGCACATGTACGCGATGGCGTCCTGGTCACCGAGCCAGTCGGAACCCTTGATGGTGTCGTAGAAGTGGAAGCGCCAGTCGTCCTCGCCCATGTTGCCGAGCGCCGCGCTGATGCCGCCCTGCGCGGCGACCGTGTGGCTGCGCGTCGGGAACACCTTGGTGACGCAGGCCGTTGCCAGGCCCGCCTGCGCGAGCCCGACCGTGGCACGCAGGCCGGCGCCCCCGGCGCCGACCACCACGACGTCGCAGGCGTGGTCGGTGACCGGATAGGCGCTCACGCCGGCGCCCCCTGTGCCAGCACCCACACCGAGCCGGCGACTGCGATCGCTCCCGCCAGGTGCAGCAGGCGCGAAGCCCAGCGCACGCGTCCGTGCCAGGCGCCGGGTACGTAGTCGTCCACGACCACCTGCACGCCCTGCGCGGAATGCCACAGCGCGGCCCAGCCGAACAACAGCATCAGCGCCGACTGCAGCGGCGACCCCAGCCAGTCGCGCACGCTGGCGAAACCGGGGTCCGGCAGCGACAGCAGCGAGAACAGGAACCAGCCGCCCAGCAGCACCAGCGCGATCGCGGAGATCTTCTGGTTGCGCCAGTGGCGCGTCGCGTGCCCGCTCATGGCAGCCCCAGCAGCCAGCGCCAGGCCGGCGTCCATGCGAGCGTCGCCAGGAAGGCGGCAGCCGCCATCAGGATGACGGCCACACCGCTCGCGCGCGCCTTGCCGAGGTCGAAACCGAATCCCGCGTCCCACGCCAGGTGGCGCAGGCCGTTGAACAGGTGGTACCAGAACACCCCGATCAGCCCGGCAAGCACGATCCGCATCGGCCAGCTGCCGAAGAATCGCGCAGCGGACGCGTAGCTGTCCGCGCCGCAGGCCGCCGCGACCAGCCAAGCGATCAGCAGCGGCGTCGACAGCGTCAGGACCAGTCCGCTGATGCGGTGCAGCCCGGAGAGCACCGTCGTCAGTGCCAGCCGGTAGACCTGGAGGTGCGGAGAAAGCGGTCGGTCGGGAACCATGGCGGGCGCCGTCGGCGCCTTGGCGGGTGCAGGGGCTTGCATCGCTAACGTATTCTGCCAGAAGGGAACTCTGCCCCCCAAGGTCATTTGCGACCGCTTTGGCCAGAAGTGCTGCGCTAGGATACGCCGATGCCCCGCACCCGCTGGATGCCGCTGCCGTCGTGGTCGGTCGTCGCGGTGACGGGGCGCGACGCGCGCGCATTCCTGCAGGGTCAGCTCACCGGCGACCTGCTTGCCGTCGATCGGCATCCGGGCATGCTGACGGCGGCGTGCAACCGCCAGGGCCGCGTGCTCACGGTGCTGCGGCTGGCGGTGCGCGCAGATGCGGTGCTGCTGCTGCTGCCGCGCGCGATGGCACCGCTGCTCGTCGCTCACCTGTCGCGCTTCGTACTGCGCTCGGCGGTCACCTTCGGCGACTCGGCCGAGGAAGTGACCGGGCTGCTGGACGCGCCGCCCGCACTGCAGTCGGCCGCCCGCGCCGCCGGGCTCGCGGTCCTGGTTGCCGGGCCGGCGCGCACCTTGCTGGTCGGCGGGCAAGCGTCGGCGAACGCGGTCCTCGCGGGCCTGCCGCAAGCCGCAGCCGAGGACTGGGAGGCGGCCGCCATCGAGGACGGCGAGCCCGCGATCTATCCGCAGACCTCGGGCCTGTGGGTGCCGCAGATGATCAATCTCGACCTGCTGGGCGCGCTCAGCTTCAGCAAGGGCTGCTACCTCGGGCAGGAGATCGTCGCGCGCGCGCAGCACCTCGGCCGCATCAAGCGCCGCATGCTGCGCTATGTCGGCCCCGCGGGCGAACCGCCCGCGCCGGGGCAGATGCTCTATGCCGGGCGCGAACCGGCGGCACAGGTGGTGCGCGCCTTCGGGCGCGGCAGCAGCCAGTGCCTGGCGGTGGTGGGGCTCGAGGACTGCGGCGAACTGCTGGGCGCGGCGCCGGATGGCCGGGAGTTCGTGCCGGCGGACCTGCCTTACGCGATCCCGGCGGCGCTGCCGCAGGCGGTAGAAACCTCGCCCACGGGTTGAAGGCGCGCCTATTCCGCCGCAGGTTCGTGACGGAGCTGCGGGAACAGCAGCACGTCGCGGATGCTCGGTGAATCCGTCAGCAGCATCACCAGGCGATCCACGCCGACGCCGAGCCCGGCCGCGGGCGGCATGCCGTATTCCAGCGCGCGGATGTAGTCGCCGTCGAAGGCCATGGCCTCGAGATCCCCGGCCCCCCGGCGCGCCGCCTGCTCGCGGAAGCGCTCGGCCTGCTCCTCCGGATCGTTGAGTTCGGAGAATCCGTTCGCGAGCTCGCGCCCGTCCACGAACAGCTCGAAGCGGTCGGTGACGAACGGGTCGGCATCGCGGCGCCGCGACAGCGGCGAGACCTCGGTCGGATAGGAATGGACGAAGGTCGGCTGCACGATGCGGTGCTCACAGGTCTTCTCGAACAACTCCATGAGGAGCTTCCCGGCGCCGTCGCTGGCGCCCGTCTCGATCCCCCGCGCGGCGCAGGCCTCGCGCAGGTAGCCGGTCTCCCGCAGCCGCGCGCGGTCCAGGCCCGGGTTGTGCGCGGCGACCGCGTCCTCCACGGACAGGCGCGCGAATGGCGCGGACAGCCGGATCGCCCGCCCCTGGTAGGAAATCTCCCGCGTCCCCGCGATCGCGTCGGCGAGGCCCTGGAACATGCGTTCGACGAGGCCCATGAAGTCGTCGCAGTCCGCGTAGGCCTGGTACAGCTCGAGCATCGTGAACTCGGGGTTGTGCTGGGTCGAGAGGCCTTCGTTGCGGAAGTTCCGGTTGATCTCGTAGACGCGCTCGAAGCCGCCGACCACCAGGCGTTTCAGGTACAGCTCCGGCGCGATGCGCAGGTACATGTCCTGGTCCAGCGCATTGTGGTGCGTGACGAAGGGCCGGGCGACGGCGCCGCCGGGAATCGGCTGCATCATCGGCGTCTCGACTTCGAGGAAACCCTGGGCGTCCAGGAAGTCGCGCAGCCAGCGCACCACGCGCGTGCGCGTCCGGAAGGTCTCGCGCGCCGTCTCGTTGACGATCAGGTCGACGTAACGCCGGCGGTAGCGCGTCTCGGTGTCGGCGAGCCCGTGCCACTTGTCCGGCAGCGGCCGCAGCGCCTTCACCAGCAGCCGCACCGACTCCGCGCGCACCGAGAGTTCCCCGGCGCGCGTGCGCATCAGCAGGCCTTCGGCGCCCAGGATGTCGCCGGCGTCCCAGCCCTTGAACGCCTCGTAAGCCGCGCCCAGCGCCTCCGCCTGCAGGTACACCTGGATCTGGCCGCTGGCGTCCTGCAGCTTGGCGAACGACGCCTTGCCCATGACGCGCTTGAACATCATGCGCCCGGCGACGCGCACGCGCACCGGATGCGCGCCCAGCGATTCGTCGCTGCGCCCTTCGTAAGTGGCGTGCAGGTCCGCTGCCAGCGCGTCGCGGCGGAAGTCGTTCGGGTAGGCGACGCCCGCCGCGCGCAGCCGCGCGAGCTTGCCGCGCCGCTCCGCGATCAGCGCGTTGTCGTCGCCCCCGTCCCGCGTGTCGTCCTGCGCCATGGGTCGAATCCTACAGGCCCTGCTTCAGGCTCGCTTCCATGAACGGATCGAGGTCGCCGTCCAGCACCGCGGCCGGGTTGCCGGTCTCGTGCCCGGTGCGCAGGTCCTTGATCCGCGACTGGTCGAGCACATAGGAACGGATCTGGTGGCCCCAGCCGACGTCGGTCTTCTGCTCCTCCAGCACCCGCGCGGCGGCATTGCGCTTGTTGACCTCGAGCTCGTAGAGCTTGGCTTTCAGCATCTTCATCGCGGTCGAACGGTTCTTGTGCTGGCTGCGCTCGCTCTGGCAGGCCACCACGATGCCGGAGGGCAGGTGGCGCAGCCGCACCGCCGAGTCGGTCTTGTTGACGTGCTGGCCGCCGGCCCCGCTCGCCCGGTAGGTGTCCATCTCGATGTCGGCCGGGTTGACCTCGATGCTGATCTCGTCATCCACGACCGGCGACACGAACACCGAAGCGAAGGACGTGTGGCGGCGGTTGCCGGAATCGAACGGCGACTTGCGCACCAGCCGGTGCACGCCGGTCTCGGTGCGCAGGTGGCCGTAGGCGTAG
>CAZYPM010000163.1:0-4511 GCA_964649205.1 uncultured Steroidobacteraceae bacterium
CGAGGACCAGCAGGTCCGCCCAGGAGATCTTGTTGCCGTACTTCTGCTTGATCGGCCACAGCAGGCGCCGCGACTTGTCGATGTTGACGTTGTCCGGCCAGCTGTTGAGCGGCGCGAAGCGCTGCTGGCCGCGGCCGGCGCCGCCGCGGCCGTCCGCGATGCGGTAGGTGCCGGCGGCGTGCCAGCTCATGCGGATGAACTGCGGACCGTAGTGACCGAAGTCGGCCGGCCACCAGTCCTGCGAATCGGTCATCAGCTTCACGAGGTCCTTCTTCAGCGCCTTGTAATCGAGGCTCTTGAAGGCCTTGGCGTAATCGAAGTCCTTGCCCATCGGGTCGGACTTCGCGGAGTGCTGGTGCAGCAGATCGAGGCGCAACTGGTTCGGCCACCAGTCGCGGTTGGTCCGGCCGACGCCGGCGACGTGGCTGTACGGGCACTTGGCGGCGGTCCGGGTGGCTTTTTCCGCTATGTCGTTCATCAGATTCCCCTTGCAGGTTCGTGACGCGCAGGCGCCCTCGCCGTCGAGGACGCCGGACATGGAGTTGCGTTGTGACGGCCGAGGATACGGCCGCTTTCGCGATTTGTACAATCGATTGTCGGTATCGTTACAATAGTCATTGTCTATGAATTTGCGGGACCTGCAATACCTCGTCGCGCTCGCGGAAACCCGGCATTTCGGCCGCGCCGCCCAGCGCTGCCACGTGAGCCAGCCGACGCTGTCCGCGCAGCTCAAGAAGCTCGAGGAGTATCTCGGCGTCGCGCTGATCGAGCGGCGCCCGCGCAAGGTCGCGCTCACCGCCGCCGGCCTCGCCGTCATCGAGCGCGCGCGGCGCATGCTGCAGGACGCCGAGGACATCCGCGCGCTGGCCCACGCCAGCCAGGATCCGCTCGCCGGGCAGCTCAAGGTCGGGCTGATCCCGACGCTCGGCCCCTATCTCCTGCCGCGGGTGATGCCGCGCTTCGCGCAGGCGCTGCCGAAGCTCTCGCTGCTGCTGCACGAGTACCAGACCGGCCCCCTGGTGCAGCAGGTGCTGGACGGCGAACTCGACCTCGCGATCCTCGCGCTGCCCGCGGACACCCGGGGCCTGCAGACCCGCCCGCTGTTTGCCGAGCCCTTCCTGGTCGCGATGCCCGAGAAACACCGGCTCACGGCGAAGCGCCGGCTGCGCACCGCCGACCTCGGCGGCGAAAAGCTGCTGCTGCTCGAGGAGGGCCACTGCCTGCGCGAGCACGCGCTGGAGGCCTGCTCGCGCGCCGGCGTCGAGGAACAGGGTTTCCGCGCCACCAGCCTCGAGACGCTGCGGCAGATGGTGGCCGCGGGCGCGGGCATCACGCTGCTGCCGCGTCTCGCTGCGGAAGGCCCATTCGCTTCCGCGCGCGGCCTCGTGCTGCGGCCGTTCGCGCCGCCGGTCCCGTCGCGCACCGTCGGCGCGGCCTGGCGACGCTCGACTTCGCGCGGCGCGGCCATCGCCGCGGTCTGCGACATCATCCAGAAAGCGGGCTGAGCGCCCGGACTACAATGCCGCCATGCGCGTGCTGATCGCGGACGACCACCCGCTGTTCCGCGCCGCCCTGCGCCTCGCGGTATCCGAGGCCGTGCCGCAGGCGGAGCTGACCGAGGCCCACGACGTCGACACGCTGCGCGCCGCCGTCTCGGCGACGCCCGAGCCCGATATGGTATTGCTCGACCTGCTGATGCCGGGCGCCAAGAGCTTCGCGCCGCTCGCCTGGCTGCGGAACCAGTTCCCCGGCACCGCCGTGATGATCGTTTCGGCGAACGAGGACCCGGAGGTGATCCGGCGCGCGCAGGAATTCGGCGCGGCAGGCTATGTCGTCAAGTCCGCGCCGCAGCCGGAATTGATCGCTGCGATCCGCGAGGTCGCGGCCTGCGGGCAGTGGTTCCCGCCCGGCATCGCCGCGATGACGCGGCGCACCGAGGGCAACCGCGGGACGCTCGCGACGCGGCTCAACAGCCTGACGCCGCAGCAGTACCGCGTGCTCGAGCTGGTCGCGCAGGGCAAGCTCAACAAGCAGATCGCCGCGGATCTCGCGATCGAGGAGACGACCGTGAAGGCGCACGTCTCCGCCGCGCTCGCCAAGCTCGGCGTGCGCAACCGCACCCAGGCCTCCATCGTCTTCCGCGAGCTCGAAATCTAGGCGGCGGTTTCGAGCAGGCGCGAGAGGGCGCTGCGCACCGCCAGCGGCTTGAGCGGCTTCCTGAGGAACACGCAGTCGAGCGCCTCCGCCTCCTGGCGCACGGCGTCGCTCGCATCCGCCGAGACCACCAGCACCGGCGCACGCACGCCCTCGACCGCGCGCAGGTGCCGGACGATCTCGAGGCCCGTGGCGCCGCCCTCCAGGTGATAGTCGACGACGATGAGATCCGGCCTCCAGGCCTGGAGCCGGCGGTCCATGACGAGCTCCTCGACGCCCTGCGCCGGCAGCGTCTCGCATCCCCAGGAATCGAGCAGGGTCGCGAGCCCGCGCAATGCCGCCGGGTCGTTGTCGATGCACAGCACGCGCACGCCGGAAAGCGTCCTTCCCGCCCGCGCGGGCAGGGCTTTCGCCGCGGCCACCGCTGCAGCCTCGCCGCGCGCCACCTCGATCCAGAACACCGATCCGCGCCCTGGCACCGATCGCAGCCCGATCTCGTGCCCGAGCACGCGCGCAATGCGCTCCGCGATCGCGAGCCCGAGGCCGAAGCCCCGCGTCTCGTCCGCCTCGCGCCGCACGCCGCCGCGGTAGAACTCCTCGAACACGCGCGGCTGGTGCTCGGCGGCAATGCCGATGCCCGTGTCCCAGACCTCGATGCGGATGCGCCTGCCGCGGCGGCGCACGCCGACCACGACGCGCCCCGCGGGCGTGTAGCGCAGCGCGTTGGCGACGAAGTTCTGCAGCGCACGGCGCAGCAGCTTGGGATCCGAACGCACCACCGCACGCGTGCGGTGCACCGCAAATCCGAGCCCGCGTTCGCCCGCCGCGAGGCGGAACTCCGCGTCCAGCGCGTCGAAGAGCGCATTGACCGGTACGTCCTCGGCCTGCGCGCGGATCACGCCGGTGTCGAGGCGGGAAATATCGAGCAGGTCCGAGATCAGGCCCTCGGCCGACTGCAGGCAGCTCTCCAGGTCCGCGAGCAGCGCCCGCTCGTCGCCGCGCGCCCGCTGCGACAGGGCGCCCGCGAACAGCCCCGCCGCATTCAGCGGCTGCATGAGATCGTGGCCCGCCGCGGCCAGGAACCGCGTCTTGCCGGCGTTCGCGCGCTCCGCCTCCGCCTTCGCCGCCAGCAACTCGTCGTTCATCGCCGACAGCGCGCGCGTGCGCTCGCGCACGCGCTGCTCCAGCGATTCGTTCGCCACCTTGAGCGCCTCCTCCGCGCGCTTGTACTCGGTGACGTCGGTGTAGCTCGTGACGAAGCCGCCGCCCGGCATCGGGTTGCCGCGGATCTCGTACACCGTGCCGTCCGGGTTCTCGCGCTGCAGCGCATAGGGCGTGCGGCGCCGCAGGTGCGCGAGCCGCCGCTCGATGGCGTCCTCGCTGGCGCCGTCGCGCAGCCGCCCGCGCGCGGCATTGAAGCGCAGCACCTCCCCGATCGGCTGGCCGATGCGCAGAAAGCCCGCCGGGTAACCGTACATCTCGACGTAGCGCCGGTTCCAGGCGACCAGGTTGAGATCCGCGTCCACCACGCTGATGCCCTGGCTCACGTTCTCGAGCGTGGATTGCAGCAACTCGCGGCTGAACTCGAGCGCCTGCGAGGCGCCGCCGACCAGCGTGACCACGTCCTCGAGCGGCACCTCGCGCCCGGCGACCGCCGCATCCACGAGCCGTTGCGCCGACGAGGCGCCCACCACCGAGGCCAGCAGCTTCCTCGTCGCCTCCAGCTGCTCGGCGCTCGCGCGCGCGTCCTCGCCGCCGCGCCAGCCGAGATCCGCGAAATGCCGCGCCGCGCGCTTGCCGCCGATGAAGCGCTCGACCAGCGGGCGCAGCTCGCGCGCCGTGAGCTGCAGCGACGCCTGCCCTTCCGCCGGCGCGCGCGCCGCCTCCGGATCCACGAACGACGCCGCCTGCACGCGCTCGAGCAGCGGGCGCCGCCCCAACTGCGAAACCGCCAGCAGCGCGACCGTCGCGAGCCCGAGGCTCCACACCAGGCCGTGCGCGAGCGCATGCAGCTCGAGGCCGAAGAGTGCGGTCGGCCGCAGCCAGGCGAGGCCGGCGGGCCCGTCTGTGAGCAACGACAGCGGCACGAGGCCGGCCTGCGCCAGTGTCGGGACCAGCAGCGTCCAGCCCCAGGCCGCAAAGCCGGCGCCGAGACTCGCGAGCGCGCCCGCGCGGCTGGCGCCGCGCCAGTACAGGCCGGCGACGACCGCGGGCCCGAACAACGCGACGGCAGCGAACGAAATCTCGCCGATGGAGGCGAGCGCGTCGTTGCCGACGATCCAGCGTTGGTAGAGCCAGCCGAGCGCGAGCAGGACCACGATCGTCGTGCGCCTCGCCCCCAGCAGCGCGCCGGTCAG
>CAZYPM010000164.1:0-4502 GCA_964649205.1 uncultured Steroidobacteraceae bacterium
CGCACCATGCCGCCGCCGATGCCGGTCAACATGCCGAGCAGCGCCGCCATCACGGGGTGCAGGCCAAACGCCAGCGCCTTCAGCGCGCCGGTGACCGCAAACAGGGCGAGGCCTGCGGCATCGAATACGCGCACCGGGCTGTGCATGCGCGCGATGACCGGATGCCAGCGAAACACCAGGATCCCGGCGAGGAGGGAGGCCGCCGCGTAGCGCCAGTTGCTCAACGCGGCCGGGGGAACGGCGCCGATCAGCACGTCGCGGGCGATTCCGCCGCTGCACGCCGTGGCAAAGGACAGCACGACGATGCCGAAGAGGTCGAGTTGACGCCGGACCCCCGCGATGGCGCCGGACAGCGCGAATACGAACGTGCCGACAAGATCCAGCCACAGCAGCAGGATGTTCACGCCGTCCTCCGCCCGATCGCTGCCGCGATTGTACGCGGCGGCTTTTCCGTTCGTCTCCGGGCCCGGTTAGACTGCGCGCATGGACCGGACAGAGGCGTCGCCGGCCGAGCCCACGGCGCTGTCTCCGTTACGCTACCCGGTGTTTCGGGCGGTCTGGTCCGCCAACATCCTCGCCAACCTCGGCGCGCTGATCCAGTCGGTCGGCGCCGCCTGGCTGATGATCTCGATCGCGCAGTCGGCGGACATGGTCGCATTGGTCCAGGCCTCGGTCGCGCTGCCGGTCATGCTGCTCTCGTTGGTCGCCGGCGCCCTGGCGGACAATCGCGATCGCCGGCTGATCATGCTCGGGACCCAGCTGTTCATGCTGGGGGTTTCCGTCACCCTGGCGGTCGTGACCTGGGCCGGCCTGATCACCCCCTGGTCGCTGCTGCTGTTCACCTTCCTGATCGGCTGCGGCGCCGCCTTCAATGCGCCGGCGTGGCAGGCCTCGGTCGGGGACATGGTTCCTCGCACCGAGCTGCCGGGAGCGGTCGGGCTCAACAGCGTCGGCTTCAACATCGCGCGCAGCGTCGGTCCCGCCATTGGCGGCGCGATCGTCGCCGCCGCCGGCGCGGCCGCGGCATTCGCGGTCAATGCGGCCAGCTATGTCGCATTGATCGCCGTGCTGTCGCGCTGGCGCCCGCTCCGCGCCCCGGAGATCCTGCCGCGCGAGTCGCTGGGCGCCGCCATGGCTGCGGGCCTGCGCTACGTCTCGATGTCGCCGGCGATCCGGAAAGTCCTGCTGCGCAGCGTCGTCTTCGGCGCCGGGTCCAGCGGGCTGATGGCGTTGATGCCGCTGGTCGCCAAGGAACTGCTCCAGGGCGGACCGCTGGTGTATGGCCTGATGCTGGGCGCCTTCGGCATCGGCGCCGTGGCGGGGGCGATCGGCGCGGCGAGGCTGCGCCGGGCGTTCTCGACCGAGATCATCGTCCGCGCGGGCTGCATCGCCTTCGCGGTGGCTGCGGCAACCGCCGGCCTGAGCAGACACTTGCCGTTGACGCTGGCCGGCCTGCTGCTGGCGGGAGCCGGATGGGTGCTGGCGCTCGCCACGTTCAACGTCGCAGTCCAGCTTTCCGCCCCGCGCTGGGTGGTGGCGCGCGCGCTGTCCCTCTACCAGATGGCTGCGTTCGGCGGGATCGCCGGCGGGAGCTGGCTCTGGGGTGTCCTCGCGGAGCGTGAGAGCACCATGTTCTCGCTGCTGGCCTGCGCGGCCGTGCTGCTGGGCTGCGCGGCATTCGGGGCCTGGCAACCGCTCCCGCAATCGGAGGATCTCGATCTCGACCCGCTCCGCCATTGGCAGGCACCGCCGACTGCGGTGCCGATCGTCCCGCGAAGCGGGCCCGTCGTGATCACCATCGAGTATGTCATCCGGGAGGAAGACCAGGTGCAGTTCCTGGCGGCGATGTCGGAACGCCGGCGCATCCGCGTGCGCGATGGCGCGCTGAAGTGGCGGCTATTGCGCGACCTGTCGGACCCGCAATTGTGGATCGAGCGCTACGAGACGCCGACCTGGCTCGACTACCTCCGCCTGAACAACCGCCTGACCCGCGACGATGCCGTGGTTCCCGAGTCGTTGCGCGCCCTGCATCGCGGCCCGGAACCTCCCCGCGTGAGGCGCATGATCGAACGGCCGGCCGCAAACCCGCCCGCAGCGCGGGCGGGGGAGCCTGACAGCGGGTCGATCGCCCCGGACTAGGTCCGGGGACGATCTCGGCGTGATCAATTGAAGACCATGCCGCCGTCGACCACGATGGACTGGCCGGTGATGTAGTTCGAGTCCGGACCGGACAGGAACGAAACCACCGCCGCCACGTCCGCCGGCTCGGACAGCCGCTCGAGCGTGATGCCCTTGCTGTACTGCTCCCAACCCCAGGCTTCCGGCTTGCCGGCAGCCGCGGCGGTCTTCTTCGCCAGGTCCGCCATCAGCGGCGTCTTGACGATGCCCGGCGCGTAGGTATTGACCGTGATGCCGAACTTCGCCAGGTCCCGGGCCGCCGTCTGGGTAAAGCCCCGGACGGCGAACTTCGTGGCCGAGTACAGCGCGATGCCCGGGTTGCCCACGTGACCCGCCTGCGACGCGGCGCTGATGATCTTGCCGCCGTGCCCGAGTTTCCGGAACGCCTTCGCCGCCGCCTGCGTGCCCCACACGACGCCGTTGACGTTGATGGAGAAGAGCCTGTCGATGCTTTCCGGCGTTATGTCCTCGATCGGCGACGTCGGCGCGATGCCGGCGTTGTTGACGATGACGTCGAATCCGCCCAGCTCGGCCACCGCCTGGTCGACTGCGGCGTGGACGCTGTCGCGGTCGGCCACGTCGACCCGCACCGCGATGGCGCCGCCCTGCTTGCCGCCGAGCTTTTCCGCAACCTTGCGCGCGGTCTCGATGTTCAGGTCGGCAATCGCAACCCTGAAGCCATCCGCGTGCAGCCGCTCGGCGATGGCCTCGCCAATGCCCTGGCCGCCGCCCGTGATCAATGCAACCTTGCCGTTGTCTGTGCGTGTCATGTCGATTCCTCCAGTAATCCGAATGTCCAGGTGACGGTCCTCGCGGTCAGGCCGCGGGCCTGGCGAGCCGCCCGTCCAGCGAGAGCCGGCCGCCGCCGTTGAAGAGCAGCGCGACCGAGGCCGCCAGCAGTGCGAGCGCGAACTCGTAGCCGTTGTTGGCCAGGAACAGGCCGCCCTCGAAGTGCACGGCGAAGATCGCGACCAGCATGGTGAACGCGAGTGCTGCCGCCGCCGGCCGCACCAGCAGTCCGGCGATGAGCGCGAGGCCGCCGAAGAATTCGGCGCTGCCCGCAAGCAGTGCCATCAGGAAGCCCGGCTCGATGCCGAGCGACGCGAAAAACCCGCCGGTGCCTTCGAGGCCGTAGCCGCCGAACCAGCCGAACAGCTTCTGCGCGCCGTGCGCCAGGAAAATGATGCCGACCGGCACGCGCAGGGCCAGCAGGCCCAGGCTGCGGTCGGTCGCCAGCAAGCGCTGGATTGTCGTGTTGGTCATGTCCCGCTCTCCTCAAAAGTTTCTGCTGGATTAGACTTTACTTTCGCATCAAACTTCGATAAACAGCCTCTAGAGGCACATACTGTTCCGAAAAATGAGACAATGAATCCGTTCCAGGAGATGCGCACTTTCTGTGCCGTGGCGGAGGCAGGGAGCTTCGTGCGGGCGGCGCAAGCCCTCGATTTCTCCAAGGCTGCGGTATCCCGCTACGTCGGCGCACTCGAGACCCGGCTCGGCATCCGCCTGCTGCACCGGACCACGCGGCGCCTGTCGCTGACCGGCGAGGGCGAGATCTTCTACGCGCGCAGCAAGGAACTGCTCGCCGGTCTCGAGGAAGCGGAGGCGGAGTTGCGCTCGCGCAGCGGCGCGGCGCGCGGCGTGCTGCGCATCAACGCGCCGGTGACCTTCGGCATCCTCCACCTGGCTCCGCTGTGGGGTGCGTTTCGCGAGCGGCACCCGCAGGTCCGGCTCGACCTGACGCTCTCGGACAGGGTCGTCGATCTGGTGGAGGAGGGCTACGACGTCGCGATCCGCATCGCGTCGCTGCCCGACTCCACGCTGGTCAGCAGACGGCTCGCCGGCACGCGCATCGTGCTGTGCGCGTCACCCCGCTATCTCGAGGCCAACGGCGTGCCCGTGCGCCCGTCGGAACTCGCGGATCATTCCGTCATCGCCTACCGGTATCTGTCCACCGGCGACGAATGGCAATTCGACGGACCGGAGGGCCGGGTCAAGGTCAAGACCCGGCCGATCATGCACTCGAACAGCGGCGACACCTGCCGCGCGATGGCGCTCGATCACCAGGGCGTGATCCTGCAGCCGACCTTCCTGGTCGAGCGCGACCTGGCCGAGGGAGCCCTGGTCGAGTTGATGCCGGAGTACCGCGCGCCGGAACTCGCGATCTACGCGGTCTATCCGACGCGCAGGCACGTTGCGCCAAAGGTCCGGGCGCTGGTCGAGTTCCTGGCGGAGCGGCTGGCCGGGGCGCGCTGGCTGTAGCCAGCGATTCACAACAGCCAGTCGATGGGCAGCCACCCGACGACGGCGACGCCCAGCCGCTG
>CAZYPM010000165.1:0-4494 GCA_964649205.1 uncultured Steroidobacteraceae bacterium
CCATGTCTTCTTCAAGGATGCCAGAAATGACCAGCCAGACCTTCGATTTCAACGCTTTCCTCGACGCCAGCAAGAAGGCGTTTGCGCCGGCCGTGAAGTTCAACGAGCTGTCGCTCGCGGGCTTCGAGCGCATTGCGCGCCAGCAGCTCGCGTTCGCCGGTGAGGTTCTCGAGTACTCGCTGCAGCAGATGCAGCTCGCGACCACCGCGAAGGACTTCAACGAGCTCACCACGCGCCAGATCGAGCTGTCGACGCAGTTCGCCGAGAAGGCCACGCAGCGCTCGCAGGACCTGATCAAGTTCTCGTCCGAGCAGCAGGCCGAGCTGACGAAGTGGTTCGACCAGACCGTTGCCGAGTCCACCAAGGCCGCCCGCAAGGCCGCCTGAACGGGCTCCGACCCTCCCCCCTCGGGACGGCGCACCTTCGGGTCGCCGTCCTTTTTTTCGTCATAACCCAGTGAAATGCCGTTCTACCGCAGTGCGTTAACGCACTGCGGCATGATCCGTTACACTCGGTCCATGTCCAAGGAACGGCTGATCAAGAAGTACGCGAACCGGCGGCTCTACGACGCCTCGATCAGCAAGCACGTCACGCTCGAGGACATCCGCGACCTGATCGTGCGCGGCGAGAAGATCAAGGTGGTCGAGGACAAGTCCGGCGAGGACATCACCCGCCTGATCCTGCTCCAGGTCATCGCCGAGCAGGAGCAGTTCGGCAAGCCGATCCTGACGACGCAGCTGCTCGAATCCATCATCCGTTACTACGGCGGACCGATGCAGGACTTCATGGCGCGCTATCTCGAACAGAGCGTCGCCGCGTTCATGCGCCAGCAGGAAACGGTGCAGCAGCAGATCTCGCAGATGCTGCACAACGCGCCGCCGCCGATGAACGCGATGGCCGAACTGACGCGCCAGAACATGGACATGTGGAACCGCATGCAGGAAAGCATGCTGTCGATGCTGGTGCCGGCGCGTAAGCCCGCCGCCAATCCCGAGTCCGACGAGTCCACCGGCCCCGACGACAAGTCCGCCGCCTGAATCTAAAGGGGACGCGTCCCTTTATTGATCCACCCAGGCGGATGCTTTTACGCATCTACAAGCTGCGCAACCGATTGTTGGAGCGATAAAGGGACGCGTCCCCTTTAGATTCAGGCGCTGGCGCGGACGGCGGTCGCGTGTTCCCAGGCCAGCATGGCGCGCTTGCGTTCGACGCCCCAACGATAGCCGCCGAGCTGCCCGTCCTGGCGCAGCACGCGATGGCAGGGAATCAGCCACGCGACCGGATTCGCGCCCACCGCCTGCCCCACCGCGCGGCTCGCGCGCGGATTGCCGATCGCCGACGCGATCTCGGAGTAGCTCGTCGGCCCGCGTGCGCCGAGCTCGAGCAGCGCCTCCCAGACCTTGACCTGGAAATTGGTGCCGACCGGCGCGAGCGTGATGCTGCCGCGCCGCTCCACGAATACCTGCCGCGCGAGCGCCGCCGTGGCGGCATCGTCGCGCTCGAGCGTGGCCTTCGGCCAGCGGGCCGCGAGGCGCGCAACTGCGGCGCCGTCGCTGCCGTCGACGAATGCCAGGTGCACCAGCCCGCGCGGCGAGAATGCCGCGTGCACGCGTCCGAACGGCGACTGCGCGAAGCCGTGGCGCAGCACCAGGCCGGCCCCGCTCTCC
This sequence comes from uncultured Steroidobacteraceae bacterium, assembly GCA_964649205.1. Taxonomy (GTDB): domain Bacteria; phylum Pseudomonadota; class Gammaproteobacteria; order Steroidobacterales; family Steroidobacteraceae; genus SCUD01. Next base: position 1,668 of record CAZYPM010000165.1, read on the forward strand.
TTGTACTCGCCGGGCGTCACCGCGTCGAAGTTGACGAACAGGTCGTGCAGGCGGCCGCCGCCCGAGAGGCCGGCCGCCCAGGCGGCCGCGAGCACGGAACCGCGATCGTCGAGCTCGTGCTTCGCGACCGAGAGCGCGACCGTCCGCAGGTAACGCGTCGGCGACAGCCCCGCCCAGCGGCGGAACTCGCGCGAGAAATGGAACGGGGACAGTCCCGCGACGCGCGCCAGTTCATCGAGGTCCGGCTGGTTCGCGTGATGGCGGTCGATGTACTCGATGACCTTCCCGATCCGGCGGAAGTTGTCGGATTCGCCCGGCATGGATTCGATCATGACAGCTGCACCCGTGGTTGGCTCACTGCGGCCAAGACTGGATCCGGCCCGGCCAGGCGGCAACCCGGTTCTTGCTGTCACTCGTCCTTGCGTTTCCTCGAGCCCAGCTCGCCCAGCGGCAGCGTGCCGGCTTCCTCGAACGGGATCGACCGCAGCAGGCCGAGGCGCGTGGACAGCTTGCCGGACACCCGGTAGCCGATCTGGTCGCGCTCCTCGCGCCCCGCACTCGCGATGCGCAGCAGGGCGGGCGCAGCATGCGCCGTCACCAGCATGTCGAATTCCGCCTCGCCGCGCGCCGGCACCGTGAATTCCCGTGCCGAACTGCCCTGCGCGAACGGCTCTTCCGCGAGTTCGACATTGACCTCGAGCCCCCGCACCGGGATGTCGAGCGCATTGGGGTTTTCCACCCGCAGCCGCACTTCCAGGCGCTGCTCGAACAGGTCTGCCTTGACGGCCCGGATGCCGACCACGGATACGCGCGGCGACTCAAGCCTGCCGCCCAGGCCGGCGCAGCCGGCCAGCAGCAGGAGCAGGGAAGCCACAGCGATGACTCGCGTTGTCATGGCCAATCTGACAGGCCGGCGGACGGATCGTTGGCGTGGATCTTCAATCGCTTATGTTGCGTCACTTGACTACTATTAACTGTATAGTACTATTCAGTTCACAACGCTGCTAAACAGGTAACGGCGCGTGAAAGAAGATAACAGCCTACCGGCTTCTGACGACGCCCCTGCCGACCAGGAGCGACTGTCGCAGAAGTTCCAGCGCGAACTCAATGCCGGATTGGTCGGCCTGGTCCTGCTGGCCGTGCTCGAGCAGGCGGACGAAGACCTCTACGGCTACCAGATCGCCAAGCGCCTGCAGGGCGAGGCCGCGGGCAACGCCCCGGTCAAGCAGGGCGCGCTCTACCCCGTGCTGCGCCAGCTCTCGGCCAACGGCCTGCTGGCGAGCCGCATCGTGCCGTCATACGCTGGCCCGCCGCGGCGCTACTACCGGATCACCGACGCCGGGCGCGCCGTGCTCGCCGAGTGGCGCGGCATCTGGCGCAGCACGCGCGATTTCGTCGATGGATTCACGCAGACCGAGGGAGCAAGCCCATGAACGAACGCACCGCACCACGCTCGATCGAGCAGTACCTCGAGGCGTTGCGCGCGGCGCTCGCCGGCGAGGACCCGGCGCTGGTCCAGGACGCGCTCTACGACGCGGAGGAATACCTGCGCGCCGAGCTCGCCGCCAATCCCGGCCGCAACGAGGCCGACACGCTCGAGCTGATCGCCAGCACCTATGGCGCGCCCGATGAAGTCGCCGCGGCCTATCGCACGACCGAGCAGCAGGTGCGCACGGCGCTCGCGCCGCCCCCGCGCAAGGCACCGCGCACCCTGCTCGGCCGCTTCTTCGGCGTCTACGGCGACTCGCGCGCCTGGACCGCGCTGTTCTTCATGCTGCTGTCGATGGTGACCGGCATCTTCTACTTCACGGTGACCGTCACCGGCCTGTCGATGTCGGCCGGGCTCATCATGCTGATCATCGGCATCCCGTTCTTCCTGCTGTTCGTCGGCTTCACGCGCGTGCTCGCGCTCGCCGAGGGCCGCCTGGTCGAGGGACTGCTGGGACAGCGCATGCCGCGCCGCCCGCTGTACCCGAGCAAGGGCATGCCGATCCTCCAGCGCATCAAGGAAATGCTGGTGGACCGTCGCACCTGGACGACGATGTTCTACTTCCTGATCATGCTGCCGCTTGGCATCCTGTACTTCATGATCGCGGTGGTCGGCATCACGGTGAGCCTCGGGCTGGTCGCGGGCTCGATCGCGGGATTGCTGCTGGAGGCCGGCGTGGGCTCCGGCGGCATCAGCCTCGACCACGAGATCTACTTCGCGCCGTCGCCGGCGATCGCCCCGCTGGTCATCGTGCTGGGCGTGCTGTTGCTGACAGCCGTGATGCACCTGGTGCGTGGCATCGGCCGCGCCCACGGCACGCTCGCGAAACACCTGCTGGTCGCGCGCGCAGGCGCGGCCTGAACCGGCAGGACGCATGACGCCGGCGGCGGTCCTCGCACTCGCGCTGACGCAACCCTCGATCACGCCGCCCTCGCCGCCGGCCGATCGCTGCCTGCCCGGGGACGCCGGGTTCCTGTCGATGCGGCTGCGCGGCAGCATCGAGGCAGAGATCGACTGGCGCGAACCCGAGCTGGACTGCACTGGCATGTCGCGCCCCGATCGGCGCGGCCTGCGGCTGCGCTTCGCCGGGCCCCGCGACGGCGGTGAACTCGCCGTGGTCTTCGCCGCGCCGGAGCTCGCCATGGGCGCCTCCGCGCGCGGCGTGCCGGTCAACGTCACCCTGCTCGACGGCAGCGGTCAGCGCATCTACGGCACGCAGGGCGAACGCCGCTGCATGTTCGATGAGGTCGAACAGCAGGCGATCGCCGGTGCCGGCCTGGCGCCGCACAGCTACCGCGTCAGCGCGCGCGGCTTCTGCACGGCGCCCGCGCGCGCCGT
>CAZYPM010000166.1:0-2827 GCA_964649205.1 uncultured Steroidobacteraceae bacterium
AGGTGGCCGAGGTTCACCTGCGCGCGGCGGCTGCCGGCCTCGGCCGCAAGCCGGTACCAGTTCGCGGCCTGCGCATAGTCGGGCGCCACGCCCATGCCGCGCTCGTAGATCTCGCCGACGATCACCTGCGATTCGACGTCACCCTGCTCGGCGAGCGGCATCCAGGCGCCGAGCGCGCTGCTGAGATCGGCGCGGTCGTAGGCCACGTACTCGCCGCCGCGGATCTGGCAGTCGCGCGCGGTGAGGCGCGCCGGGCGGCGCGCGCTGACGTAGGTCGAGCGCTGGCCGAGCGTGCGCACCTGGCCGGGGAGCATGCAGTCCACGACCAGCAGCAGATCCGCGCGGCCAGGACTGGCCGCAGGGGCGGGGGTGGGCTCCGCGGCAAGGGCGATGGCGGCCGCGAGCGCCGAACCGGAAATGACGGCGCAGGCGCGCCCCGGCCGGGGCCGCCGGATCGAACCGCTCGCCTGTCGGCCTGTTGGCATCTGCGCCCGCCTGATCCGCCTGTGGCAACAACGAGCCAGCAGCCCCGACTGGCGTAGTGCACCGCCAAAAGCCAGTCCGCGCCCGCGGGTCGTTATAACCTGTCGATGATTCCGACCGCAGCAGGTGCCGCCATGGAGCAGCCACAAGCCCGCCGGCCGTACCACCGCGAGATCCTCGCAGTGGCCGTGCTGGCCGTCCTCGCAGCCCACGCGGCAACGGCCCAGGAGCTGCCGCCGCCGCCGGTATTCCCGCAGGCGCCACCGCCGCCGGTATTCGAGCCGCAGCCGCCGCAGCCCGTGCCGGCGCCCGTCTTTCCCGCGGCCCCGGAGGCGCAGCCGGTGCAGCCGTTCGCAGCGCCGCCGCAGTTCGGGGCCGCGGAATCGCCCAAGCGGATCCTGAAGAACATGTTCGCGGCATCGCTGGCCGCAATGACCACGACGGTGGGCGGCACCGTCCTCACGGGCCTGACCGATGCCATCGCGGGTGGCATCACGAACTGGTTCAAGCGCAAGCCGAAGGGGCAGCCCGAGGCTGCCGCTCTGGTGGCGGCACCTGCGGCCCCATCGCCCGCGCCCGTATTCGACCCAGCCACCGCCGCACAGCCGGCGCTGCCGCCGCCGCCCGTGTTCGCGCAGGCGCCGCAGTTCTTCGATCCGCAGACCGGGGCTGTCGCTGCGCCCGACCCGGTGTTCGCGCAGGCATTCCCTGCGCCAGCCGCCCCCGGCGCGCCCGCGCAAATCTTCGCCGGGCTTGCATTCGAGGTGCATGCCGTCATGCCGGGCGGCGCGAGCGTGCCGGTCAATCCGGCGACGCATGAATTCCGCACCGGCGACCGCTTCGTCCTGCACTACCGGCCGACGCTGCCGGGCCAGATGACGGTGTTCAACATCAACCCCGCCGGGATCCAGACGCAGATCGACCGCGTGGACCTGGCCGCCGGCCAGCTCGCGCAGCTCGGACCCTATGAGTTCTCGGCGATGACCGGCGACGACCGGCTGCGGCTGGTGCTGTCGCCCTGCTCGACGCCCGAGCTGCTCGCGGCGACGCGCGACATCGTGAACGTGGCGAGCCCGGCGCCGGGCGCGCTCAATCTCGCGGCCTGCAGCCCGGTGACACGCTCGATCCGCGACGTGCCGACGCGCGATATCCGCAAGGTGGGCGTCGAAGGCACCACCGCCTTCGCGCTCGATCCGGTCTCGGCGAGCGAGTTCGGGTCAGGTCAGCTCGCGCCGCGCGAGGTGACGATCGTCTTCCGTCACCGCTGAGCGCGGCTCAGGTCTGCAGTTCGCCCATGTTGAAGGCCAGCGTGGACGGCTGGCATTCGACTTCCACGTGCTGGAACGTGTCGCCGCCGGACGACTGCGCCGGGCAGCTGATGCGCACCATCGTCAGCCCATTGAAGTCCGCGGTGGCCATGACCTTGGCCATGTCGGAGGACAGGATCTGCAGCTGGGCCGGACGACCGCCTTCCTTGCCCTCGAGCGTGTTCTGCATCCATGCGAACAACGGGGCCGCGTCCTTGAAAATGAGCGTGAATCTGAGCGGCGTCGGCACCAGCACGCCGTCCGGGCGCGCCTTGAGGCCGAACGACTCGACGCTGCGCACCTGCGCGGCCATGGACTCCAGGCCCTGCACGTAGAGCCGGAAGTTCGAGCGCAATATGGCCTTGCTCTTGAGTCCTGTCTTGACCGCGGCATTGGCCTTGCCGCCGAGGACGTGCCTCGAAAACCCCGGTTGCAGCAGCACCTCGAACCTGAGCAGCTCCTTGGCGGCGGCGTCGAAGTTGTCGGTCATGATCGAGATCGGGCGCACGTTCTCCGCAGCGAGCCGGTACAGCTCGCGGCCCTCGATGTCGTAGGAGATGGCGGACACGTTCTTGCCGCCCGCCATGCCGCGCGAGGTGTCGCCCATCCACTTGAAGATTCCGCCCGACATGTCGCCCAGGCGCAGCCGCAGGGGCTCGTATCGCACCGTCGCGAGGCTGGTCCCGTCCGGCGATCCCGGAACGATCACCGGTTCGCCGCCTTCGGCCGAGACGAGGTTGCCCGCGTACGCCCCCTCGAATTCGAGGGCGACATAGGTCGAGAAGTACTTGCGGTCCTTGAGGACCGCGGCCTGTGCTGCCGGCGTGAAAGCCGTGCCGGCGATGCCGCCGATCGTGGCGACGGCGCCGGCCGCCATGCCGGCGCCGGCGAAGAAGTCGCGGCGCGAGATGCCGGTGTGGTCGGCCGATTCGGTGGTTCTGGACTTCATTCAGGATCTCCCCTGGTGCGCGGGTACGCCGGTCGCGGCCTACCTCAAGCATCTCAAACGACTGAAGCGCGTGGATTGGTCAGCCGGC
>CAZYPM010000166.1:2927-4331 GCA_964649205.1 uncultured Steroidobacteraceae bacterium
GAGCTGCCCGCACCGAAAGCCACCGTGGACCCTCGCCTCATCATCGGCCGCTGGGTGCACACGCGCCAGGATGCCGAGACCAGAGCCTCCGACAACGTGGTCATCGAGTTCTTCACGGACGGCCGCTACCAGGCGCAGAACCGCCACAGCCTGTTGGCGACGCCGGAAAAGCCGGCGCAGGGCCGCTATTCACTCGCCAACCTGAACGCGACCGGCTTCGACCTGCGCATCGAGCGCAGGCTCGACGATCCGGAGTCCGATCCCCTCGATGCCGTCGAGGTGCAACGGATCACCGTGGTGGACTCGAACACCTTGCTGGCCGCGGACGGGTCGGTGGTCCGCCGTGTCAAGGAGTAACGCGATGAAGCCATGCAAGGTCTGGCTGCTCCTGTTGCTGGCATTGCCCCTGGGCGCGCAGGCAGACGAGTTCTGCTTCGGCGGCGTCGGCCAGCAGTGCGGCGGCATCAGCATGGCGGGAATACAGTTCGCCGCCTGCACACCGGTATCTGCCGGGATGCCGTACGCCGTATGCGCCGTCAGCGGCGGCAGCATGACCCACGACCCGTGTTGTGCCTCCAATCCAAGGGGGAAAATGTGTGGTGGCGAGCCGGAGAACGCGAGCCAGTGCGCGACGGCATGGAATCGTGCGGTAAGCCGATTCGTCTGGGGCTACCAGTGGACCCGCGTGGTGGACACCACCAAGCTCAACAACACCGGCCTGGTCGTGCGTGCCGATTACTGCGCGAAGGAGGGCAAGGGCGTGCACCGCAACGACGTGACTTTCTGTTGCGCGCGCGAGGCCCGGATGGCCAGCTTCTGGGAGCGCCTGGCGCGTCCCAGCCTCCGGATCTGTCGCTGACGCCGGGCGCTAACCCCGTAGCCGCTTTGCCACGTCCGTCGCCAGCCGCCGGCTGACGGGCAGGGTGGAGCCGCCGCGCAGGCGCACGTGGTGGTGGCCCTCGGCGTCGCGCTCCATGCCTTCGACGTGCTCGATGGCCGCCAGCGCATTGCGGTGGATGCGCACGAAACGCGCGGCGAACTCGTCCTCCAGCGCCTTCAGCGGCTCCTCGATCAGCTCCTCGCCGCCGGCGTGGCGCAGGGTCGTGTACTTCTGCTCGGCGATGAAGCAGAGCACGGCTTCGATCGGGATCAGCTTGAGCTCGTCGCGGGTGCGCACCGCGATGCGCGTGCGCGGGCCGCCGGTGCCCTCGGCGATGCGCGTGAGCTGGGCGCGGGTTGGCGTACGCGCCCGGGCCAGCGCCTCCTGCAATTTCTCGGGACGGACGGGCTTCAGCAGGTAGCCGGCGGCCTGCGCGTCGAAGGCCGCGAGCGCGTGCTCCTCGAACGCGGTGGTGAAGATCACGGCGGGCGGCTCCGGCATGCGCGCGAGGTGGCGCGCGGCCT
>CAZYPM010000167.1:0-4166 GCA_964649205.1 uncultured Steroidobacteraceae bacterium
CCAGGCCGGTCTCCGACATGACGGTGCGCACGTCGGCGAAGTCCACGTTGATGAGACCCGGCCGCGTGATCAGCTCGGCGATGCCCTGCACCGCGCCCTGCAGCACCTCGTTGGCGCGCTTGAACGCGTCGAGCAGCGTGGTCTGGCCGCCCAGCACCGCCAGCAGCTTCTGGTTGGGGATGGTGATCAGCGAGTCCACGTTGCGCGACAGCTCGTTGATGCCCACGTCCGCGATCGAGGCGCGCTTGCTGCCCTCCATCACGAACGGCTTGGTCACGACCGCCACCGTCAGGATGCCGAGCTCGCGCGCGACCTGCGCGACCACCGGCGCCGCGCCGGTGCCGGTGCCGCCGCCCATGCCGGCGGTGATGAACAGCATGTCGCAGCCCTCGATCAGCTCGATGATCCGGTCGCGGTCCTCCATCGCCGCCTGCCGGCCCACCTCCGGGTTGGCACCGGCGCCGAGGCCCTTGGTGATGTTGCAGCCGATCTGCAACGAGGTCTTCACCTGCGAGTGCTTGAGCGCCTGTGCGTCCGTGTTCACGCAGATGAACTCGACGCCCTCGATGCCGCACTTGGCCATGTGCGCGACCGCGTTGCCGCCGCCGCCGCCCACGCCGAGCACCTTGATCACAGCCGTCTGGCTGTATGAATCCATCAGTTCGAACATGTCCTCTCCTCCGCTAGAAGTATCCCTGGAACCACGACTTCATCCTCTCCAGCACCGTCTTCACGCCGTCGCCGACCAGCTTCGGCGCCGGCTGGCCGAGGTTCGCCCGGCCGTACAGCAGCAGACCCACGCCGGTGGCGTGGATCGGGTTCTTGACCACGTCGCCGAGGCCGGTCACGCCCTGCGGGCAGCCGAGCCGCACCGGCACGTGGAAGACCTCCTCGGCGAGCTCGACTGCGCCTTCCATCTTGGCGCTGCCGCCCGTGAGCACGACGCCGGCCGCGATCGCCTCCTCGAAACCGGAGCGGCGCAGCTCGTCGCGGATCAGCGTGAACAGCTCCTCGTAGCGCGGCTCGACGATCTCGGCGAGCGTCTGGCGCGCGAGCCGGCGCGGCGGCCGGTCGCCGACCGAGGGCACCTCGATGGTCTCGTCGGGATTCGCGAGCTGCGACAGCGCGCAGGCGTAGCGGATCTTGATCTCCTCCGCGTACGGCGTCGGCGTGCGCATCGAGACCGCGATGTCGTTGGTGACCTGGTCGCCCGCCACCGGGATCACGGCCGTGTGGCGGATCGCGCCGTGCGAGAACACCGCCACGTCGGTGGTGCCGCCGCCGATGTCCACCAGGCACACGCCGAGGTCCTTCTCGTCCTCGGTCAATACCGCGAACGACGAGGCGAGCTGCTCGAGCACGATGTCCTCGACCTCGAGCCCGCAGCGCTGCACGCACTTGACGATGTTCTGCGCCGCGCTCTCGGCGCCGGTGACGATATGCACCCGGGCCTCGAGGCGCACGCCCGACATGCCGATCGGCTCGCGGATCCCCTCCTGGCCGTCGATGATGAATTCCTGCGGCAGCACGTGCAGGATCTTCTGGTCGGCCGGGATCGGCACCGCCTGCGCGGCGTCCATCACGCGCGACACGTCGCCGCCCGCGACCTCCTTGTCCTTGATCGCGACGATGCCGTGCGAGTTGAGGCTGCGCACGTGGCTGCCGGCGATGCCGGTGAACACCGAGCGGATCTCGACGCCGGCCATCAGCTCGGCCTCCTCGACCGCGCGCTGGATCGACTGCACGGTCGAGTCGATGTTGACCACCACGCCCTTCTTCAGGCCGCGCGAAGGATGCGAGCCGAGGCCGATCACCTCGACGCTGCCGTCGGCGTGCATCTCCCCGACCAGGGCCACGACCTTCGACGTGCCGATGTCGAGCCCCACGATCAGGTTGCGGTCGGAACGCTTAGCCATCTGTCCTGTCGTCTCCCTGGATGCGTTGCGCCATGGCGGCGGGCGCCGTGCGCGGCGGCTTGCGGTCGCGCCGCCAGCCGATCGCAAAGCCGTTCGAGTAGCGCATGTCGATGTAATCGATGTCGGCGGCGCGGCCGGCGATGACCTGCGCGCCGACCTGCATGAAGCGCTCCATGCGCTCGTCCACCTGGCGGCGGCCGAGGCGGACCGTGACGCCGTTCGAGAGGCGCATCTGCCAGGCGCCGCGCGGATCCATCGACAGCGCCGCGACGCGCAGGCCCTGCTCGACCAGGCGGCCCTGGATCGCGAGATAACGCTGGGCCACCTGCCACTCGGAGCCGGGCGGCCCCTCGAGGCGCGGCAGTTCCGGCGGCACGTGACGCACGCCGGTGGCGAACAGCTCGCCGCGCGTGTTGAGCAGGCCATCCTCGCCCCAGCGCGCGGCCGCCTGCTGCTCGACCACCTCGACGCGGATGCGGTCCGGCCACAGGCGCTGCACCCGCGCCCGGTCCACCCAGGCGAGCGCCTCGACCGCCTCGCGCAGCGCGTCGAGGTCGGCGCTGACGAAGCCGCCCCGGATCGCGCCGCGCGCGGCCTGCTCGACCTCGACCGCGGCGACGCGCTGGAACTGCCCGTCGATCACGATCGCGCGCACCGGCTGGTCGAGCCCGAGCGCCAGCAGCGCGGCGAGCGCGGCGAGCGCGGCCAGCGCGCCCAGCACGCGCCCGGCGCGCGGCCATTCCAGTTCCGGCAGCTCGAAGCGCCGGCCCGCGGGCTTGCGTCGGTTGTGCTTGCGCAGCCAGCCCATGCTCAGGCCCTCTCCCGCGCGAAACTGGTCTCGAGGATCCGCCAGGCCAGCTCGGCGAAGTCGATGCCGGCGGCACGCGCGGCCATCGGCACCAGGCTGTGGCTGGTCATGCCCGGCACGGTGTTGATCTCGAGCAGCAGCGGCGCGCCGTCGGCGCCGGTCACGAAGTCGACCCGGCCCCAGCCGCAGGCGCCGGTCGCCGCGAAGGTCGTGAGCGCGGCCTGCTGCATGGCCGCTTCCGCCGCGGCCGCCAGACCGCAGGGAATCAGGTAGCGCGTGTCCTCGGCGAAGTACTTCGCCTGGTAGTCGTAGAAGGCGCGCGGCGTCTCGATGCGGATCGCCGGCAGCGCCTCGCCCTGCAGGATGGCAACCGTGTATTCGCCGCCCGTGATCCAGCGCTCGGCGATCACCACCGGGTCGAGCGCCGAGGCGGCGCGCCAGGCCGCCGGCAGTTCTGCGGCAGTCTCGACGCGGCTCATGCCGACGCTCGAGCCCTGCGAGGCCGGCTTGACCGCCAGCGGCAGGCCGAGCTCCGCAACCGCGCGCTCGCAGTCGGCCGCGCCCGCGAGGACCACCCAGGGCGGCGTCGCCACGCCAGCCGCGCGCGCGATCTGTTTGGTGCGCAGCTTGTCCATGCCGAGCGCCGAGCCCAGCACGCCGCTGCCGGTGTAGGGCGTGCCCATCCACTCGAGCGCACCCTGCACCGCGCCGTCCTCGCCGCCCGGGCCGTGCAGCGCGATCCAGACGCGGTCGCAGCCCTGGGCCACGAGGTCGGTCAGGCGCCGCTCGGCGGGATCGAAGGCCTCGGCCTTCACGCCGCGCTGCTGCAGCGCCTGCAGCACGGCCTCGCCGGTCATCAGCGAGACTTCGCGCTCGGCGGAGCGGCCGCCCATCAGCACCGCCACCTGGCCGAACTCGGCCGCATCCGTCACGCGGCGGAACTCCACGCCGGTGGCACGCAGCCGGCTCATGACGTCACCGCCACGCGCCGCGGGCGCTGCCTGCCGAGTCCGGCACTCATGGCGGCCGGCATCGCTGCTCGCTCGCTCAGGCCGGCGACCGGATTCGCTCGCTCGCAGGGTGCCGGCCGCCTGATCGCGGGTACGGCATGGCCGACCGTCGGCGCGCGCGAGGTGACGGCGCGTTCGTGAGCAATCTCGCGAGCTGCGGCGCCATACGCGAGCGAGCGTCTCGATCGCCCCGCAAGCGCTGGCCGCAGTAGCGGCCGGACCAGCGGGCGTGCGCCGCGAGCGGTCGGGATCCTGTGAGCGAGCGAATCCGGTCGCCGGCCTGAGCGAGCGAACAGGGATCCCGGCCGCGAAGCGAACTCACGCTTGTTGGCGTGGCCACTCATGCCGCTTCTCCGACGATGCGGACTTCAGGAATCAGCCGCACGCCGTGCACCCGCTCCACGGTCGCCTGCACGTGCGCAATCAGCGTCT
>CAZYPM010000168.1:0-4025 GCA_964649205.1 uncultured Steroidobacteraceae bacterium
GAGTCGCGCTCCCGGAAGTACGCCTCCATCAGCCGGCGCCAGTGCTCGCGCATCGCGGGCGGCACCTTCGCGTAGCCGTAGCCCGGCAGGTCCACGATCCGCCGGCCCGGCACGATCTCGAACAGGTTGACCAGCTGCGTGCGTCCCGGCGTGCGGCTGGTGCGCGCCAGGTCGCGGCGTCCGAGGATGGCGTTGATCGCGCTCGACTTGCCGCTGTTCGAGCGGCCGGCGAATGCGACTTCCGCGCCGGAATCGTCGCCGAACTGGGCGGGCGAATCGGCGCTCTTCAGGAACCGGGCCTGGGGGTATCTGGACATCTTCGGGTGGACGGCGGGACCGCTGGCTTGCGTATAATTCCGGGCCCGCGGGGCAGTCTAACAGTTGGGGTCTTCATGAAGCCTGCATGGATCGGATTGCTGCTCGCCTGCCTGCTGGCTCCGGTTCCGGCCGACGCCGGAGACGCCGCCGCGGGGGCCCAGAAAGCGGCTGTTTGCGGCGCCTGCCACGGCATGACGGGCGCAAGCGTGAACCCCGAATGGCCCAACCTGGCCGGCCAGAACGAAGGCTACATCGCCGCCCAGCTCGCGCTCTTCAAGCAGGGGGTGCGCAACAACGCGCTGATGATGCCGATGGCCATGGGGCTGTCCGACCAGGACATGGCGGACCTCGGCGCCCACTTCGCGGCGCAGGCCCCGGCCGGGCTGGAGGCCGATCCGGCCAACTGGGAGTTGGGCCAGAAGCTCTATCGCGGCGGCGACGAGTCCCGCGGCCTGCCAGCCTGCATCGCCTGCCACGGTCCGCAGGGTAAAGGCATTGGTTCGGCGAAATACCCGGCACTCCGCGGCCAGCACGCGGTCTACACCTACGCCCAGCTCAAGGCCTATGCCGACGGCACGCGCAAGACCCCTGGCAACGACATCATGCAGGTGGTGGCGTCGAAGCTGACGGAAGACGAGATGCGCGCATTGGCCTCGTACACGCAGGGCCTGCGCTGAGGCCGCACAGCAACCGGAGAATGGACCGATGACGAGAGCCCTGATCAGTTCCCTCGCAGCCATGCTGGCCTTCGCCGCCTGCGGCAACGACTCCGCGGCGCCCGCCGCCACCGAAGCGCAGGCGGAAACGACACCGCCCGCGGAACAGTCCGTGCCGGCCGCGGAAGCCGAACCGCTGCGGCCGCCGTCGGAGATGACCGAGCCGGTGGGCTCGAGCGACGGCGAGACCGTCGAGGCTGCGACCACCGCCACCAGCCCGGTCGCCGCCGCGGTCGCGGCCAACACGCCCGCGCCGCCCGCGGGCAACCTTGCGCGCTGGAAGGAAGGCGAGAACTACACGACCTACCCGGTCGCGCAGCCGGTCAGCACGCCGCCCGGCAGCGTCGAGGTGGTCGAAGGATTCTGGTATGGCTGCGGCCACTGCTATGCGCTCGAGCCGCGGGTCGAGGCCTGGGAGAAGTCGAAGCCGGAATGGATCAAGCTGCGGCGCCTGCCGGTGATCTGGAACGAGGTCACGCGCGAGGACGCGCGGCTCTATTTCACGATCGAGTCGCTGGGCATGGTGGACAAGCTGCATGCGGAGGTGTTCCGCCAGATCCATGCGCGCGGCAAGCCGTTCACCGTGATCCGCGGCGGGCGCGTGGACACGGCCGCGACCGAGAAGGCCGCGCGCGATTTCCTGCTCGCGAACGGCGTGTCGGCCGAGGACTTCGCGCGTTACTACCGCACCTTCTCGACCGAGAACAAGCTGCGGCAGGCGGAGAACCTCTCGCGCCGCTACCTGCTCGACCACACGCCGATGATCGTGGTGCACGGCAAGTACCTCACGGACCAGGAGATGGCGGGCGGGGCCGAGAAGCTGTTCGAACTCATCAACGACCTGGCGGCGCGCGAGCGCGGCGCCACCTGAATCCCCTGAACGGGCCCTGGCATGCTGAACTGCTTCGTTCCCGGCAGCCAGGGCCTGGACCGGCTCGACCCGCCGCCCGCTGACATCCCCGAGGCCTGCGTCTGGGTGGATCTCCTCGAGCCGACGCTCGCGGAGGAACGCTCGGTCGAGCGATTGCTCGCGATCGACGTGCCCTCGCGCGAGGAGATGCGCGAGATCGAGACGTCTTCGCGCCTGTACGAGGAGAACGGCACGCTGTACATGACGGCGACCGTGATCACCAAGATCGACACCGACCGCCCGGAATCGGCCGCGATCACCTTCATCCTCACCAGCAACCGCCTGATCACGAACCGCTACGTCGACCCGCTGCCGTTCCGGCGCTTCATTGCCTATTCCGAGCGCCACCCGGCGGCTGCGACCACCGCGCCGGCGATCCTGGCGGGCCTGCTGGAGGCCGTCATCGAGCGCACCGCCGACGTGCTCGAGCGCGTGGGCCAGGGGCTCGACGACCTCTCGGCGAACGTGTTCGCCGGCGACCAGAAGGGCAAGACGCGCGCGCGCGACCTGCGCGGCGTGATGGAGCGCATCGGGCGCGACGGCGACCTGACCTCGAAGGCGCGCGAGAGCCTGGTCACGCTCGGGCGCCAGCTCACCTTCATCCAGCAGTCCACCGCGGTGCAGATGCCGAAAGACCTGGGCGCGCGCTACCGCTCGATGTCGCGCGACGTGCTCGCGCTGTCGGACCACGCCTCGTTCCTGGCGAACAAGTCGAGTTTCATGCTGCAGGCCACGCTCGGCCTGATCAACATCGAGCAGAACAACATCATCAAGATCTTCTCGGTCGCGGCCGCGGTGTTCCTGCCGCCGACCCTGATCGCCAGCATCTGGGGCATGAACTTCGAGTTCATGCCGGAGCTGGAGTGGCCGTTCGGCTACCCGCTCGCGCTGTTCGCCATCGTGATCTCGGCCATCCTCCCCTACCTCTTCTTCCGCCGCCGCGGCTGGCTCTGAAAAAGGTGTCAGACACTTTTTTGGCGCTGCCAAAAAGGTGTCTGACACCTTTTTCAGGTTGACCTATACAGAACGTTCTGTATAGTTATGGACGCATGGGCAGACCCCCCGCCGCCAAGCAGAAGATCCTGGCCGCCGCCCGCGAAATCGTGGAAAGCCGCGGCGCCGGCGCGCTCACCTACGACGAGCTGGTGAACGTCAGCGGGATCACCCGCGGCGGCATCACCTACCACTTCCCCACCAAGGAAGACCTGCTGCGGGGCCTGCTGGAGGCCGATTTCGAGAAGTGGGACGCCGCCGAGGCCGCGCATACCCCCTGCGACTGCGACCCGGAGACCGCCCGCCTGCTCGGCTTCATCCGCACGCTGAACGCCCAGGACGAGTCGCACCGCCGCTTCCTCTGCGGCATGCTCTCAGCCGCCACCCTCGACCCGTCGCTGATGGACCCCTGCCGCCAGGACCTGCGCGAGCGCCTCGGCCGCAAGAAGTGGACCGACCGCGATCTGCGCCTGCAGCTCGTGCACCTCGCCGCCGAGGGCCTGATGTGGCAGGAGCTGTTCCAGATGTACACGATGCCCGCTCCCGCGCGCACGAAGCTCGTCGCGCTGATGGAAGAACTCGCGCGCGAATGGGGCGGCGAACGGACGCCGAGCGCGCAAACACCAAGAAAGATCGCCAAGGAAGCCTGAGCCATGTCCCCCTCCCCCAGCGCGGCACCGAGCCGTAGTCGTACCGCTATCGCCGCCACCGCGGCACTCCTGCTCGCCGCCTGCGGTGGCAACGGACAACAGCAGTTTCCCCCTCCCGACGTCAGCGTCGCCGCCGTGGTGCAGAAGTCCGTCACCGAATGGGACGACTACAGCGGCCACATCGAGGCGATCGAATCCGCCGAAATCCGCCCGCGCGTCTCCGGCCACCTGCGCAGCGTGCGCTACCGCGAGGGCGGCCTCGTGGAAAAGGGCCAGCTGCTGTTCACCATCGACGACCGCGAGTACGCGGCCGCCGCAGACGCGGCCCGCGCCGACGCCGCGCGCGCCGAGGCGCGCGTCGCGCTCGCGAAGCAGGAACTCGCCCGCGCCGAGCAGCTGATTGCCGCCCGCGCGGTGTCGCAGGGCGAGCTGGACGCC
>CAZYPM010000169.1:0-4023 GCA_964649205.1 uncultured Steroidobacteraceae bacterium
CGACCTGCCCGCCCCCGGGTGAGCCGCGTCAGCTGACGTGACGGCATTTCGACGCCGGCGTGCGCGTGTCCATGTTGCGCCCGCGGTTCAGGTGGTCGTCGATCTCGGCCGCGCAGCCCAGCATGCGGGCGTGCAGGAACAAGGTGAAGGCGGCGTCTTCCAGGCGCGCTTCGTCGATGCGGCCCTCGCGCCACGGCTGCCAGGTCAGGCGCAGCAGCAGGGCGGCGATCACGGCGTCGATGTTCACGCAATACACCGTGCGCGACACCCCGGCCTCGTGCAGCGCGTGCACCAGGGCGTGGTAGAAGTCGTGGAACACGTTGGCCTCGCCGCGCGTCGCCATCAGTTCGCGGATGAAGGCTTCGCGCGGGTCGACGTTCACCGGCCGGTCCTTGAACACCGGGTGGTTTACCCCCGGGATCTTGCGGATGTCCTCGCTTCCGGTGTGCTTGCGTTCGGCCTTGTAGCGCGCGTAGTCCTCGGCGCAGTGGCGCGCCAGCGCGGCGACGTCGAGGCCGTGGGCGGCCGCCGGGTCGTCGAGTCCGCTGTCGCGGAACTGCTCGATCAGGAACTGCACCCCCTCGAAGCCGTTGCCGCCATGGGCGTAGCCGGTGTGGGTGAGAAAGCCGATGACCGCCTTGTTGAGCTGCACGCGCTGTGGCGTTTCCGGGCCGTCGGCCGAGACCGCGCCCTTGGCGCCCTGGGCGGAGATGGTGCCGGGGCCGTTGCTGAGCAGGATGCCGACCAGGGTCTGGTAGGCGAACAGGTCGGCCGGCTGCGGCGCGCGGCCGAGCAGGGCCTGGCAGGCGAGCGCGGTGAGCGAACCGCCACCGAGCAGCTCGGCCTCGTCGATGCCGCAGAAGCGGCCGGCCTCGTGCTGCGCGGCCGGGGCCGAGGCGCCGATCAGCGTGCCGACCAGTTGCATCCACCATGGCAGGCTCTCGGCGCTCAGGCGCGACACGCGCTTGCGCATCAGGGGCCCCCAGGCGAGCGTGGTGGTGATCGCGGCGAGCACGGCATCGGCACTCAGGGGCACGCCGGCGTGCTGCAGCAGGCGCACTGCCACCGAGCGCGCGCCGCGCGCCGCCAGGCCGGCGAGCATCGCCTCGGCGCGGGCGTCGGGCGCCGGGGAACGTACCAGGGTAATCAGGTCGGCGTTGTCGGCGAGCGCGCGGCAGTCGAAGTCTTCGTCGAGCGCGTCACGCACGCCGGCGGCGTGCAGGCGCTCGATCAGCGTGGCGGCGATCGTGCGCGCGCGCTCGGCGCGGCGGGGGCCTACGATCGCCATGGCGGCGGCGAGCACCGCGTTGGGCGCGTTGCCGGCGGCGCGCGCGGCCTCCGCGGCGGCGAGCGCGGGGTCGCCATGGAGGTTGAGGTGGGCGCCGACCGCCACCGCGATCAGCTTGCGGTCGTTGTCGCCGCCGGCCTCGCGCAGCAGGGCCAGGCCGAGGTTGGCCTCGAGCGGGCGGCGCGCGGCCTCGAGCATGCTCACCCCGTGCAGACTGGAGACCTGGGTCGCAGGGTCCATCTGCGAGGCGCCCGAGGCGTCCTTCATCGTCTCGCGCGGGAACACCGCGCCGACCTGTTCGGCCAGCCGTGCGATCTGGCTGCGGTAGGGTTCGATCGCCGGCACCACCGGCAGGTCGAGCTGCGGCGGCAGGGCGATGCCGAGGTTGGCGCCGAACCAGGGCTTGAGCTCCATCGTGCCTTCGGGCTCGAAGTCGGGCAGGGTGGCGTTGGCACGCATCACCGCGGTGAGCGCAGCGGGAATGTGGGCGATGTTGGTGACCACCGCGCCCTTCGCCGAGAACACCGGCTTGTCCGGCGTGTACAGGCCGTCGACGCCGAACTTGTCCATGAACCAGCGTTCCTTGGCGGCGGCATCGTCCTCGCCGCCGGCCATCGCGCCGGCATGGCCGACCGCGCGCGTGAGGCGTGACTTCCAGCGTCCGACCACGCAGGCCACCACCGGCTTGGTGAATTCGGCGTCGCGCTCGTAGTAGCCGCCGGGCTCGCAATACAGCACCGCGGCCTTGCTGCGCGCGTCGTTGGCGAGCGCGAAGGCGAACTCCGGCGCGGCGTAGTGGATGTAGACGTCCTTGCCGCTGGAGACCAGCGTGGTCGTGCCCCAGCCCGCCATGCGCAGGTACTGGGCGATGGTGGTGGTGAAGCCGCCCGAGTTCGACAGCACCGCGATCGAGCCGCGGCGCAGCGTGTCCGACGGGTTGTCACCGCCCAGCGCGCCGCCGATGCGCACCTGGTTCCACGAATCGGCCACCCCGAGGCAGTTGGCGCCGAAGATGTCGATGCCGTGCTGCTGGCCCATGGCGCGGATCTCGCGCGCGTCATGCACCGAGATCTTCTCGGTGATGATGAAGACCTTCTTCAGCTCCGGATTCACCCGGATCAGCTCGGCCACGCCGTCGCGCGCCGCCGAGGGCGGCAGATAGACCACGCCGCAGTTGAAGCGGTGGCCGTCGTCGAGGCCCTCGCGCACGCTGTTGTAGACCGGAATGTTGCCGAGCGCGGTCTCCAGCACCTGGCCGCGGCGGCCGGGCGAGGTGCCGAACACCACGTTGCCGCCCGACCAGGCGTGGCCGACCGGGGTGACCTCGCTCGATTCGCCGCCGAGGATGTTGAGCACGCACACCCGGTCGTGCCGGGTCGCGATCTGGGCCAGCGAACTGATGCCCACGTAATACTTGAAATCACCAACGCCTTGTTGGTACATGGCTGTCTCCTTGGAATCGGGGGTGTCGGGGCTCAGGCGGCGGTGGCCGCGGGGGCGAGCCCCAGATGCGCGGCGACGGCGTCGCGTCCGCCCGCCTTCATCCATTCGTTGGCCTCGCGCGCGTAGTCGACCACCTCGCTCATCGCCGAATCGAAGCCGAACAGGCGGTAGGGCAGGCCGAGCGCCTCGCAGGTGTCGCGCAGCACGCCCATGCCGCGCACCAGGTTCGGCCCGCCGCGGCCGGCGACGACGTAGAGCGGCGTCGGCCCATGGCTGCCGAAGTGCTCGCGCAAGGCGTCGGCCATGGCGCGGAAGGTCTCGTGGATGTCGGTGTTGTTGGACTTGCCGCCGATGATGAAGAGCACGTTGGACTGGCGCAGCCAGTGCTTGAAGCAGATCGAGGCGACCGACTTCATCTTCTCGTAGGGCGGGTTGCCGCCGAAGTCGGACGAGATGATGGCGTCGTCGCCGAGCATCTCGGTGACCAGCGAATTGGCGCCGCCGCCGAAGGTGGGGGCGAGGATGGTGCCGCCGGCGTTGATCACGTAGACGTCGCTCTGGCCCTGGTGGGTGCGCAACTGGTTGATCTCCTGCTCGAAATCCGAGTAGTCCACCGCGAACAGGTGGGCGGGCAGGTTGAGCCGGTGCCAGCGTGGATCGTCGCGGTCGAAGCCGCACTTGAAGTCGCAGGCCACCGGCGTGAGCCGGCCGCGGCGGTCGGGGCGCATGCGGATCGGGTTGAGCTCGAGGGTGGTCATGCCGAAGTCGTGGTACAGCTCCCACAGCCGCGGCAGGTGCTGCACCAGCGGCGAGATGATCTGCTTGGGTGCGCCGATGTCGGCGAGCGCGTTGGCGACGACGAAGGCCTTCAGGCCGGTGAGCGGATCGAAAGGCACGCGCGCGACCTGCGACTTGTCGAGCTCCTCGATGTCGACGCCGCCGCGATGGGTCAGGGTCATGGTCGGGGCGCGGAACTCGGTCGAGTCGGTGATCGAGAAATAGACCTCGTGCTCGGCCGGCACTGCGCCCTCGAAGGTGACGCCGTTGGCCTTCGCCACCTGGTGGCCGTGGCGGTGCTCGACGAAGTACAGGCGCTCCTTCTCGGCCAGCGCGGTGCGCAGGTCCCTGGCGCGGCCGATGAGGCCGGCCTTGCCCTTCTTGCCGACGCCGCCCTTGAACAGCGGCTTGACGAAGACCGCGCCGTGACGCTCGATCAGCGCCTTGATCTGCTCCTCGCTGGCGTCCGGGCCCAGGACGTCCGCGCTGGGGAAGTCGGCGAACTGCAGCAGGCG
>CAZYPM010000170.1:0-3978 GCA_964649205.1 uncultured Steroidobacteraceae bacterium
AACTGCTCGGTTCCCAGGAAACGCCTGAGTAGGTCGTGGACCGGATGGGCCATGGCTTCACGCCTTCCTCGCGGTGACCACGATCTCGGGAAGTGCCTCGACGATGGCCGCCGGCTGCGCTGCGGCCACGATCGGGGCGTCGATCAGCGCCAGCTCGCCGACCTCGACGGTCCCCTCCGGGGCCGAGGCCAGGTGGGCGCGGTCCCAGACCAGCCCGCTGACTGCCACGATGGCCGCCGCCAGGACGGCGCTCAGGTTCCGATGGATTCCGTAGGTGCTTGCTTCGTACATGGTTCGCTCCTCCAGTGGGTGACACTCTGGAGGGGCGGCCGGAAGCGAACAAACGGAGGTTCTGAAGCTCCGTTAAGGGAAACTATCTAAAGGGGACGCATCCATTTACATCCAGTCAATGGGATGCGTCCCCATTTCTAATCGCAGAGGCTCGAGTTCTTGCAGCGCGGCTCGGAAAGCCGGATGCCGAACATCCCGGCGGCCCGGTTCATGTAGTCCTCCGCCGCCTCGTAATCCGTCGTAGTGCGCCAGCCTTCCATCGGGATTTCCAGCATCCTGTACTGCTCGAGCAGCGGATCATCCATCAGCCGTCGCTCGTAGGGAATGCGCTCCTGGACCAGGTAGTCCTTGTAACGCTTCATATAGGCGTGAATCGGCCCGGCCGTCCCGAACCAGGTCGCGCAGTTCGCCACATAGGCGCGGTCCCTTTCGCGTTGAATGACGTCCCATTCCTGCCAGGCCCAGTCGGGCACGCCCATCTCGCCCGGGTGACGCGCATCCGGCGCAAGCTCCAGTTTCTTCCTGAGCGCCGCCCAGAGCGCCTCGCCCGGCGCGCGCGCCTTCGTGAGCGCCGCTTCGTACTGCTTGATGATCGCCTTGGCCTCGGCATCGAGCTGCTGTTCCTTCTCCTGCTGCTCGGGCACTTCGATCTGCGCCTGCTGACCCTGCTGCGTCATCTGTTGCATGTACTGCTGCGCTTTCTGCGGGTCGTTCAGCATCGCCTGCGTCATGGCCTGCGCCAGGGCCATCGGATCCTCGCTCTGCCGCTCCGTGAGCTTCTGGCGGATGCCGTCGTTGACGTCGTTCTGCTTGTAGTGCGCCTGCTGCACGGCTTCGAGCGCCGCGCTGTTTCTCTCCGACCAGCCGTCCTGGCCGGTGTAACAGGCGGTTGGCAGCGCGGGCACCTTGGCCCACGGGCCTGCTGGCTTCGCCGGCGCCTGCGCATTAATCGCGGGCGCGCAGGCGAGCCCGGCGACGATTGCCGTCACAAAGAATCGCGCTTTCATGCTGGCTACCTCAGTCGATCGGCTGGTCGCAGGTGCCGATTTTCTTGCCGGACAGCACGATCTTCATGGCCATGCCGTCGGCCATCGCATTGATCACGCCCGTGTAGGAGCCGTCGGCGGCAAAAGTCATCTCGCCGGTGCCGGTCATCGGCATCTGGCCGCTGCACTGCATCGTCCACGTGGCCTTGTTGCCGACCCGCTGGTAGTTCGAGGTCACGCAGCTCGGATCGCCGCCCGGCGGCGGCTGGTTCCACTGCGCGGACTTGCAGAGCTTGAGCGTGGTCGGCGGCGGGCTGAAGGGCAGGCCTTCCATGACCATCTGCGAGGTGGTCTGCCAGAGGATGCCTGGCGCGTCCGCGCGGACGGGCGTCAGCGCGAGCAACAGGAAGGTAGCGGCGGCTGCGGCGCCGCCTTGCCAGAGTTTGTTCATGCGTATCCCCAATCTGTTGGTTTGTGACATGTACCGGGGTGAGCGTGGTATGCGCCTGCGGACGGGAAGCTGTCAAGGGGACCCGATTCAGGGCGGCGCGTAGAACTTCCGAAGCGGCGGCCCGCGCGGCGCTGGCGTCGGTTTCGGCAGCAGGTTGAAGTCCATGGGCTCGCTGGATCCGTCCGCACGCGTCGGAATCACGCGCCCGCCAGCGGCGGTGAGGCCATTGTAGTCGCCTTCGACGAATGCGCCGGCCCGGACGCCCCCGCTCGCCCCGAAGGCCTTTGCCTCGGCGCCGACGCCCGCGAACATGCTGAATCCCTTCCCGCGCGTGAACTCGCCGGAAAAGCGCCCGCCCATCGAGAGCGCGAGCGGGCCATGCGAGACGTTGACGACGTCGTACTTGCTGTCCACCTTGATCTTGTCGCAGCCGATCTCGATGTCGTGCGTGGGTCCCGGCGCGCCCTTCGGCGGCTTGATCGAATGCTTGAACTTCAGGTTGCCGAACAATTCCTTGCACGCATCCGCGGGTTCGGCCGGCGGCACCTGCGCGGCGAACATCGGCACGAATTCCTCCGGGCATTCCTTGACGGGGTCGGCGGGGAAGGCGTAGTACGTCATCATCTGGGCCAGCATGCCGAGGTTCGTGGCCTCGATCTCGGCGCGCAGCGGGACTTCGGCGTACTCGTACCACTCTGCGTCGCCGATGTTGGAGGCAAGCCCGGTCGCCATCCTGTACCAGGCCTGCGCGTAAGCCCGATGCTCGGCCTCCACGCGTTCGGCGTGCGGCTTCACGCCGCGGATGCCGTTCGAGATCAGGCTCCTGATCTCCGGGCAGTGGTTGCCGGGTTGCACGGAGAGCTGAACGATGCGTTCGAGCACGAAGCCCTGGTTCTCGCCGGCAACGCGTTCCGCAGACCTGATCGCCCGCTCGAGCTTCTCCCGCTGCTGCAGGATGTAAGGCTCGTTCTCGTCGAGGCCGTCGATGAGTTGCTTCAGCTTTTCGGCCCAGGCGTCGTAGGGATCTTCCGTGCCGCCGGCGAAGCGCGGGTTGTCACCCATCGCGATCATGCGTTGCTTGAGCGGCTCGAAGATCGCCTGCCGCGATTGCCCCAGCGCGCCCATCTGCTCGTAGAACGGCTTCAGTTCAGTCGCAATCTCCGGATGCCAGAACTCGACGAGCTTCGCGTCCTTGCCCATCGACGTGTCATACATGTCGTCCACGGGCGGGCGCACGTCGGCGCTGCCTTCGCCGCAGACCACGAGGAACTTCGGCTTGAAGCGCCACATGCCTCCGATGTAGGTCTGCTGCGCCGCGGAGCTCCCTTCATGCGCCTGGATCAGCGCCAGTGCATGCGAGGCCTCGTTGATGAAGGGCTCGCGGCCAATCACGCCCTGCAGGCTTGCCTTCGCCGCGGCGAGATTGCCGCGCAGCATCTCGGCATAGCCCGTCTGGTAGTCGATCGCGGCTGTGCTGTTCACGCCGAGCGGCAAGGTGGGCGGCGCGGGCAGCCGGCGGATCCGCTCGATCACCGCGAGCGCCTCGTTCGGCAGGCCGCTGCGGCTCAGCAACGCCGCGAAGTTGAAGAGCAGCCCGCCGTCGTCCGGGGCGCGTTTCACGGCGGCGAAGAGCTGGGCGAGGGCGACCTCGGGCTCGGCCAGCACGAGCGGCGTTTCGGATGCCACGCCGACGTCGCCGAGTTGCGCGACCCGTGCTTCCAGCGTCGCGAGCATCTCGCTCCAGGCAACGTTCCTTGGGGCGACCGAACCGATCAGCGACTGGTTCGCGATGACGAGACGGCGGAACTCGTCCTCGTAGTTGATGCAGCCATGGTCGTAGACACCGTAGTCGAGGCGGCCCGGGCCGTTCCAGTTGAAAGTGAAGCCGCCTGCACCGCCGCCGCCCGCGCCGATGATGTGGATATTCGATCGGATGCAGTCCGGATCGTCGGGGTCGTCCGGGTTGCAGGGATCCGCTTCTTCCGGCGGCGCATCCTGCTGCGCGAACGCGACGCCAGGCAGGAACCCAAGGCAGGCCAGCACCGCGGTCACCACTACCGGAACACCGCGACGCATCTGTCTCCCCTGCTTTGGCGCGCCCGCGGCTAGCGGATGTGCGCGAGGATCCCGTCCAGCTCGTCCAGGCTGTGGTAGCTGATGACCAGCTTGCCCTTGCCGCCGGCGCGGTGCTGCAGCTCGACGGTCGCGCCCAGCTTGTCGGCGAGGTCGTTCTCGAGGCGGGCGATGTCG
>CAZYPM010000171.1:0-3956 GCA_964649205.1 uncultured Steroidobacteraceae bacterium
CCCGGCCTCGCCTTCGCGATAGCGCTCGCAGTCGCGGCGCGCTTCATCTACCACGCGACCGGCGATGCCGTGAGTCCCACGCTGGTCGCCATCGCGGCCGGCGTGCTGTGGCGAAACCTGATCGGCATCGGCGCCTGGGCCGAGCCGGGGCTCGAGTACGCGGGCCAGACGCTGCTGCGCATCGGCATTGCACTGATCGGCTTGCGCCTCACGCTTCTGGTACTCGCCGACGTCTCGGTGATCGCGATTCCGATCGTGCTGTCCTGTGTCGCGGTCGCCATCGGCTCCGCGATTTTCCTGGGTCGCGCGCTGGGCGTGGAGCCGACCATGCGCCGGCTGCTCGCCGCCGGCACCGCGATCTGCGGCTGCACCGCCATCATCGCAACGGCGCCACTGCTGCGTGCGCGCAAGGCGGACATCGGCATCGCGATGACCTGCGTCGTGCTGTTCGGGTCCATCGCCATGATGAGCTATCCGTGGGTCGCGGGCGCGCTGTTCGGTGACGACGTGCGGCGGGCGGGGATGTTCTTCGGCGCGTCCATCCACGATACCTCGCAGGTGATCGGCGCGGCGATGATCTACGCGGAAATGCACGCGGCACCGGATGCGGTCGCGGTCGCCGGCCTCACGAAGTTTCTGCGCACGCTGGGGCTGCTGCTGCTCGTGCCTGTCGCAGCCTGGCTGAGCACGCGGGACACGGGCGCTTCCGGCGAGCGGCCCGAGGGCCTGCGGCGCAAGGCGCTGCCGGCGTTCGTGATCTGGTTCATCCTGCTCGTGGCGCTGCGCACGGCGGGTGATGCGGTCGCCGGTGGGAACGGCGAGCTGGCCGGCCACTGGAGGCAGTTCCTCGCCGCCGGACAGGCCGCTTCCGAGTGGCTGCTGCTGGTCGGCATGGCCGCCATCGGGCTTGGGGTCACTTTCGCGCACGTGCGTGAGGCCGGCTGGCGACCGGTGGTGCTCGCCTTCAGCGCCGCGCTCCTGACCGGCCTGACCGCACTGGCCTGGTTCCTCTAGAAAGGTGTCTGACACCTTTTCTGCAGTGCCAAAAAGGTGTCTGACACCTTTTGGTCAAATGCGCTTGATTTGCGCGAGGCGAACTCACGACCGCGGCGTTACCGTCGTCACATGCCACGACCACCACGCATCATCTGCGCAGGCGTGCCTCATCATGTGACCCAAAGGGGCAATCGCCGAGGGCAGGTCTTCTTCGAGCGCGCGGACTACCTGATCTACCTGCATTGGCTGCGCGAATACAGCAACGAGCACGACGTCGCAATCCTGGCCTACTGCCTGATGACCAACCACGTGCATCTGGTGCTCGTGCCACACACCAGGGAGGCACTCCCGCTACTGCTGCAGGCGCTGCATACCCGCTTCGCTCGGCGTATCAACCGTAGCAACGAATGGTCCGGGCACCTCTGGCAGGCGCGATATTTCTCATCGCCACTGGATGAGCACCATTTCCGCGCCGCTGTCAGGTACGTCGAGCGCAACCCCGTTCGCGCCGCGCTCGTCGCGTGCGCTGAGGAATACCCGTGGTCGAGTGCGGCGGCCCATTGTGGACTGCGAAGCGACCGTGTCCTGGGCTGCCATCCACTTTGGGATCAGCAATTCGCTGGCATCAGCGACTGGTCGAAGTGGCTCGCGGAGGCAGACGACCCGGTCGTGCTGCAGGCACTGCGGGACTGCGCAACTCACAGCCTCCCTTGCGGCTCGGATGAGTTCGTGGAAAAGCTCGAAGCCGATACGGGCCAGAAGCTGCCGCGCCGATCAAGAGGTCGCCCTGGCAAGAATGGTGTCTGACACCTTTTTGGCACTGCAGAAAAGGTGTCTGACACCATTTAGGCTTGCCAGTCGGCTTTGCGTTTCATGACGCCCCAGTGGATCGGGCGGCCGAGGATCCAGGCGATGAGCGCCTGCAGGCGCCAGAAGGAAATGAGCTGGCGGTAGCCGAAGTTCTCGAGGATGGACACCACGAACAGCACCAGCACGTGCCGCGCCTTCGGGTAGGTGTGGAACGACAGCTCCTCGAGCAGGATCGCGGTCGCGGACAGCATCACGCCGAGCGCGAAAGCCGCCGCGACGAACGCGAGAAACCCGGTCCCATTCATCATCCCGAGCGCGAAGGCGACCGCCATCACCAGCAGGCCGCCGACCTCGATCACCGGGCTCAGCAGCTCGAAGATCACGAAGTACGGGAACGCGAGCCAGCCGGCGGTGCCGCTGCCGCGCGCGAAGCACAGCCCGCGATTCACCGTCAGGCTCTCCGCGAGACCGCGCTGCCAGCGCTTGCGCTGCCGCGCGAGCGTGCCCAGGTCCTCCGGCGCATCGGTCCAGCACACCGGGTCCGGCACGAAGGTCACCTTGTAGCGCGCGCCGCGCGCCGACAGCGTGCGGTGCAGGCGCACCACCAGCTCCATGTCCTCGCCGATCACGTCGGCCCGGAATCCGCCCGCCGCCACCACCGTCTCGCGGTGGAACACGCCGAACGCGCCGGACACGATCAAGAGCCCGTTCACCGCGCTCCAGCCGAGCCGCCCGCCGAGGAAAGCGCGCAGGTACTCGACCACCTGGACCAGCGCGAGCGGATTCCTCGGCAGGCCGACCTTCTCGAGCACGCCGCCGCGCACGGTGCAGCCATTGATGATGCGCACCGTGCCGCCGCAGGCGACCGTGCGCGGATTCTCGAGGAAGGGCCGCACCACGTGTTCCAGGCTGTGCGGATCGAGCACCGAATCCGCGTCGCCCGCGTAGATCAGCGGAAAGCGCGCCGAGTTGATGCCGGCATTGGTCGCGTCCGCCTTGCCGCCGCCGTTCTCCTTGTCGATCACGCGCAGGTTCGGGTAGGTCTGCGAACGGTAGATGCCGCGCACCGGCTGGGTCTTGATCTGCACGCGGTAGGCCTCGGGAAAGGGCTGCAGCCGGAACTCGCGCTTCAGCACCTCCAGCGTGCCGTCCTTCGATCCGTCGTTGACGATGATCACCTCGAAGTGCTGGTAGCGCAGCTGCAGCAGCGCCCGCACCGAGGTCGCGATCGTGCCCTCCTCGTTGTAGGCCGGCACCACCAGCGAGATCGGGATCTGCAGGTGCGAGTACACGCGCTCGGCCGCGCTGGCGCCGCGCATGTAGCGGCGCAGGCCGTGCAGCGCGATGAACGCGAGCCCGAGGTAGATCACGTTCAGGATGATGAAGTAGCCGAGGAAGCCCCACTGCACCGCGGCCAGGAACCCGCGCCCGCTCATGGCAGCGACGCCTCCGCCACCGCCTGCTCGAACATGTCGGCCGCGTAGCGATCGGTGAGCCGCGCGCGCACCGCCAGCAGCCGCGCGTCGTCCATACCCTTGAGTTTCAGCAGCCCCTGCGCCGCGCGGTAGCGCACCCACCACACGCGGTCGCCCATCAGCCGCACCAGCAGCTCTTCCTGGTCGAGCGCGCCAAGCCGGCCCAGCGTCTCGGCCAGGTGCTCGCGCACCTGCGCACTCGCGGAATCCGCGTAGCGCGCGAGTTCCGGCAGCAACGCGGGGTCCTGCACCACCGGCAGCGCCGCGGAGACGATGCCGACGTGCTCCGGGTTGCGATGCAGCAGCTCCACCGCGACCTCGCTGCCGAGCACGGCGTCCACATGCGACAGCCACGGCAACAGCGGCGGCACCTTGTCCGGCGCCAGCGACAACATCAGCGCGCGGATCGGCTCGCGCGCGATCTCCGCGCCGGCATCCGTCAGCAGCCGCGCCATGGCCTCGGCGGGCCAGCTCTCGCGCTCGGACAGCTCGCGCATGATGCCGGGCATGGCGCGCGGCGCATCGATCGAAACCAGCGCCGCGGCCGCGTAGAACGACACCAGCGAGTTCTCCGAGACCAGCTGCTCCTGCAGCTCCTTCCACGCGGAAGCGTCGCGCAGGTTGCCGAGCGTGCGGATCGCGAGGATGCGGTCGCTCACGCTGCCCGAGCGCAGG
>CAZYPM010000172.1:0-2694 GCA_964649205.1 uncultured Steroidobacteraceae bacterium
GGTCTCGAATTCCCGCTCGCAACGGGCCTGGATCGAATCGGAAGCCGCGCGCCGCGGGATTGCGAATGTGCGGGTCCTCACGGCCGACATGAACGGATTCGACGCCGGAGCGCGCTTCGACCGGGTCGTGTCGGTCGAGATGTTCGAGCACATGCGCAACTGGCGCGCCATGTTCGCGCGCGTGCACGGCTGGCTGGTGCCGGGCGGGCGCTTCTTCATGCACGTGTTCTGCCATCGCAGCACGCCCTACCTGTTCCTAGACCGGGGGCCATCGGACTGGATGGGCCGGCACTTCTTCTCCGGCGGGATGATGCCCTCCGACGACCTGGCGCTGCGATTCCAGGGCGCGCTCTCGCTGCTCGGGCGCTGGCGCTGGGACGGACGGCACTACGAACGCACGGCAAATGCCTGGTTGGACAACCTCGATGCGCGCCGCAGCGAAGCGCTGCCGGTGCTCGCCCGCTGCTACGGGGAGGCGCAGGCCGAACAGTGGCTGCAGCGCTGGCGCATCTTCTTCATGGCCTGCGCGGAGCTCTTCGGGTTCCGCAATGGCCAGGAATGGTGGGTGTCCCATTACCTGTTCGAGCGCCCGGCGCGCTGACCCGAGCCACCGCCCATGCCATTCCTGACCGTCATCACCAACGCGCTGCTGTTCCAGGCCGGCTGGTTCGCGGCCGTGCTGGGCGCGGCCCGCGAGCTGCCCTGGGTCGGCGTGCTGGCCGTCGCCGTCGTTGCGGCCGTTCACCTGGCGCGTGCCGCCCGCCCGCTGCCTGAACTGGCGTTGCTGGCACTGGCAGTCGTGGCCGGCGCCATCTTCGAGACGCTGATCGTGCAGGCCGGCTGGCTGCGCTTCGACAGCGGCATGCTGGTCGCCGGCACGGCACCCGTGTGGATGGTTGCGCTGTGGGCCAATTTTGCGACCACGCTCAACGTCTCGATGCGGCTGCTGCGCTCACGGCTGCTGGTGGCGGCGCTGTTCGGTGCGATCGGGGGGCCGGCGGCCTACTACGCGGGCGGCAAGCTGGGCGCCGTCGAGTTCATCGAAACAGGCCCCGCACTCGTCGCCATTGCCGCCGGCTGGCTCGTCCTGTGCCCGCTGCTGTTCGCCGCCGCGCGACGCCTCGACGGGTACGCGCCGCGATGAGCCCCGTCGTCGCCCTCTGGCTCGCCGCCCTGCCCGCCATCGCCGGCCTCGCGCTGGTCGCGTGGGCGATCGCGACGGCGCGACGCAACGCCGGACTGGTGGACGTGTTCTGGTCGCTGTTCCTGCTGCTCGCGGCGGCAGTCTTCGCGCTCCAGGCCGAGCCGGGTCCGCGCGGCTGGCTCGCCCTCGTGCTCACGGTGGCCTGGGCACTGCGGCTTTCCGCCTATCTCGCCGCGCGCAACTGGAACGCCCCGGAAGACCATCGCTACCGTGCGATCCGCGCGCGCAACGAGCCGGGATTCGCCTGGAAGAGCCTGTACCTGGTGTTCGGGCTGCAGGCGGTGCTCGCCTGGCTGATCGCGGCGCCGCTGGCGGCGGCGATCGCGAGCACCGCCCCGCTCAACCCGTTCGACTGGGCGGGCGCGGTGCTGGCCGCGTTCGGCATCGTCTACGAGTCCGTTGCCGACCTGCAGCTCTCGCGCTTCAAGGCGGACCCGGCCCAGGCCGGGCGCGTCATGGACCGCGGGCTGTGGCGCTACAGCCGTCACCCGAACTACTTCGGAGAGTTTTGCGTGTGGTGGGGCCTCTACCTGGTCGCAGCGGGCGCCGGCGGCTGGTGGACCATGTTCTCGCCGCTGCTGATGTCCGTGCTGCTGCTCCGGGTCTCCGGCGTCACGCTGCTGGAAAAAGACATCGGCGAACGCCGGCCCGCCTACCGCGACTACGTCCGGCGCACCCGCGCCTTCTTCCCCGGCCCTCTGCGGGAGTCCTGATGCGCCTGCTTGCCGCCCTCTTCCTGCTGATCGCGGGAACGCCGCCGTCACTCGCCGCCACCGGCGACTGGGACTTCCGCGTGCTGCTCGATGGCCGCGAGATCGGCCGCCACCGCTTCACGCTCGCGGGTGCCGGCGAGGGCGTGGTGCTCAGGAGCGAGGCGCAGTTCGACGTTCGCGTGCTGTTCATCAGTGCCTACCGCTACGTGCACGAAGCGGTCGAGCGCTGGCAGGACGGCTGCCTGCAATCGCTCGCCTCGCGCACCGAGACCAATGGCGAGCGCATCGCCGTGAACGCGCAATCGCAGGGCGGCCGGCTCGCAGTGACCGGCCCTGCCGGAATCGACCTGCACGACGGCTGCGTCATGAGCTTCGCGTACTGGGACCCGCGCATCCTGCAGGCCGAGCGGCTGCTGAACAGCCAGACCGGTGAACTGGTGCCGGTCCAGGTGACGCCCCGGGGCCAGGAGACCGTCCTGGTGCGCGGACAGCTGCGGCCCGCATCCCGGCACCGCATCAGCGGGCCGGATCTCTCGATCGATCTCTGGTACGCCGACGGGCGCTGGGTCGCGCTCGAGGCGCTGGCCGAAGGCGGCCGGCGGCTGCGCTACGAACTGCAATGAAGGCGGAAATCCCGATGCTCGCACGCCCGATCCTGATCGCCGCACTGCTGCTGGCCGGCTGCCGCGGCGAGGAGCACCCGCCGCTCGCGCTCGCGCAGGACGTGGACCTCGAGCGTTTCATGGGCGACTGGTACGTGATCGCCAACATCCCGAC
>CAZYPM010000172.1:2794-3945 GCA_964649205.1 uncultured Steroidobacteraceae bacterium
CGCAGACCGTGATCGGCCGGCAGGCACGCGACTTCGTCTGGATCATGGCCCGACAGCCCTCGATCCCCGACGCCGACTATGCGCGCATCCTCGCCTTCCTCGAGGCCCAGGGCTACGAGGTGTCGAAAGTCCGCAAGGTGCCGCAGCGCTGGGAGGCCGCGCCTTGAAGGGCCCGCGCATCGGCCTCGCGCTGCGCCGCTGGTTCGACAGCGGCGCGGCCGTCGCGGCAACGGCCGACGGCGACCCGCGCCGCATCGACTGGCCGCGCGTGGCGCCTTTCGTGCTGGTGCATCTCGGCTGCCTCGGCGCGATCTGGACGGGGGTCTCGGCCACGGCCGTCACCGTCGCCGCGGCGCTGTTCGTGCTGCGCATGTTCGCCATCACCGCCTTCTATCACCGGTACTTCTCGCACCGCGCCTTCGGCACCTCGCGCGTGGCCCAGTTCGCATTTGCGCTGCTGGGCGCGAGCGCGGCACAGCGCGGCCCGTTGTGGTGGGCCGCGCACCACCGCCACCATCATGCGCGCGCGGACCGCCCGGAGGATCCGCACTCGCCGGGCGAGCACGGCTTCCTCTGGAGCCACGTCGGCTGGTTCCTGGCGCGCGAGAACTTCGCCACGCGCCTCGCGCTCGTGCCCGACCTCGCGCGTTACCCGGAACTGCGCTGGCTCGACCGTTTCGATGCCGCCGTGCCCGCGGCGCTCGCGCTGCTACTGTTCCTGGCGGGCGAATGGCTCGCCGCCGCGGCCCCCGCCCTTGGCACCGATGGCTGGCAACTGCTGGTCTGGGGCTTCTGCATCTCGACCGTCGCGCTGTGGCACGCGACCTTCACGATCAACTCGCTCGCGCACCGCTTCGGGTCGCGCCGCTACGCGACGAAAGACGACTCGCGCAACAACGCCTGGCTCGCGCTGCTGACGCTCGGCGAGGGCTGGCACAACAACCATCACCGCTACCCCGCCGCGGCGCGCCAGGGCTTCTACTGGTGGGAGCTCGACGTCTCCTGGTACCTGCTGCGGCTGCTCGCCGCGCTCGGCATCGTCCGCGACCTGCGGCCCGTGCCGGCGTCCGTGCGCGACTCCCACCGCCGCCCGCCGCGCGAGCTGCCGTAATGAAGGTCGCCATCGTCGGCGCCGGCATCGCCGGCAACGT
>CAZYPM010000173.1:0-3939 GCA_964649205.1 uncultured Steroidobacteraceae bacterium
CCGCGCCGAGCAGCTGATTGCCGCCCGCGCGGTGTCGCAGGGCGAGCTGGACGCCCGGCGCATGGAGGCGCAGCAGGCCGATGCCGACCTGCTGGCAGCCAACGCCCGCCTCGCCCGCGCCGAGCTCGACCTCGGCTTCACGCGCGTCACCGCGCCTTTCGCGGGCCGCGCCGGCGTCGCACTCGTGAAGCCCGGCAACGTGGTCAACGCGAACCAGACGCTCCTGACCACGCTGGTCTCGGTCGATCCCGTTTACGTCACCTTCACCGGCGACGAGCGCGCCTACCTGCGCTACCAGGAACTCGCCCGCAATGGCTCGCGCGGCAGCTCGCGCGACACGCGCAATCCCGTGCTGGTCGGCCTCGCCAACGAGGACGGCTTCCCGCACCAGGGCGAGATGGATTTCCTCGACAACGCGCTCGATCCCGCGACCGGCACGATCCGCGCGCGCGCGGTGCTGCCGAATCCGGACGGCGTATTCACGCCAGGCCTGTTCGCGCGCGTGCGCCTGCTGGGCGGCTCGCAGGAGAAAGCGCTCCTCATTCACGAGCAGGCGGTGCTGACCGACCAGGACCGCCGCTACGTCTACGTGCTGGGCGCGAACAACTCCGCCGAGCGGCGCGACGTCGTGCTCGGGCCGCACGTCGAGTCGCTGCGCGTGGTGCAGTCCGGCCTCGAGCCCGGCGACAAGGTCATCGTCAACGGCATGCGCAAGATCTTCTTCCCCGGCCAGCCGGTGAACCCGCGCGACGTGCCGATGGACCAGCCGAACCTGCCGCCGCCAGCGCCCGCGCAGGCCCCCGCCGCAGGCTGATCCGCGATGTCCAAGCACACCGATTTCTCGCGGATCTTCATCGACCGCCCGATCCTCGCGACGGTGCTGTCGGCGCTGATCCTGGTGGCCGGCCTGATCGCGATCCCGAACCTGCCGATCAGCGAGTACCCCGACGTGGTGCCGCCCTCGGTCGCGGTGACCGCGAACTACCCGGGTGCCAACCCGCGCACCATCGCCGACACCGTCGCCGGGCCGCTGGAGGAGGCGATCAACGGCGTCGAGAACATGATCTACATGAAGTCGACGTCGAGCGCCGACGGCGCCATGCAGCTCAGCATCACCTTCAAGGGCGGCACCAACATCGACCTGGCCGCGATGCAGGTGCAGAACCGCGTGGCGCAGGCGCTGCCGCGGCTGCCCGAGGCGGTGCGCCAGCTTGGCGTGACGACCGTCAAGGCCTCGCCGACCCTGACCATGGTCGTGCACCTGGATTCGCCCAACAAGACCTACGACGCGCTCTACCTGTCGAACTTCGCCAACCTGCGGGTGCGCGACGAGCTCGCGCGCCTGCCGGGCGTCGGCCAGGCGCTGGCCTTCGGCATCGGCAACTATGCGATGCGCGTGTGGATCGACCCGGCCAAGGCCGCCGCGCGCGGGCTCTCCGCCAGCGACATCATCGCCGCCATCCGCGAGCAGAACGTCGAGGTCTCCGCCGGCAGCATCGGCAGCCCGCCGACGCCCGCGGGCTCGGTCATGCAGATCTCGGTCAACGCGCAGGGCCGGCTCGCCACGCCCGAGGCCTTCGGCGAGATCGTGCTGAAGGCCGAGGGCATCGAGCTCACGCGCCTCAAGGACGTCGCGCGGGTCGAGCTCGGCGCCAGCACCTACGCGATCAAGTCGCTGCTCAACAACGAGGACGCGGCCGCGATCGCCATCTTCGAGGCCCCCGGCGCCAACACCATCGCCCTCTCGGACGCGATCCGCCAGCGCATGCTGGAACTCGAGGGCGGCTTCCCGGAGGACGTGCGCTGGTCGGTGGTCTACGACCCGACCGTGTTCGTGCGCGATTCCATCGAGTCGGTGATCGAGACGCTGCTGGAGGCGATCGCGCTGGTGGTGATCGTCGTGGTGCTGTTCCTGCAGACCTGGCGCGCCTCGCTGATCCCGCTGATCGCGGTGCCGGTCTCGATCATCGGCACCTTCGCCGTGCTGTGGCTGCTCGGGTTCTCGATCAACGTGCTGACGCTGTTCGGCCTGGTGCTCGCCATCGGCATCGTGGTGGACGACGCGATCGTGGTGGTCGAAAACGTCGAGCGCCACATCGAGGGCGGCATGAAGCCGCGCGCGGCCGCACACCAGGCGATGAGCGAGGTGTCGGGGCCGATCGTCGCCATCACGCTGGTGCTGTCCTCGGTGTTCGTGCCGCTCGCCTTCCTGGGCGGCGTCACCGGCGAGTTCTACCGGCAGTTCGCGGTCACTATCGCGGCGGCCGTGATCATCTCCGGCTTCAACTCGCTGACACTCTCGCCGGCGCTCGCGGCCATGCTGCTGCAGCCGCACGGCGCGCCGAAGGACGCCTTCGGGCGCGGCATCGACCGCGTCGTGGGCCGCCCGTTCGCCGCCTTTAACCGCGTGTTCCGCGCCTTCGGCGACCGCTACTCCGCCGGCATCGGCGGCACCATCGGCCGCGCCCCGCGCCTGCTCGCGATCTACGCGGTGCTGGTGGTCGTGGCGATCCTCGGCTTCCGCGCGGTGCCCGGCGGCTATATCCCGTTCCAGGACAAGCAGTACCTGTTCGCGATCCTGCAGCTGCCGGAGGCCGCGACCATCGACCGCACCGACGCCGTGATGCGCCGGATGGGCGAGATCGCGATGGAGGTGCCGGGCGTCACCAACGTGGTGCAGTTCCCGGGCCTCAACCCGGTGCACTTCGTCGCCACGCCGAACGTCGGCGTCATGTTCATCGGCCTGGAGCCTCCGGGCCGGCGCGAACTGGAGGCGGGCGACATCTCCGCGCGCATCAACATGGGCTACGGCCAGATCCAGGAGGGCCTCGCGTTCGCGCTGCTGCCGCCTCCGGTGCTCGGCCTCGGCAACGCCAACGGCCTCGAGCTGTACGTGCAGGACCGCGCCAGCCTCGGCTACGGCGAGCTGTACAACCAGACCATGGGGCTGATCGGCGCGCTCGGCCAGACGCCGGGAATCGACCCGCTCGGCACCTTCACCTCCTACCAGTCGAACGTCCCGCAGCTCGACGCCACGGTGGACCGCACCAAGGTCAAGGAGCTCGGCCTGTCGCTGACCGACGTGTACAGCACGCTGCAGGTGTACCTGGGCTCGGCTTACGTCAACGACTTCAACCTGTTCGGCCGCACCTACGCGGTGTACGCGCAGGCGGACGCGCCCTACCGCGCCACGGTGAAGGACATCGAGGCCTTGAAGGTGCGCAACGACCGCGGCGAGATGGTGCCGCTCGGCACCGTGGTGGACGTGAAGCCGAGCTACGGGCCGGATCCCGTGATCCGCTACAACGCGTACCCGGCGGCAGACATGTCGGTCGGGCTGAACCCGGCCGTGCTGTCCTCGACCGAGGGGCTCGACAAGGTGCGCGCGATCGCGGACCAGGTGTTGCCGCGCGGCATGGACCTCGAGTGGACCGGGCTCACCTATCAGCAGATCACGCAGGGCAACACGGCGCTGTTCGTGTTCCCGCTGTGCGTGCTGCTGGTGTACATGGTGCTCTCCGCGCTCTACGAGAGCTGGTCGGTGCCGCTCGCGATCATCCTGATCGTGCCGCTGTGCCTGCTGTCCGCGATCGGCGGCACCTGGCTCGTCAACACGCTGCACGGGCTGTGGCTCGCGGTGTCGCCGCCGGATTTCGCGCCGACCTTCCTCGACAACAACATCTTCACCAAGATCGGGCTCGCGGTGCTGATCGGGCTCGCCTGCAAGAACGCGATCCTGATCGTCGAGTTCGCGCGCGACCTCGAGGAGGAAGGCAAGGGCATCGTCGAGGCGGCGATCGAGGCGGCGCGCCTGCGGCTGCGCCCGATCCTGATGACCAGCTTCGCCTTCATCGCGGGGGTACTGCCGCTGGTGTTCGCCTCCGGCGCCGGCGCCGAGGTGCGCTACGTCATGGGCATCACGGTCGTCTCCGGCATGCT
>CAZYPM010000174.1:0-3934 GCA_964649205.1 uncultured Steroidobacteraceae bacterium
CACCTGCACCGGCCGGCCGCCGCGCGAGCCCAGGCCCTGCGGCGTGAACACGTCCCCGCGCACGCCCGGCAGCTGCGCGAGCTGCCTCGACAGCGAATCGGCGACCTCGAAGGCGCTGCGTTCGCGGTCGTGCCAGTCCTCGAGGATGATGAACCCGTTCGCCTCGTTGACTTCGGTGGCGCCGCCGAAGCCCGAGCCGATGCGCAGCGAGAAGCGGCGGATGTCGCCGTAGCGCTCCTGCTCGCGCAGCAGGATCTCCTCGGCCGCCGCCATCTGCCGCTCCGTGTACTCGAGGCTCGCGCCCTCGGGGGCGACCAGGCTGATGCGCATGGCGCCGCGGTCCTCGGCGGGCGCGAACTCCCTCGGCAATGCGTTGATCGCGAGCGCGGCGATCACCACCAGGCCCAGCGTGCCGGCCACCACCAGCCAGGGGCGGCGGATCAGGCTGCGCAGGCGCCGCTCATAGAGCTGCGCGAGCGAGCGGAAGAAGGCGTCCAGCCGCTGCGCGACGGCGCTCCTCCGCTCGTGTTCGCGGAACATGCGCGAGGCCATCGCGGGCGTCAGCGTCAGCGCGATCAGGCAGGAGAAGGCGACCGCGGCGGCGAGCGTGAAGCCGAATTCGCGGAACAGCCGCCCGATG
This sequence comes from uncultured Steroidobacteraceae bacterium, assembly GCA_964649205.1. Taxonomy (GTDB): domain Bacteria; phylum Pseudomonadota; class Gammaproteobacteria; order Steroidobacterales; family Steroidobacteraceae; genus SCUD01. Next base: position 641 of record CAZYPM010000174.1, read on the forward strand.
GCGCCGGGCAGGAAGGAGATCGGCACGAACACGGAGATCAGCACGAGCGTGGTCGCGATCACGGCGAAACCGATCTCGCGGCTGCCGTCGAGCGCGGCCAGCAGCGGCTTCTGCCCCGCCTCGATGCGGCGGAAGATGTTCTCGAGCACCACGATCGCGTCGTCCACGACCAGGCCGATCGCCAGCACCATGCCGAGCAGCGTCAGCACGTTCACCGAGTAACCCATCGCGTCCATGAACAGGAAGGTTGCGATGATCGAGACCGGGATGGTGACGGCCGGGACCAGCGTCGCGCGCAGGTTGCCGAGGAACAGGTAGATGACGACGAGCACCATCGTCATCGAGATGGCGAGCGCGATCTCGACTTCGCGCAGCGAGGCCTCGATGAATACGGCGCGGTCGAAGTTGACCGAGAGCACCGTGCCCTCCGGCAGGCCGGGCTGGATGCGCGCCGCGGTCTCGCGCACCTGCCGGGCGACCTCGAGCGTGTTGGCCTTGGACACCTGCTCGATGCCGAGGCTGATGCCGGGCAGGCCCATGGTGCGCGCGACGGTCCGGTCGTTCTCGGCGGCGAGCTCCACGCGCGCAACCTCGCCGAGGCGCACGACGTAGCCGTCAGGCCCGCGCCCGAGCGCCAGCCTGCGGAAGTCCTCGACGCGCGCGAGCCCCGTATCGGTGCGCAGCGCGAACTCGCGCTCGCTGGACTCCAGCCGCCCGGCCGGCAGTTCCACGTTCTCGCGCCGCAGCGCGCTCTCGATGTCGGCGACCGTCAGCGCCCGCGCGGCCAGCGCCTGGCGGTCCAGCCAGATCCGCACGGCCTGGCGCCGCTCGCCGCCGATGTTGACGCGCGAGACGCCCGGCACTGCCGAGAGCTGGTCGATCAGCACGCGCTCCGCGTAGTCGGTGAGCTCGAGCACCGACATGCGGTCGCTCGAGAGATTCAGGAAGATGATCGCCTCCGGGCCCGACTCCGCCTTCTGGATCTCGGGCGGGCTCGCCTCTTCCGGCAGGTCGTCGAGCACGCGGCCGACGCGGTCGCGCACGTCATTCGCCGCCGCGTCCACGTCGCGGTCCGCGGCGAACTCGATGTTGATCGCGGAGCGCCCGTCACGCGAGCTCGAACGCAGTGCCTCGATTCCCTCGAGTCCGGCGATGCGGTCCTCGATGACCTGGGTGATCTTGTTCTCGACGATGGCCGCGCCCGCGCCGCGGTAATCGGTCGTCACCGACACGAACACCGGGTCCACTTCGGGAAACTCGCGCACCGCGATGCGCGTCAGCGACACCAGCCCCAGGATCACCAGCATCAGGCTGATGACCGTGGCGAAGACGGGCCGCCGGATCGAGATGTCGGAGATGGTCATGGCCCGGCGCCCGGCGCGGCCGCGGGCGGCGCCGCCAGTTCGTGCGCCGCGCTGCCGTCGCGCACCTTCTGCGTGCCCTCGATGACGACGCGCTCGCCGGCCTCGACACCGGCGGTCAGCTCGACCTCCCCCGGCGTGCGCCGGCCGATCACGACTTCGCGCCGCGCGATGCGCCCGTTGGCCAGCACGAAGACGTAGGTCTTGCCGCGCTCGGGCACCAGCGCCTGCTCCGGCACGACCAGGCCCGGCAGCGGGTCGCGCGACACGCGCACGGTCAGGAACATCCCGGGGCGCAGGCGCCCGTCCGGGTTCGGCAGCCGCGCCCGCACCTTGATCGAGCGCGTGACCGGGTCGACGCGCGAGTCCACCGACTCGACCTCGCCGCTGAACTGCTCGTCCACATAGGCCGCGCTGCGGGCCACGACTGCAAGGCCGGGATTCAGCACCGCGAGGAACACCTCCGGCACGTCGAAGTCCACTTTCATCGTGCTGGTGTCGTCGAGCGTCGTGATGACGGTGCCGGGGCTCACGAGCGCGCCGACGCTGACGCGGCGCAGCCCGACGCGCCCGTCGAACGGCGCGCGCACCTGTGTGTCCGCCAGCCGCGCCGACGCCGCGGCGACCCGCGCCTCGTTCGCCAGCAGCGTGGCCTCGATCGTCTCGAGCTGCGCCTGCGAGAGCGCCTGCTGCGTGAACAGGTCCTTGCTGCGGGCGTAGGCGCTGCGGCTCTCGGCGAGCGCGGCCTGCGCGGCGGCGAGGTCCGCGCGCGCCTGCGCGCCGTCGAGCTCGACCAGCAGCTGTCCGCGGCGCACCAGTTGGCCTTCCTCGAACCGCACCGCGACCACGGTGTTTGCGGCCTTCGACGTGATTTCCACCGCCTCGTTGGCGCGAGCGGTGCCCAAGGCCTCCACCTCGACGGCCACCTGCTTTTCCACGACCGGCGCGGTCACGACCGCGACCGATTCCGGGCCGGCACCCGCGCCCTGCCCGCGGCCCTGCCCGGGCGCATCGCCACCGCAGCCGGACAGCAGCCAGGCTGCCGTCATGAAAGCAGGCGCCAGGAGGAAGGCCAGTGGCTGCCGTCGGGAGCTGTCCGTCATTCCGTCTTCCGTGTTGATCCGATCGATGCTACCCGATCGCCGGGGCCGGGGTCGCGGATCGCTCCGCCACCCATTGGGCGATCCTGGCGGGCAACAGTTCCTGCGCCCGGCGGCTCACATAGATGCCGATGTGGCCGCCGTCGAACTCGAACTCCGAGTAGTCGGCGCTGCCGGTCAGCGGCGCCAGGGGCCGCGAGGCGGATGGCGGCACCAGATGGTCGCGCGTGGCGAAGACGTTCAGCACCGGGCAGCGGATGCGCTTCAGGTCCACGGCGTGGCCGCCGATCGCCAGTCCCCCGCGCACCAGCCGATTCTCCTGGAAGAACCAGCGCACGAACTCGGCAAACGCGCGGCCGGCCTGGTCCGGGCTGTCGTGGATCCAGCGCTCCATGCGCAGGAAGTTGGCGAGCGCCTCGCGATCGTCGGCGATGTCGGCGAGCCCGGCATACTTCTGCGCAGTGAGCCGGAACGGCATCAGCGACAGGAAGGTGGCGTTCAGCAGGCTTCCCGGCACGTTGCCCAGGACCTCGACCATGCGCTCGACGTCCAGGCGCCGGATCCACTTCGACAGCAGGTTGTCCGGCGTCTGGAAATCCACGGGCGTCACCATCGTGATGAGGTTCTGCACGCGCTCCGGGTGCAGCGCCGCATGGCAGATCGACAGTGTCCCGCCCTGGCAAACGCCCAGCAGGTTGACGGCGCCGGCGCCGCTCGTCCGGCGCACCTGGTCGATGCAGGCGCCGAGTTGCCGGTTGACGTAGTCATCCAGCGAAAGCCCGCGGTCGCCGGCATCCGGGTAGCCCCAGTCCACCAGCCAGACATCCAGGCCA
>CAZYPM010000175.1:0-2391 GCA_964649205.1 uncultured Steroidobacteraceae bacterium
CCAGATCAAGACCGGCTCGCTGTCGCGCTCGGACCGCATCGCCAAGTACAACCAGCTGCTGCGCATCGAGGAACAGCTCGGCGCGCGCGCGCGCTACGCGGGACGCGAGGCGTTCCCGGTCAGGCCGCCCTGAGGGAGGCCCGCGCGCATGGCGGAACGTGCTAATCTGCCGGCCCCATGAAGATCGTGCTCGGCTGCCTGCTCGCGGTGCTCGCTTTCCTGCAGTACCGCCTGTGGCTGTCGGACGAGGGCATGCGCGAGGTCTGGCACCTCGGTGCCGCGGTCGAGACGCAGCGCGCGGAGAATGCGGTGCTGGCCGAGCGCAACGCCCAGCTCAAGGCCGAGGTCGCGGACCTCAAGCAGGGACTGACCGCCCTCGAGGAGCGTGCGCGGCACGACCTCGGGATGATCTCGGTCACCGAGACCTTCTATCAGGTCGTGGATACCCCGCATCGTGTCCCGGAAGACGCCGACGGGCCGCAGTCCATCCAGGCCGCGACGGTGCCGTGACCGCCCGGTGGCGGAGCGCATCTGGTTCGTGATCGCAGCCGCAGGCGCCTCGACGCGCTACGGCGGCGCGACCCCCAAGCCCTGGCTTCGCATCGGCGGCAAGACCCTGCTCGAGCACTCCCTGCGCGCGTTCGCGGCCGTGCCCGGCGTGGCAGGGGGCGTGGTCGTGACGGCGCCCGGCGATCGGCGCTTCCGGCGCCTGCGGCCTCCCGCGCGCCGTGGCGTGGTCGCGGTCGCCGGCGGCCCCACCCGCGCGTTGTCAGTGCTCAATGGTCTGCGCGCGCTGGTGACGGCGGAACCGGAGGACTGGGTGCTGGTGCATGACGCCGCGCGACCGTGCGTGCCGCGGCGTGACCTGCTGGGACTCGTCGCCGAATGCCGGCGCGACGCCGTGGGCGGCCTGCTCGCGCTGCCGGTGGCGGACACGCTGAAGCAGGCGGACGACGAGGGCCGCTCGGCGCGCACGGTGCCGCGCGAGCGCATCTGGCGCGCCCAGACGCCGCAGATGTTCCGGCACGGCCAGCTGCTGCGCGCGCTCGCCCATGCGCTCGCCGAGGGCTTCGACGCCACCGACGAGGCCGCGGCGATCGAGGGCCTGGGCCTGCGGCCGCGCCTGGTGGAGGGCTCGGCGCTCAACATCAAGGTCACGCGCCCCGGGGACCTTGCGCTCGCGCAGGCCGCGTTGCGCCAGCTGGGGCAGTCACGATGATGCGCATCGGCAGCGGCTACGACCTGCACCGCTTCGGCCCGGGAGACCACGTGATGCTGGGCGGGGTGCGCATCGCGCACGCCCGCGGCGTGGTCGCGCACTCGGACGGCGACGTGCTGCTGCATGCCCTGATGGACGCGATGCTGGGCGCCGCCGGCGCCGGCGACATCGGCCAGCACTTCCCGCCGGGCGATGCGCGCTTCAAGGGCGCCGACAGCCGCGACCTGCTCAGGGAGGTCGTGCGCATCGTCGCGGCGCGCGGCTTCGCGCTCGAAAACTGCGACCTGACGCTGGTGGCGGAAGTGCCGCGCATCGCCGCGCACCGCGACGCCATCTGCGAGAGCATCGCCGCGGCGCTCGGCATCGACCGCTCGCGCGTGAACCTCAAGGCGACCACCGCCGAGGGGCTGGGGGCGCTGGGCCGCTCCGAGGGCATCGCCGGCCAGGCGATCGTGCTGCTGCGGGAAGTGGATAGTGCCTGAGTCGCCGGCGGGGGCCGCGTGGCGGCGACTCGCGCTCGACCCGCCGCGCGCCTTCGGCGCGCCACCGGTGACCGGCGCGATCCGCGCAGCGCCGGAGGACTTCACGGTCGAGGAGCGGCTCGGCTACCAGCCGGACGGGGGCCGCGCGCATCGCCTGCTGTGGGTCGAGAAGCGGGCGGCCAATACCCTGGACGTGGCGCGGGACCTGGCAGCGGCGGCCGGTTGCCACCCGGCGGAGGTCGGCTTCGCCGGCATGAAGGACCGGCGCGCGGTCGCGCGGCAGTGGTTCTCGGTCCCCGCCGAGCGCGGCCAGCCGCCCCCGGCTGGTTACGCGGGCAGCGGATTCCGCGTGCTCGCGTCGCACCCGCATTCGCGCAAGCTGCGCCGCGGCGCGCTCGCGGGCAACGCGTTCGCGCTTCACGTGCGCGATCCGGCGGGTGACCTGGCGGGCGTGGCCGCGCGGCTCGAGCGATTGGCGGCGGAGGGATTCCCGAATTATTTCGGCCCGCAGCGCTTCGGCGCGGACGGGGCGAATCTCGAGCGGGTCCAGTCCTGGCTTGCCACCGGCTGGCTGCCGCGCGGGCGCGAGGCGCGCGCGTTCCTGCTCTCGACCGCGCGCTCCGTCGCCTTCCAGGCGGTGCTGGCGCGCCGCGTGGCCGACGGCAGCTGGAACCGCCTGTTGCCGGGAGA
>CAZYPM010000175.1:2491-3910 GCA_964649205.1 uncultured Steroidobacteraceae bacterium
CGGACCGCGGCGCGGAACAGTTTGCGTTCGTCTTCTTCCATCGCGGCTCCGTCCGCAGGCAGCCAGCGGTTCGCCGCTTTCCAGTATAGTTCGGCCCGGTCGCGGAAGACGCGACGGGGATGTGACCGGAACGTGAAGATCCTGCTCGCGAACGATGACGGCTACCGCGCCGAGGGCCTGCGCTTCCTGCGCGAGGTGCTCGAGGGCGTCGCGCCGCTGACGGTCGTCGCGCCGGACCGCAATCGCAGCGGCGCCAGCCACTCGCTGACCCTCGAGGTGCCGCTGCGCGTGCAGCAGGCGGAGCCGGGCGTGTGGTACGTCATCAACGGCACGCCGACCGACTGCGTCCACCTCGCGATCACCGGCCTGTTCGAGCACGAGTTCGACATGGTCGTGTCCGGCATCAACGACGGGGCCAACCTCGGCGACGACGTCCTGTATTCCGGCACGGTCGCCGCCGCGATCGAGGGGCGTTTCCTCGGCCTGCCGACCATCGCGGTCTCGCTGGTGGTCGGCGCGCCCACCGGCCCGCACTTCGCGACCGCCGCGCGCGTCGCGCGCGAGCTGGTGCTGCGGGTCGTGGCGAAGCCGCTGCACCGCTCGATGATCCTGAATGTCAACGTGCCGGACCTGCCGTACGAGGAACTGAAGGGATTCGAGGTCACCCGCCTCGGTCACCGCCATCGCGCCGAGGATGCCGTGCGCGGGGTGGACCCGCGCGGGCGCGAGATCTACTGGGTCGGCGCCGCCGGCAAGGGACAGGACGCCGGCCCGGGCACCGATTTCCACGCGGTCGCGAATGGCTGCGTGTCGGTCACGCCGCTGCAAGTGGACCTGACGCGGCATGCCGCGCTCGACGAGCTGCGCGGCTGGCTGGCGGGACCCGCGCCGTGAACGGCGGTCAGGGCATCGGCATGACTTCGCTGCGCACGCGCGAGCGGCTGATCCAGCGCCTGACGGAGCAGGGCATCCGCGACCCGCGCGTGCTCGACCGCATCCGCAACGTCCCGCGCCACCTGTTCGTGGACGAGGCGCTGGCGAGCCGCGCCTACGAGGACACCGCGCTGCCGATCGGCTTCGGCCAGACGATCTCGCAGCCCTACGTGGTGGCGCGCATGACCGAGGCCGTCACGGTCGGCGGCACGCCGAAAAAGGTGCTCGAGATCGGCACCGGCTGCGGCTACCAGACGGCGGTGCTGGCGCCGCTGGTCGGCAGGCTCTACAGCATCGAACGCATCGAGGCGCTGCTCGCGCGCGCGAAGGAGCGGATCCGCGAGCTCGGGATCCGGAACGTGAAATTCAAGCACGGTGACGGCTCGGAGGGCTGGCCGTCGCAGAAGCCGTTCAACGCGATCCTGCTGGCGGCCGCGCCGCACGCGATCCCGCAGAAGCTGCTGGACCAGCTCGCGGACCGCGGCC
>CAZYPM010000176.1:0-3883 GCA_964649205.1 uncultured Steroidobacteraceae bacterium
GAGCGCCCGCCCGCGAGGTCGTCGGAGGCGCCGATGCGGGTGAAGATGCGGTCGAACGGGCCGATGACGGCGGATTCCGCCGGCACGAAGCTGCCGATCGAGGCCAGCACCAGGATGAGCGCGGCCTGGCGCATGTAGGTGGACTTGCCGCCCATGTGGGGGCCGGTGATCACCAGCATGCGCCGGCGGTCCGTGAGCTCGAGGTCGTTCGGCACGAATGGATCCTCGAGCATGCGCTCGACCACCGGGTGCCTGCCGCCCGTGATGCGCAGGCCCGGCTGGTCGGTGAGCTCCGGCTGCACGTAGCGCAGGCTGACGGCGCGCTCCGCGAGGTTCGCGAGCACGTCGGCGAGCGCCAGCGCTTCGGCCAGGCGCCTGAGGCCCACGAGTTCGGCGGCGAGCGAGCCGAGCAGCTGCTCGTAGAGGTCCTTCTCGAGCGCGAGCGCGCGGTCGCGCGCGCCCAGCACCTTGTCCTCGTACTGCTTGAGCTCCGGCGTGATGTAGCGCTCGGCGTTCTTGACCGTCTGCCGGCGCTGGTAGTCGAGCGGCGCGCGGCCGGACTGGCTGCGCGGCAGCTCGATGTAATAGCCGTGCACGCGGTTGTAGCCGAGCTTGAGCTGGGAAATGCCGCTGCGCCGGCGCTCGCGCTCCTCGAGCTCGAGCAGGTGCCGGTCCGTGCCGGTCGCGATCGAGCGCAGCTCGTCGAGCGCGGCGTCGTAGCCGGGGGCGATCACGCCGCCCTCGCGCAACAGCGCCGGCGGCTCCGCGACGATCGCGCGTTCGAGCAGCGCCTGCAGCTCGGGGCGCGGCGCGAGGTCCGCCGCCGCCCCGGCGAGCAGCGGCGAATCGAGGCCAGCGAGCGCCTCGCCGAGTGCGGGCAGTTGCGCCAGCGCCGCGCGCAGCGCCGCCAGGTCGCGCGGGCGAGCGCTGCCGAGCGCCACGCGTGCCAGCACGCGCTCCACGTCGCCGATGCCGCGCAGGATCTCGTGCAGCCGCGCATGGCGATGAGATCCGATCAGCGCTGCGATTGCGTGGTAGCGCCGGCGCAGCCGCGCCTGGTCGCGCAGCGGCCGGCGGATCCAGCGGCGCAGTTCCCGCGCGCCCATGGCGGTCGCGGTGCGGTCGATGACGCCCGCGAGCGTCGCCTCGTCGCGGCCCGCGAGGCTCGCGTCGAGCTCGAGGTTGCGCCGGGTCGCGGCGTCCATCGCCAGCGCCTCGTCGCGCGACTCGCGCGCGAGGCCCGTGAGGTGGGGCAGGGCGCCCTTCTGCGTGTCGCGCACGTATTGCAGCAGCGCGCCCGCCGCGCCGAGGCCGAGCGTCAGCTCCTCGCAGCCGAAGCCGGCGAGGCTCGTGGTCCCGAACTGGGCGTTCAGCGCGCGCCGCGCGGCATCCTGCTCGAAGTGCCAGGGCGGCTTCTCGACCACGTGGGCCGGGACCTTCAGCGCCAGTCCCTCCGGCAGCAGCAGTTCCGCGGGCCGCAGGCGCTCGAGTTCCGCCATCAGCGCTTCGGCGCCCTCGCCCTCGAGCACCGAGAAGCGTCCGGCCGCGAGATCGAGCCAGGCGAGGCCGAAGCGCTCGCCGACGCCCGCGACCGCGGCCAGCAGGTTCTCGCGCCGCGCATCCAGCAGCGCCTCGTCGGTGACCGTGCCGGGCGTGACGATGCGCACCACCTCGCGCTGGACCGGGCCCTTGCCCTTGCCGACCTCGCCGACCTGCTCGCAGATCGCGACCGGCACGCCCTGCTTCACGAGCCGCGCCAGGTACTGGTCGAGCTTGTCCACCGGCACGCCCGCCATCGGGATCGCCGCGCCCGCGGACTCGCCGCGCTGGGTGAGGACGATGTCGAGCAGGCGCGCGGCGCGGCGCGCGTCGTCGTAGAAGGTCTCGTAGAAGTCGCCCATGCGGTACAGCAGCAGCACGTCCGGGTTCTCGGCCTTGATGCGCAGGTACTGCTGCATCATGGGCGTATGGGTCTCGAGCCCCGGGAATAGCGGTTCGGTGGCGGGCATGTTCGTGCGCGGCGTCGTTTGAGGCATTATGACGGCCCCGGAGAAGGACGCCACATGAGCATCGGATACCAGCAGGACCAGGGCATCGCGACCATCACCATCGACCGCCCGGAGAAGAAGAACGCGATCACCGGGGAGATGTACGAGGCCATGGTGGCCGGACTGCGCCGCGCCGCCGAGGACAAGACCGTCCGCGTCGTGATCTTCACCGGCGCCGGGGACGTCTTCACGGCCGGCAACGACCTCAAGGACTTCGCCAACCCGCGCTTCGCGCAAGCAGACTCGCCGGTGCTGACCTTCATGCAGACGCTGGCCGGCTACGAGAAACCGGTGATCGCGGCGGTCAACGGCCTCGCCGTCGGCATTGGCGTGACCATGCTGCTGCACTGCGACCTGGTGTACGCGGCGGACAACGCCACCTTCTCGATGCCGTTCACCGGGCTCGGCCTGGTGCCCGAGTTCGGCTCGACGCTGCTCTTGCCGATGATCGCCGGGCGCGTGCGCGCGACCGAGGCGCTCATGCTCGGCAAGCCGTTCCTCGCCCCGGAGGCCGTCGTGATGGGCGTCGCGAACGCGGTGTTGCGCGCGGCGGAACTCATGCCGCACGCCCAGGCGGTGGCGCGCAAGCTGGCCTCGCTGCCGCCGGGAGCGGTGCGCGACACCAAGAAGCTGCTGCGCCAGGCGCTGGGCAACGCGGTCCAGGAGACGATCATGCGCGAGGCTTCGCATTTCGGGCCGCGGCTCGCGGGCGCGGAGGCGCGCGAGGCCATCGCCGCGATCATCGAGAAGCGTCCGCCGGATTTCTCGAAGTTCAGCTGAGGGCCCGTGGCCACGCCGTCCGATTTTGCGCTCGCTGCGCTCGCGCTCAACGTGGGCCGCTCGCTGCGCCGGGCCGGGCTCTCGATCGCGACCGCGGAGTCCTGCACCGGCGGGCTGATCGCCAAGTGCCTGACCGACATCGCCGGCAGCTCCGATTACTTCGAGCGCGGCTGGGTGACTTATTCGAACGCGGCCAAGCGGGCGGAGCTGGGCGTCTCCGGGGCGCTGCTCGAGCGCCACGGCGCGGTGAGCGAGGAGGTGGCCCTGGCCATGGCTCGCGGCGCCCTGCGAAGGTCCGCCGCCCGGGTGTCGATCGCGGTGACCGGGATTGCCGGTCCCGCCGGGGGCACGCCCGACAAGCCCGTCGGCACCGTCTGGATCGCCTGGGGCCTGAAGCGGCAGGACGAGCTGCAGGTCTTCGCGCGCCGGTTCCGCTTCCGCGGCAGCCGCAACGCCATCCGGCGCCAGGCGGCCGCCGAGGCGCTGGAAGGTCTGCCCGCCTCGTGAACGGGCCGCGGCCAGGGCGTCCGGAGCGCCGCCGGCTGTTCTATGCCCTCTGGCCCGACCCGGCGCTGCGCCGGGCACTGGCCGCCGCAACAGCGGATGCCGCCTCGCGGGCCGCGGGCAACCGCATCCCGCCCGCCAACCTGCACGTCACCCTCGCATTCCTCGGCATGGCGCCGGAGGACGACATCCCCGAGCTGAAGGCCATCGGCCAGCGGGGCCATTGGCCGCGCATCCAGCTCGATTTCGACCGCGTCGAGTACTGGCCGAAGCCCAGGGTGCTGGTCGCCATGGCGGCGGCGATTCCCGAGGCCGGCGTCCGGATCGTGGATCGACTGTGGGAGCCGCTCGAGCGGCTGGGGTACGAGCGCGAGGCGCGCCCCTGGTTGCCGCACCTGACCCTGGTGCGCAAGGTCAGCCGGCCGCCGCCGCGCGGCGAAGAGCTGCCGATCCCGCCACGACCCGCCCGGGATGCCGGCGCCTGGAAACTGGCGCTGGTCGAGTCCGTCACCGATCCCGCCGGCGCGCGCTACACGCCGCTCGCCCGCTGG
>CAZYPM010000177.1:0-3883 GCA_964649205.1 uncultured Steroidobacteraceae bacterium
CGCGCGAAAACAACCACAGGGTGAACAGCCCGACCGCGGTTTCGGAGATGAACACACCCCAGAACACGCCGGAATGCTGCCAGCCGAGTTCGATCGCGAGCAGCCAGGACAGCGGGATCTGGATCAGCCAGAAGAACACCACGTTGATCCAGGTGGGTGTGACCGTGTCGCCGGCGCCGTTGAACGCCTGCACCGCGACCATCCACCAGCCGTAGACGAACAGCGAGTACGACAGGATCCGCAGCCACTCCGCGCCGATCGCGACCACGGAGGGGTCGTCCGAGAACAGCCCCATGAATTCGCGCGGCAGCGCGAAATACACGACGGAGATCGCGAGCAGGTAAACCATGTTGTACGCGCCAATGCGCCAGACCGAGGCCTCGGCGCGCTCCGGATGTCCCGCGCCGAGGTTCTGGCCGACGAGGGTCGCGGCGGCGTTCGACATGCCCCAGGCCGGCATCATCGTGAACATCATGATGCGGATCGCGATGGTCGCGCCGGCGACCGCCGCGCTGCCGATGTCCGCGAGGATGCGCATCAGGAAGATCCACGAGGTCATCGCGACGATCATCTGGCCGATGCCGCCGAGCGAGGTGCGCACGATGTTGCGGAGGATCGCCCCGTGCCAGACGATCTGCGAGCGCAGCACGCGCAGATGCGGCCCGCCGCGGAACAGGATCCAGAGCTGCAGCAGCACGCCGGCGCCGCGGCCGATGGTGGTCGCGATCGCCGCGCCCTCGACCCCCATGGCCGGGACCGGGCCGAAGCCGAAGATCAGGACCGGGTCGAGCACGATGTTGAGGCCGTTCGCAAACCACAGCACGCGCATCGCGGCGGCGGCGTCCCCGGCGCCGCGGAACACCGCGTTGATGGTGAACAGCAGCATGATCACCGCGTTGCTGCCGAGCGCCCATTGCATGTACGGGTAGCCGTGTTCGAGCGTCCAGGCGTCCGCGCCCATCAGGCGCAGCAGCTGCTGCGCATACACGATGCCGGCGATCGCGAACGGCACCGAGGCCAGGACCGCGATCCAGATCGCCTGCACCGCGGTCACCGCGGCCTCTTCGGGCTTACCCTCGCCGGTGCGCCGCGCAACGACGGCGGTCACCGCCATCGCGAGGCCCATGCCGATCGCGTACAGCAGGAACAGCAGCGTCTCGGTCAACCCGACCGTCGCGACCGCGGACGAGCCGAGCTTGCCGACGAAGAAGATGTCCACCACCGCGAACGTGGACTCGAGCACCAGCTCGAGCACCATCGGCACCGCGAGCAGGAACACCGCGCGCTTGAGCGGGATCGTCGTGTAGTCGGCGCCGGTGCCGCGGATCGCGTCGCGCAGCTCGGCCCACAGCGGGCGGCGCCCGGCCGTCATGTCGGGTGCATCGGCGGCTGTCATGGGCGTCAGTTGCGGGCCGCGGCGGCGGCCGCGCGCCGCGCGCGCCACAGCAGCCAGGCGCCGCCCGCGAACAGCACGATGATGGAGAGGATGCCGGCGCGGGTGCTGCCGGTCACGAGCGCGGTGATCCCGACCAGCAGCGGCCCGAGCACCGCCGCGAACTTGCTCATCATGTTGTAGAAGCCGAAGAACTCACCCTGCTTGCCGGCGGGAATCAGCGAGGCGAAGTAGGAGCGCGACAGCGACTGGATGCCGCCCTGCACCAGTCCGATCACGCCGGCGAGCCAGTAGAAGTGTGCGATTTCACGCATCCAGTAGGCGGCGACGGTCGCGACGGAATAGACGCCGATGGCGATCAGGATGCCGTTGTGCGCGCCGATGCGCGCGCCGAGCGCGCCGAAGGCGAGCGCCGCCGGAAAGGCGACGAACTGCGTGATCAGGAGCGCCGCGATCAGGCTCTGCTGCGGAAAGCCGAGCGAGAGGCCGAAGTCCACGGCCATCTTGATGATCGTGTTGACGCCGTCGATGTACATCCAGTACGCGAGCAGGAACCAGGCGAGCGCGCGGTAGCGCCGGATCTCGTGCACGGTCGCGGCCAGCTCGCGCCAGCCCGCGCGCGCGGCGGCCGCGAGCGCGAGCGGCGCCGCCGGTTTCTGCTCCCGCACCCACAAGAGCGCCGGCACCGAGAACAGCAGCCACCAGGCCGCGACCATCGGGAAGGCGATGCGTACCGCCTGCGCCGCATCGGCGATGCCGAAGCGCTCCGGGCTCGCGACCATGGCGACGTTCAGCAGCAGCATGAGCCCGCCGCCGAGATAGCCTGCCGCGAAACCGAAGGCCGAGACCAGGTCGTACTCGCGCCGCTCGGCCACGTCCACCAGCAGCGAGTCGTTGAAGGTGACGCCGCCGGCGAAACCGAATCCCGCGAGCGCGTAGACGAGCGCGGCGGCCATCCATTGACCCTGCTCCACCCAGTAGAGGCCGGCCGTCATCGCGGCGCCCAGGACGGTGAAGAAGGCGAGCATCCTGAGCCGGGCGCCGCCACGATCGGCCATGGCGCCGAGCAGCGGCGCGAGCAGCGCGATCAGCAGGCTGCCGATGCCGTTGGTGAGGCCGAGCCGGAAGGTGCTGACGGCGGCCTCCGAGCCGGCGCTCCAGTACTGCTTGAAGAACACCGGGAAGAAACCCGCCATGACCGTGGTCGCGAAGGCCGAGTTCGCCCAGTCGTAGAGCGCCCAGCCGATCACCGGGCGGCGCAGCAGCGCCGCTCTCACGCTGCCACCGCCAGGTGCTCGCGGGTCTCGCGGAACTGCAGTTCCGGGAAGCGCTCGATCGCGAGGCCGAGGTTCACGCGCGTCGGCGCGAGGTAGACGAGTTCCCCGGCGTGGTCGAGCGCCAGGTGCTCGTGCGCGCGCTCGCGCAGCTGCGCGAGCTTGGCGGGATCGGCTCCCCGGACCCAGCGCGCGGTCGCCACGTTGACCGGTTCGAATCCGCAGCTCACGCCGTACTCGTCGGCGAGCCGGAACGCGACCACGTCGAACTGCAGCGGCCCGACCGCGCCCAGGATCAGGTCGTTGTTCCGCAGCGGCCGGAACAGCTGCGTGGCGCCCTCTTCGCACAGCTGGTCCAGCCCTTTCTGCAGCGCCTTCATGCGCAGCGGGTCCTTCAGCACCGCGCGCCGGAACAGTTCCGGCGCGAAGTTCGGGATGCCGGTGAAGGTGAGCGCCTCGCCCTCGGTGAAGGTGTCGCCGATGTTGATGGTGCCGTGGTTGTGCAGGCCGATGATGTCACCGGCCCAGGCCTCGTCCGCCTGCTGCCGGTCCGCCGCCATGAAGGTCAGCGCGTCGGCGATACGCACTTCCTTGCCGAGGCGCACGTGGTAGAGGCGCATGCCGCGCCGGTACGCGCCCGAGCAGATGCGCAGGAACGCGATGCGGTCGCGGTGGCCGGGATCCATGTTGGCCTGGATCTTGAACACGAAACCGGTGAGCGCGTCCTCGTGGGGATCCACCTCGCGGGTGGTGGTGCGCCGCGGCCGCGGCGGCGGCGCATAGCGCACGAACGAGCGCAGCAGTTCCTCGACGCCGAAGTTGGCGAGCGCCGAGCCGAAATGCACCGGCGTCTGCCGGCCCGCGAGATACTCCTGCTCGTCGAACGGCGGCAACGCGCCGCGCACCAGCTCCACCTCTTCGCGGAAGGCCGCGGCCCCGTCGCCGAGCAGTTCGCCCGCGGCGGCGCTCGCGAGCCCGTCGATCGTGCGGTTCTGGCCGACCCGGCCGCTGCGCGCGCCTTCGTAGGCGTAGATACGGTCCTCGCCGAAGTGGTAGATGCCGCGCAGTTCGCGGCCCATGCCGATCGGCCAGGTCAGGGGCGCGCAGCGGATCCCGAGCACGCGCTCGACCTCGTCCAGCAGCTCGATCGGCGCCCGGCCGTCGCGGTCGAGCTTGTTGATGAAGGTCATGATCGGCGTGTCGCGCAGCCGGCAGA
>CAZYPM010000178.1:0-3864 GCA_964649205.1 uncultured Steroidobacteraceae bacterium
ATTCTCAACAGATGCCGCTCCTGGCGGCTTGACCAACACAACCCCGTAGCGCACCGTACTCAATGGTGCCTATGGGGTTTTCTTTTGAGGAGAAGCGTTTTGAGGATCGGCTTGGTGGCGTGCTGCGCGAAGAAGGGAGCGGAGCCATGTGCCGCAAAGGATCTCTACTTGTCCCCGCTCTTCAAGAAGTCTCGGGACTGGGTCGAGCGTCACTGCGATCGGTGGCTCATCCTGTCCGCGGAACATGGTGTTCTCGCGCCAGAGACGGTCATCGCACCTTACGACCGAACTCTGAACCAGATGAGCGCGAATGATCGGCGGGTGTGGGGTGATCTAGTACGGCAGCAGCTTGAATCGGTGGCCGGAAGCCGCTTCGTGGCCCTCGCCGGCGTGAGGTATTGCGAGCCGCTGGTCGCTCTCGATCTGGAGCGGCCGATGGCCGGCCTGGGCATTGGCCAGCAGCTCGCATGGCTATCGCACGCCAGAAAAGCAACGACGTTTTGAACGGTTAGCCCTCGTTTTGAGCGTTTACGCCAGCGATGGTCCGAATATTAGCGCCGGAGGCCATAGCGAGCGCCGCGACCTTGTCTATTGGCTTGCGCGCCTCGAAGTAGGCAACTGCTGCGACCAGAATGTTGCGATGCTGAATGACGGGATCAGGTATGCCAATGTGCCCGTTGTATAGCTGCATGACCAGCTCGATGTCGTCGTCGCATGGCCGTAGCTGTTCGACGAAGGCAAGCACATCGGGCTCGGCGACCTCTTTGAGTTGACCGTCGCGGATCAGGACGAGCAGCCTCTGGGCGCATTCGTTGGCATCCACCACCCCGGCACGGGCCAGCGCAACCTGAAGGCGGATGGCGCGGAACAGATCCAAATTGATCCCTGCACCCCCGAACATCGTCCCATCCCCCGCTAACAACCAGTCGGCGCTGATCCCGAGCGTTTGTTTTATACCGAGGAGAAATTCGCCACCCGGCCTCTTTACACCGCGCACGACGTCGCTGACGAACCCTGGCGATGCACCAAGCTGTCGAGCGAACTCTGATTGGCTGATGGCGAGATGCTTGATCACGAGCGAAAGGCGCCTGCCAAAGCCATCAAAACGTTCCTGAATCGTCATCAATCATTTTTCCGATTTAGCCATTGGAACGAAGAAATCAAGGTCGGGTTCGTTATCGACGGCCTCCAGCTCCGGGCGAGCGACGGCAGCCAGCATCCAGGCAGCCTTTCTGAACAGGATTTTGGCCGAAGCACGATATCGCCTCGCTTCCTCTGTCGCGATGGTCTTTGAGCATCCGATCGGTGGACGTGATTCGTAGCGCTGTGCGGTTGCCAGCGCATGATTAGCTTGAAATTTGAGGTAGCTTGCGCGCATTGCAGCAGTCTGTGTATACCACGCGTTGGGGACACTCACGACCTCCCCGCTATCAAGCATGCGGTACTCCAGAAAACCTGACTTTGAGGCATTTGCAGTCAGCAGCTCGTGTGGGCGGGATTTGTCGAAACTCTGCGCGAAGGCAGGGCGTTGGTAGGGCGACATGTGTTCCTCCTGAAGTTTGCCGCGCAACAGCCGAATTCAGCGGCTCTTTCGCCACGCCCACGGGGGAACAGGGTTCGCATCGCGCCAAAGCCCACGTTTTGCGAGGCGTGCCTGCTGCTCAAGCCCGAATAGCGGCGAGTTCGCCGAGGCGTATTGGGTATAGACCCAAGCCAGCCCACTCTCGACCATTTTTGCGTTTGCATTAACGCCATCGCACGTCACGACGCCGACGTTGCGTCCATACCGGTCCTTGGTGTGAACGGTGATCTCCGCAAGTTTCCTGTAGCACAACCAACTGAGCGCATGCTTGGCTTGGTTCCCGAAGGCCTGGCCACTCGACTCTGGCGCATCAATTTCCGCAAGCCGTACGCGATACTCTCTTTTGCTCGAATCAAGAACCGACAGCGTGTCGCCGTCAGCCACACTTACGACGGTGCCGGTGATCTGCGGATTGCCGGCCGCGAATGTGTTAAGGGAAAAGCATGCAAGCAGAATCAATGTATAGCGATCGAACATGAACTCTCCCACCGCTAAACGCCTTGCGTTGTTGTAGCGGGGGTTTCGCGGGTCATAGACTTTGACTTGCGCGACCTTACGGTCGGCAGCGGTTTGGGTCTCGCCGCCACGCCCGTTCCAGGCGTGTGCGCATCGATGAGGACCACCGACGCACTGTTTTGATCGCGGGGCGCCGTATGCCCACAATGCGGGCAGACATGCACTCGCTGGGCGAGCGTCTTGGGCACGGTGGCCCAGCACTTCGCACAGCGTTGCGAGGGTTTGAGTTGGCGTGTATTCGCCAGGTGCAGCCTCGTGCCAGCTTCCGCCGCTTTGTACGAGAGCATCTGATGCGCCATACCGAAGGCTGCCGAGAGGATTTCCCGGTTGAGCCCGGCCTTCTGCCGCACGCGCCGGCCCGGTGCTTCCACCGTTCCCCGCGCACTGCGGCTCATGTTCTTTGGGGCCAGTTCTTCTGTAGCGATCACCGCGCACGTTTGAACGAGCTTCGTGGTTTCCTGATGCACAAACTCTCGACGCAGGTTGGCGATCCGCTCATGCAGGCGAGCCGCCTGCCGGGAGAGGCGCTTGTAGCGCAGCGAACCTTTGCGTTTCCTTGCGCGAGCCCGCTGCAGGGCCACAAGCTTCGGCAACTCCTCCCGCACCCACTTGGGATTCTCGATGGTTTCGCCGTTATCGAACGCCACCCAATCGTTAACCCCGAAATCGACGCCGCGATGCTGGTGATCGGTGCGCTCCCGGGCGCAAGTCGACTCCGACACCCGCAGGGTCACGGAGGCGAACCATTCGCCGTTCTTCCGGACGATCGTGAGGTCGTTGGGCTTGACCTCACCGCCGAAGCGGTGTTTTCCGCGCAGACGGATGGACATCGCCTCTTTGCCGCTCCCGAGCCGCAGTGTCCCACCCTGTTTTCCGCACTGCATCAACTTCCAGCCCGCAGGATCGGGATAGCAAAAGCCCGAGAACCGTGCCGACGACTTGAACCGAGGGAATCCCGGTGTCTGTCCAGCTTTGACGCGGCGAAAGAACGCGGCAAAGGCCAGATCGAGTCGGCGCAGGGTTTGCTGCAGGGCGTGGCTACCCAGTTCGACAAACTCCGGGCGTGCGGCCTTGATCTCGGGCAGTGCATTTTGCTGCTCGTAGTAGCTGACCGACTTTCCAGCCTTGCGGTACGCCTCGATGCGCTCCTGAAGGGCCGCGTTGTATAGCTCACAGTGCAGCCTCACCCACGCCTCAAGCCGCGCTGTCTGCGTGGCATTGGGGTAGAGCTTGAAGGTGACTTTGCGCCGTTCCATGATGTTATGCTACCAGAAAACACTTAAGGCGCAACAATGGAAACGCACAACAGATCAAGTTCTCACGCTGTTTTTAACCTTAAGCTACACATCGTTTTTGTGACGAAATACCGGCGCAAAACGCTCACCCCGGAACTGCTCGAATACCTGAAAGAAGCCTTTGCCGAGTGCCTTGCTGCGTGGCGCTGCACGCTGCTGGAGTTTGGCGGGGAGGCGGATCATGTGCACCTGCTGATCGACATCCATCCGGCGCTCGATTTATCGGTGCTCATCAATAACCTGAAGACGGCCAGCGCCCGCCGTGTGCGCAACCGCTTTGCCGGTCATCTGGCGCAGTTCTATACCCAGCCGCAGTTCTGGCATCGCGCCTACTTTGTGGGCAGTGTCGGCGGGGCCAATTTGGAGACGGTACAGGCCTATGTGGACGCGCAAGGGACCGAAGAACACGCCCGTAAAGGGGTCTCCTCGTTTTCAGTGCAATAAGTGACGGTACGCAAAGCTAGCACTGGC
>CAZYPM010000179.1:0-3846 GCA_964649205.1 uncultured Steroidobacteraceae bacterium
CGACCATCTTGTAGTACAGGCTGCTGGCGCCGCCCCAGCGGATCGGCGTCGCGACCAGGATCACGTCGGCCCAGTGCACCACGCCCTCGTACACGCGGTCCATCTGGTCCTTCGAGTCCATCTGCGTGATGGAGCAGGGCCAGGTGCAGGCGCGCGCTGCCTTGGAATAGAAGCCCTCGCAGGCGCGGAAAGAGAGCTCGCGCAGCGGGATGAATTGCGTGTCGCATTCGCAATCCTTGCGCGCACGGGCGGCGGCGAGCGCATGCAGCAGCAGGTCCTCGGAGGTGCTGTAGCGCGGCTGGCCGGCAGTCATGGAAGTCGTCGAGATGCCGAGCAGGCGGATCGGGCCGGGCTCCCGTTTCGGCTCGCGCGCCAGCGGATGCGGCTCGTGCGGCAGGCGATTGCGCTTGGTACGCGGTTTGGCCGCGACCAGCACGCGGCCATTCTCGACCTTCACGTCGTGCGCGGGCACGCGGTCGGCCTCGTAGCCGGGTTCGCCCTCGCCGGTCTCCCAGTGGAACTTGTAGTAGTGCCAGGGGCAGACGACGTAGTCGCCGTCGAGATGGCCCTTGCCGAGCGGCCCTCCGACGTGATTGCAGGCGCCGGAAATCGCGCCGAAGCGCCCGTCCTTGAAGGAGAGCGCGATGCGCCGTTCGCCGGCGCGCAGCTCCTGCAAGGGCCTGCGCGCCAGCTCGTCGGCGGCGCCGAGGTCGATCCATTCCTCGCTCACCTCGTCTCCTTCCCGCGCAATTCCCTGCGAACGACGAGCTTCAGCCCTGACCAGACGTCCGAGACCGCGCAGACCTTGATGTCCACGAAGCCGAGCGGCAAGGCCACTTCGCGCACCGTGTCCTCGGTGATGTCGGTGGCGACCTTGGCCGACTTCTTCGGCCACGAGATCCATACGGGCACGTCGTCGGCGAGCCGCATGCGGTAACGCTGCAGCGCCGTCGCCAGTTCCGCGCGGCGCGTGGCGAAGTGATGCACCATGCCCGCGGCGCCCTGCGCCGTGATGCGGGCGCCGCCGGGCAGCGGCGCCAGCATCTTTCGGTAGTCCCTGGGCGGGTTGACGGCGCGCACTGCCATGCCGGGCTTGATGCCGAGCTTGGCGGCGAGCGGCGTGCCCGAATAGCCCGCCATGGCGGCCGCTTCAGCCGGCAGCCTTGTCCCGGTACAGGAATGCCACCACGCCGCCCAGCACCAGCAGCATGATCGTGTCGTAGGCGATCTGCCGCAGGACCATCATTCCCGGCATGGGCTGTACGCAGTAGTAAATAAGGTAGATCGGCACGCACATGAGCAGCGCCACGGCGAGCCCGAAGCGCAGGCCCTGGCCGAGCCACGGTTTCGCTTCCCGGCCGCGCTGGTAGATCCACACGAAGGCGGCGGCCATGACGAGGTGCGCGATGATCATCCACACGAAGTACTGCTGCTGCTCCTCGACCGGCCGCATCAGTCCGGTCGCCAGGTACTCGTCGGCGAGCAGCTGGCCGTGCACCGCGAATCCCCCGAGCATCGACAGGATGAAGATGACGAGCCAGGCGATGAGGAATTTCGCATTCATTCTGATGTCCCCCTTGCGGTCCGCCGTCCGGACCGGTCCCGATATTACGCCTGAGCGGGTGCGCCGATCACCAGCGAGGTCATGGACAGGGAGCTGATGACCCGGGCGTTGAAGAATTCGGCCGTTTCCCCGTCCTGCTGCAGGGCCAGGGCGTAGAGCAGGGGGTAATAGTGCTCCGGCGTGGGCACTGCGAGCCGCATGTCCTGGCCGAGGCTGCCGTAGTCCATCAGGGCCGCGTGGTCGCCGGCCGCGATGCGCCGGCGCAGCGCCTCGTCGCAGGCCTCGGCCCAGGCCTGCGGCTTCGGGTCGTGGAAGCTGAACAGGCCGAGGTTGTGGACCATGTTGCCGCTCGCGAGTACCAGCACGTTCTCCTCGCGCAGCGGCGCGAGCTGCCGCCCGAGCGCGTAGTGATGCGATCCGGGCTCGCTGGTGTCCATGCCGAGCTGCACCACCGGGATGTCGGCGGCAGGGTACATCGCGGCCAGCACGCTCCAGGCGCCGTGATCGAGGCCGCGGGCCGGGTCCTGCTGCACGCGCTCGCTGGTGACGATTGCGGCGACGCGCTCGGCTAGCCAGGGCGCGCCGGGCGCCGGGTAACGGACGTCGAACAGCGCCTTCGGGAACCCGAAGAAGTCGTGGATCGTCGGCGGGTGCTCCGACTTCGTGACCCAGGCGCCGTGCGTCTCCCAGTGCGCCGAGACACAGAGGATGGCCGCGGGCTTCGGCAGCCGCCGCGCGATCTCCTGCCAGCCGCGGAAGAACTCGTTGCGCTCGATCGCGTTCATCGGGTTGCCGTGCCCGATGAACAACACCGGCATCCTCATGCGGCCTCCGGCGGTCCGAGCAGGTCCCATTTGTTGCCGTAGAGGTCGAGGAACACCACGACCGTGCCGTAGGACTCGTGCCGCGGTTCCTCCGTGAAGCGCACGCCGGCCGCTTTCATGCGCATGTAGTCGCGGCGGAAGTCGTCGGTGTGCAGGAACAGGAACACACGGCCCCCGGACTGGTTGCCGATCGCACGCTCTTGCTCCGGTGTCGCCGCGCGTGCGAGCAGCAGCGAGAACTCCGCGCCGGCGGGACCGACGCGCACCCAGCGCTTGCCCGCCTCGCGCGGCTCGTCCTCGAGCAGTTCGAAGCGCAGCGCCTTCCCGAACCACTCGATCGCCTCGTCGTAGTCGCGCACGACGAGCGCGATCTGCGCGATCCGCCGCCCTGGCGCACTGCCGGCGGCCATCGTCAGCTGATGGGCGGCGCCCCGCGCGGCGCCCAGATCGAGCGGTACACCTTCCAGCTCCCGTTGCGCTGCCGGCGCAGCACGCGCATCACGTGATATTCGGACTCGATGATGCGGCCGCTCGAAATCTCGCGTGTGGCGCCCCGGATCGCGCCCCATTCGACGGCGTAGTTGCCGAACACCTTCACGTCCTCGAACTCCAGCCGGTAGTGAACCACCTCGTGCGTCCGGGGCGCTGCCGCCATGCGCTCGAAGGCGGCGTCGAACTCCTTGGCACCGCGCTGCGGCGGGCCGCCCGGCGGGAACATCACGGCGTCGTCGTCCACCAGCGCGCGCAGCGCCCGGAAGTCGCCATCGGCGGAGGCGCGCATGTCGCGCCGGTGCAGCCGCTGGATGGCCGCAAGACCCGCGTGCCGGGTCTTGCGCACTTTCTTCTTCTGCTTCTTCTTCATTGCCGCTGCATCGCGAGCCGCAGCCCGAGCGCGACCAGGATGGTGCCGCAGGCCGCATCGATCCAGCGCCGCCAGGCCGGGCGCAGGAACACGGTGCGCGAGTGCGCGACCACGAGCGCGACGCCGCCGAGCCAGAGGATGCCCTGGACGTAATGGATCGAGGTCAGCAGCACGTACTTGAGCATCACGGCGTCGTCGGGACCGATGAACTGCGGCACCAGCGCGAGGTAGAACACGACGACCTTGGGGTTGAGGACGTTGGTCAGCAGGCCTTCGCGGAACGACTGCGAGGCCGCGACGGCGGCCGCAGCCGCGCCGTCATCGACCGTGGCCGGCGTGCCTCGCGCGGCCGCGCGCAGCGACCTGATGCCGAGCCAGACGAGGTAGCAGGCGCCCGCGACCTTCATCACCGTGAACGCGGTCGCCGAGTACATCAGCACGGCCGAGACGCCGAGCGCGGAGAGCAGCGCGTGCACGAACAGGCCCGAGCAGATCCCGGCCACCGTCAGCAGCCCGTCCCGCCTGCCGCCGCGCAATGCGTTGCGCACGACCAGCATCGTATCGGGACCCGGCGACATGGTCATGAGCGCAGCCAC
>CAZYPM010000180.1:0-3797 GCA_964649205.1 uncultured Steroidobacteraceae bacterium
GCCGCGCCGCACGCGATCCCGCAGAAGCTGCTGGACCAGCTCGCGGACCGCGGCCGGCTGGTGGCCCCGGTCGGGCCGGAAGGCCGGCAGGAGCTGTTGCGCGTGACGCGCCGCGGCGACCAGTTCCTCCAGGAACGCCTGGGTTTCGTGAGCTTCGTGCCGCTGCTGGGCGGTGTGTCCTGAGGTGCGCCGCGCCCGCATCGCCGCCTGGCCAATGCTGCTGGCCGCGCTGCTGGTGGCCGGCTGCGGCGCGCGGCGGCCGGAGATACCGCCGCAGCACGTGGTGCGTGCCGGCGAGACGCTCTACTCCATATCCATGCGCTACGGGCTCGATTACCGGGACGTCGCGCGCTGGAACGGGATCGGCCGCGGGTACCTGATCCACCCGGGACAGCGGCTGCGGCTCGATCCCCCGCCGGGGCGGGCGCGGGCCGGGGCTGCGGCGGATCCGGCTGTGCCGGCCGCAGTTGCGCGCGCCTCGCCAGACGACCCGCGGCACCGCCCACCGGTGTGGCAATGGCCGGTCCGGGACGGCCAGGTGCGCGGCAACGTGCGCCAGCCCTCGGGCGGCGTCGGCCTGCGCATCGACGGCGCGCCGAACCAGCCGGTGATGGCGGCGGCGGACGGGCACGTCGTCTACACGGGCAGCGGGCTGCGCGGTTACGGCCAGCTCGTGATCATCAATCACCTGCGCGGATGGCTGACGGCCTACGGGCACAACGCTGCGGTGCACGTGCGCGAGGGTGAGGACGTGCGCGCGGGCCAGGTGATCGCCGACATGGGCATCGGGCCGGGACAGCAACCGATGCTCTACTTCGAGATCCGCCTCGACGGCCAGCCGCAGGATCCCCTGCGGCAGCTGCCGGCGCGCTAGTCGCCTGTCCTCGCCTCCAGCATCAGGGCGACCGCCACTTCGCGGTATTCCGCAAGCAGCAGGTTGTAGGTGCGGCAGGCCGCGGCGTTGTCCATTGCCTCCAGGCCGATGCCCTGCGCCGCGAAATCGGCGTAGAGCGCCGGCGGCGGCAGCTGTTGCGCGGCGCCGGTTCCGAGCAACACGATCTCGGGCGCCAACTCGATCACCGCGGCGAAATGGCCGATCGTGAGCTCCGCGACCGGCGGGTGCCTCCAGTCCGCGAGCACGGCGCCGCGCGTCACGATCAGGCTGTGCGTGTGGCGCGCTTCGCGCAAGCGGATCTCGCCCGCGAGGCAGGCGACGATGGCGTTGGCGTCGGCGGCGGGTTCGCGGCTGATCTGCATGGCGGGTTCCGCACGCAATATAGCCAATCCGGTGCGCGGGCACGCCGCTATCATGGTTGCGATGTCCGCCGACGATATTCCTCGCGCGCCGCCGCCCAGGATCCGGCGCCGGCCGCCGGGACCTGCCGAGCAGCTGCCGTCCTCGTTGCATCCGGTGCTGCGCCGCCTGTACGCCGCGCGCGGCGTGACCGGGGAGGAGGGGCTCGCGCTGGAACTGCGCCACCTGCTGCCGGTGGGCACGCTCGACGGCATCGCCGGTGCGGTGGCCTTGCTGCAGGACCATCTGGCGCGCGGCTCGCGCATCCTGGTGGTCGGGGATTTCGACGCCGACGGCGCGACCAGCACGGCGGTCGTGGTGCGGCAGCTGCGCCGGCTCGGCCACGCGAACCTGGGCTTCCGCGTGCCCGATCGAATGCGCCATGGCTACGGGTTGACCCCCGGCCTGGTTGCCGACCTCGCGCACGAGCGCGCCGACCTGCTGCTCACGGTGGACAACGGCGTTGCGGCGCATGCCGGTGTCGAGGCTGCGGCGGCGCTCGGCATGCAGGTGCTGGTCACTGACCATCACCTGCCAGGTCCGACGCTGCCCGCCTGCGCCGCGCAGGTGAACCCGAACCTGCCCGGCGCAGGCTTCGGCAGCCGCGCGCTTGCCGGCGTGGGCGTCGCGTTCTACCTGATGGCGGCGCTGACGCGCGCGCTCGAGGCTGCGCGCGGGCAGCGGCTGCCGGCGGTCGCGGACCTGCTCGATCTGGTCGCGCTCGGCACGATTGCGGACCTCGTGCCGCTCGACCGCAACAACCGCATCCTGGTGCAGGAGGGGCTCAGGCGCATCCGCGCACGTGCTGCTGCTCCTGGGCTGGTGGCGCTGGCACGCATCGCCGGCTGCCGCCTTGAAGAGATGTCCACGCGCCAGCTCGGCCACCAGATCGCGCCGCGCATCAACGCGGCGGGGCGCATCGACGACATGTCGGTCGGCATCCGCTGCCTGCTGGCGGAAGACGCGGGCGAGGCGCTCGCGCTCGCGGGCGATCTCGACCGCCTGAATCGCGAGCGGCGCGAGATCGAGGCACGCATGCGCGAGGAAGCCGGCAGCGCGGTCGGGCGGCTGCGCGTGACCGAGGGCAGCCTGCCGCCCGGCCTGGCGCTGTTCGATCC
This sequence comes from uncultured Steroidobacteraceae bacterium, assembly GCA_964649205.1. Classification (GTDB taxonomy): domain Bacteria; phylum Pseudomonadota; class Gammaproteobacteria; order Steroidobacterales; family Steroidobacteraceae; genus SCUD01. The sequence goes on from CAZYPM010000180.1 coordinate 2,413, forward strand.
GGGCTGGCACGCGGGCATCGTGGGACTGGTCGCGACCCGCATGAAGGACCGCCTGCACCGGCCGGTGGTCGCGTTCGCGCCGGCAGGCGAGGACGAACTGCGGGGTTCCGCGCGCTCGGTCGCGGGCCTGCACATCCGCGACGTGCTCGAGGCCGTGGACACCCGCCACCCCGGGCTGATCGAGCGCTTCGGCGGCCATGCGATGGCGGCGGGACTTACGCTGCGGCGCAGCGCGCTCGCGCGCTTCACCGAGGCCTTCGCCGAGGAGGTCGGCCGCTGGCTGACACCCGAGCAGATGCAGGGCGTGATCGAGAGCGACGGCGAACTCGCGGCCGCGGAACTCTCGCTCGAGACCGCACGCGCCATCGAGGACGGCGGCCCCTGGGGCCAGGGATTTCCCGAGCCGGTGTTCGACGGGGAGTTCGCCGTGGTCGAATCACGCGTGGTCGCGGGGCGGCATCTCAAGCTGTGGCTGCGGCCGGATCCGGCGGCGCAGCCGGTCGAGGCGATCGCCTTCGGCCATTTCGACGACGTGCGCGCGGGCCGCCCGGCGCCCGGGTCGCGGCTGCGCCTCGCCTACCGCCTGCAGTCCACGTCCTGGGGCGGCAATGCGCGCGCCGAGCTGCTGGCCGAGCACCTCGAATCCGCCGCGTGAGCGTCTGCTAAGATGCGCGCCGCATGGAAACCGCCCCGACCCGCCGCTCGCTCGAAGACCTGCGACAGCGCCTCGACGCGCTGAGGGGGTATCTTTGAGTACGACCGCAAGCGCGAGCGGCTCGAGGAACTGAACCGCGAGCTCGCGGATCCCACCGTCTGGAACACGCCTGACAAGGCGCAGGCCCTCGGCCGCGAGCGCGCGCGCCTGGATTCGACGATCGGCGAGCTCGACGGCATCGGTCGCGGGCTCGCCGACTCGGCCGAGCTGCTGGAACTCGTCGAAGCGGAGCAGGACGAGGCGGGATTCTCGGAGGTCGAGCGCGACACCGGCAGGCTCGGCGAGCGCGTGCGCGAGCTCGAACTGTCGCGCATGTTCCCCGGCGAAATGGACCCGCGTGGCGCCTTTCTCGACATCCAGGCCGGCGCCGGCGGCACCGAGGCGCAGGACTGGGCGGCCATGCTGCTGCGGATGTACCTGCGCTGGGCCGACCGGCGCGGCTTTCGCGCCGAGGTGATCGACCAGAGCCCCGGCGAAGTCGCAGGCATCAAGAGCGCCTCGATCGAGGTGGACGGGGCTTACGCCTACGGCTGGCTGCGCACCGAGACCGGCGTGCACCGGCTGGTGCGCAAATCGCCATTCGACTCGGGCAACCGCCGGCACACGTCCTTCGCCTCGGTGTTCGTGTCGCCGGTCGTGGATGACGAGATCAGCATCGAGGTCAACCCGG
>CAZYPM010000181.1:0-1385 GCA_964649205.1 uncultured Steroidobacteraceae bacterium
TCACTGTTTCACATCGTCCCGTTCGACCATCTCCTCGGGCAGCGTGAACTCGCCGCTCGACCTGAAGCGCACGCTCCTGAACGCGGGTCCCGCCAGCCTTCCCGACATGTCGTATGCGAGCTTGCCGCGGTATTCGCTGGACATGACGCCGACCGCCTGGCGCGCGATGCGGAACAGCGAGATGCTGACCGGCACCTCCACGATGGCTTCGCCGAAGCGCGGCACGGTGCCCGCGGCGTCGCTGACGCCGGTCGCGAAGCGCTTGCCTTGCACGTCCATCCTGATCGACACGCCATTGAAGTCGATCGGCGTGTCGTTCGGATTCTGGACGCGCAGCTTGACCAGCATGCGCAGCTCCAGTCCTGCGCCCTGGAGCGGCTCGACGCCCGCGACGATGACGTCGATGGGCTGGCGGCCCTGGAGGCCCGTGCAGCCGGCGGACAGCATCGCCGACAGGGCGAGCGGCAGAAGCAGTGCGATTCGATGGTGGTTCATGGTGATCTGCGTGGTCACTATGGACCGGGGCGCGGCAGCCCGACAAGTCGCGCTCCGGTACAATTCCGCCGGATGCCCCTTTCCGTCGTCATCCTGGCCGCGGGCCAGGGCAAGCGCATGGCCAGCGACCTGCCCAAGGTCCTGCAGCCGCTGGCGGGCAGGCCCCTGCTGGCGCACGTGGTCGAGACCGCGCGCCGGCTCGGCCCCGAGGCCATACATATTGTCTACGGCCACGGCGGCGAGCGCGTGCGCGCGGCGCTGCCCGCCGCCGATCTGCATTGGGTGCTGCAGGCCGAGCAGAAGGGCACGGGCCACGCGCTCGCGCAGGCCATGCCCGCGATCGCGGACGACCACACGGTGCTGGTGCTGTACGGGGACGTGCCGCTGATCAGGCAGGCCACGCTCGCCGGCCTCGCCGGCCGCGCCGGCCCGCGGACGCTCGCACTGCTCTCCGCCAGGCTGCCGGATCCGACCGGCTATGGCCGCGTGATCCGGGACAATGGCGGGCGCGTGGTGCGCATCGTCGAGGAGCGCGACGCGAACCACAAGGAGAAGGCCGTCCCGGAGGTCAACACGGGCCTGCTCGCCGCGCCCGCCGGGAAGTTGCGCGGCTGGCTTTCGGCGCTGCGGCCCGACAACGCCCAGGGGGAGTATTATCTGACCGACTGCATCGGCGCGGCCGTGCGCGACGGGTTCGCAGTCGAGGCCGTGATCGCGGAGTCCGCCGGGGAGGTCCTGGGCGTGAACGACAAGGTGCAGCTCGCCGAGGTCGAGGCCGTGCACCGCCGCGAGCGCGCGACCGATCTCATGACGCGCGGAGTCACGATCGTCGACCCTGCGCGCGTCGACATCCGCGGCGAGGTGAGTTGCGGGCGCGACGTCGTGCTCGA
>CAZYPM010000181.1:1485-3734 GCA_964649205.1 uncultured Steroidobacteraceae bacterium
TCGGCGAGGGCAGCAAGGCGAATCACCTGAGTTACGTCGGCGACACGAGCATCGGCCGGAAGGTGAATGTCGGCGCGGGCACCGTGACCTGCAACTACGACGGCGTGCACAAGCACCGCACGGAGATCGGCGACGGCGCCTTCATCGGCTCCGGCACCATGCTGGTGGCGCCGGTGTCGGTGGGCGCGGATGCGACCATCGGTGCGGGTTCGACGATCACCAAGCCGGCGCCGGCGGGAAAGCTCACCGTCGAGCGCAGCCGGCAGCAGACGATCGAGAACTGGAAGCGCCCGGAGAAGAAACCGGGTTAGGAGGAGCGGGATGAGCACCGGGACCAGCGGTTCCCGGCCGGGCCTCGACTTCACGCTGGAACCGCGTGATGGCTACCTGTACCTGCACCTGACGCCCGGTTTCGAGGCGACCCCGGAGAGCATGGCCCGCATGTGGACGGCGATCAGCGACGCCTGCCGCCGCAACAACCTGCGCCGCGTGCTGGCGGACGGCGAGAACGTGCAGCGCAAGCTGACGCCGATGGAGTCCTACGACCACGCCGCCCTGGCGGCGCGCCTGATGCCGGGGCTGAGCGTGGCCTGCTGTTTCCGCGGCTACCAGACCGACGAGCAGACCGAGTTCTTCAAGACCGCGGCCATGAACCGCGGCGTCAGGGTCGAGTTCTTCGCCGACCTGGAAGCCGCCCTGCGCTGGCTGGGAACCGGGGCCTGAGGCCGGATTCTGTGAAATGGCGCCCGGCGCGGCCGGCGCCGCTTTGGAATAGAATGATGCGACCACGGCACCGGGACCCCCTCCCGGCGTGAGGTCCATCGCCGAATGTGTGGCATCGTCGGAGCGGTCGCTGACCGCGACATCGTCCCGATCCTGATCGAAGGCCTGAAGCGCCTGGAGTACCGGGGCTACGACTCCGCGGGCGTCGCCGTGCTGAACGGCGGCACCGAGGTCGCGCGCCTGCGCGCCGTCGGCAAGGTCGCGAAGCTGTCCGAGGCGCTGGTCGCCAAGCCGACCTCCGGCCATCTCGGCATCGCCCACACCCGCTGGGCGACGCACGGCGTGCCGAACGAGCGCAATGCCCACCCGCACATCTCGCGCGACGGCGTCGCGATCGTGCACAACGGCATCATCGAGAACCACGAGGAACTGCGCGCCGCGCTCGAGAAGCAGGGCTACGAGTTCAGCTCCGAGACCGACACCGAGGTCATCGCGCACCGGATTCATTTCCACCTGCAGTCGGACCGCGACCTGTTCAAGGCCGTGCAGAAGACGGTGGCGGAGTTGCGCGGCGCCTATTCGCTCGCGGTCATGTGGGGCCGGGACCCGGACTGCATCGTGCTGGCACGCGCCGGCTGCCCGGCGCTGATCGGCATCGGCAAGGACGAGAACTTCGTCGCTTCCGACATCGCGGCACTGCTGCCCGTGACGCGCCGCTTCGTGATCCTGGAGGAGGGCGACGTCGCCTGCATCCGGCGCCGGAGCGTCGAGATCGTGGATGCGGACGGCCGCAAGGTCGAGCGCGCGGAGTACGTCTCCGAGCAGTCCGCCGAGGCCGCCGAGCGCGGCGAGTACGCGCACTTCATGCTGAAGGAGATCCACGAGCAGCCGCGCGCGGTCGCACAGACGCTGTCCGAGCGCGTCGCCGGCGGGCGCCTGCTCGCCCAGGCTTTCGGGCCGGCGGCCACCGAGGTTTTCAGGCGCACGACTTCCGTGCACATCGTGGCCTGCGGCACCAGCTATCACGCGGGCGTGGTCGCGCGCTATTTCATCGAGCAGATCTGCCGCGTGCCCTGCCGCGTCGAGATCGCGAGCGAGTTCCGCTACCGCGACCCGGTGGTGCCGGCGAATTCGCTGTTCGTCTCCATTTCCCAGTCGGGCGAGACGGCCGACACGCTGGCGGCGCTGCGGCTGGCGAAGAAGGCGGGTTTCCTTTCGACGCTCGCGATCTGCAACGTGCCGGAGAGCTCGCTGGTGCGCGAGTCGGAGCTCGTGCTGCTGACCCGTGCAGGTCCGGAGATCGGCGTCGCCTCCACCAAGGCGTTCACCACGCAGCTGGCCGCGCTCGGCATGCTGGTGATCGCGATCGGCAAGCACCATGGGCTCGAGGCGGAGCGCGAGAAGAAGCTGGTCCAGCGCCTGCTGGAGCTGCCGGCGATGCTCGAGCAGACCCTCGCGCTCGACCCGGTGATCCGCGAGCTGGCGAAGGAGATTGCGCCGAAGCACCACGCGCTGTTCCTCGGCCG
>CAZYPM010000182.1:0-1998 GCA_964649205.1 uncultured Steroidobacteraceae bacterium
GGCGGCGAGGACCATTCCGCCGGGTCGGCCTGCTTCACGTCGTACATGAAGTAGACGCCGAGCGTGCGGCGCGCACCGGCATCGAGCGTCGCGAAGATTCCGGGCTGGCCGTCGGTCGGCCGGCGTTCGACGTGCTGGAAGCCCGCGTCGCGCAGCAGCTCCATGGTGAGCCGGCAGCCGTCCTCGACGCCGCGGTTCTCGGCCGCGATCGAGGGCTGGCGGATCCACGCTTGCAGCCGCGCGACGGACTCGTCGTGACGCCGCTCGATCTCTGAGTAGACGCGCGCAAAGCGCGGCGCCGCGTCGGCGCGCCCGGCAATCAGCCAGGCGGCGCCGGCTCCGATCGTGCTGCCGACGAAATTGCGGCGGGTGAGGCTCGTCACGCTAGAACGGCAGGCCGTGACCCTGGCCGCCCATGCACATCAGCATCGGCACCGAGAGGATGAAGTTGGTGCGCGAGGCATAGAGCGCGGTCTTGCGCGCCTTTGCTTTCTGCTCGTCGGTCGCCGCCACGATGCCGAGGATCTTCTTCTGGTTCGGCCAGATGAAGACCCAGACGTTGAACAGCATGATGGTGCCGAGCCAGGCGCCGACGCCGATGATCCGGAATCCCGGCTGCAGCATGAATGCCTCGTGCAGGACCTTGGTGCTGCCGAACCCGAAAGCCAGGTAATACGCGCCCGTGATCCAGGTGACGACCGCGGCCCAGCGGAACCACCACAGCGCCCGCGGGGCGATGTACTTGCTGATGCCGGCGCCGCCCGGGCCGCCCTTGTCCGCGGCGGCGTCCGCGAGGCCCGGCACCTGCACGACGTTGAAGTAATAGAGCAGCCCGATCCACATGACGCCGGAGACGATGTGCAGCAGGCGGCCGATCTGCGGATAGGCGCCGATGTCGGAGCCGGCCAGCATCGACAGCCAGACGCTGACGATGGCGGCCAGCACGAATGCGGTGACGATCGAGCCCTTGACGCTCGTGAGCGGGTTCATGGTGTGCCTCCCCTCGGTGTGCATTGAAGAATAGGCCAGGGAACCCCATAATTCAACGCGTTAGCACCGCCGTTCCATGGACGACAGCCGCCCGTACTCCCCCTGCATCAACGTCTGCACGCTCGACCCGGCCAACGTCTGCAGGGGCTGCTACCGGACGCTCGCGGAGATCGCGGGCTGGGGCGCCATGAGCGCGGGGGAGCAGTGGGCGGTGGTCGAGCGCGCCGAGCGGCGCCGGCTCGCGGATTTTCAGGAGCGCGGAAAGCAATGATCGACGAAGCCACGACCCGGCGCATCCGGGAATATCTCGACTCCGGGCCGGCCGTGCTGTTCATGAAAGGCACGCCGGATTTTCCGCAGTGCGGTTTCTCCGCGCAGACCGCGGCCGCGCTCAAGGCGGTCAACGCGAAGTACCGGCACGTCAACATCTTCGAGGAGCCGGAGCTGCGCGAGGCGCTCAAGCAGTATTCGAACTGGCCGACCTACCCGCAGCTCTACGTCAACGGCGAGCTGGTGGGCGGCTGCGACATCGTGCTCGAGATGTACCGCTCCGGCGAGCTCAAGTCGCTGCTCGAAGAGGCCGGCGCGGTCGCCTGATCACTCCGGCGCAGGCTCCAGCATCGGGTTCGCGTCGGGGGCGGGCGTCGCGGCCCTGAGCCGCTCCGCCGCCGCCTCGTACAGCGGCTGGAACTGGTTGCACACCACGCAGAAGAGGTCGGCCGTGCGCTCGGCGTCGTAAGCAGCCGAGTGCGCCTCCTGCGCGCTCCACTCGAGCCCCGCCGCCTGGATCGCGCGCGACAGCACGGTCTGCCCGAAGGCGACGCCCGCGAGCGTCGCGGTGTCGAAACAGGAAAACGGATGGAAAGGATTGCGGCGGATCCCGGCGCGCGCCACCGCCGCGTTCAGGAACCCGAGGTCGAAGGAAGCGTTGTGTCCTACGAGGATGGCGCGCGTGCATTCCTGGTCGCGCACGGCCTTGCGTACTTCGCGGAACACGTTGCCGAGCGC
>CAZYPM010000182.1:2098-3720 GCA_964649205.1 uncultured Steroidobacteraceae bacterium
GGCGCGCTGTCGGTGCCGAGGAAGAAGCGCGCGTCGCCGGAGGTCGCAGCGGCGATGAGCGCCTTGCGGTCCGCCTCGCGCTTCAGCAGCGGCAGGCAGTACAGGTGCGGGCGCAGGCCGCCGTCGAACAGCGCAGAGCGGGTGAGCAGCAGGTGCTGGGGCGTGATGGTGGCGGCGACGCGCCCCGGGGACTGCGCGCGCACGAACTCGACGCCCGCGGCGGTCGTCACGTGTTCGAGCACGATGCGCAGGCGCGGGAACCTGCGGACCAGCGGTTCGAGCTCGCGGTCGATGAACACGGCCTCGCGGTCGAAGGGATCGACGTCCGCTCCCAGCGCTTCGCCGTGCAGCTGCAGCACGAGGTCGCGCTCCTGCATGCGCTCGAGGACGGGCACGCAGTTCGCCAGCGAGCGCACGCCCGCCTCCGAGTGCGTGGTCGCGCCGGCCGGGTAGCACTTGATGCCGCAGACGAAGCCGGAGTCCGCGGCGCGGTCCACCTCGTCGGGCTTCATGCCCTCGGTGAGGTAGAGCGTCATCAGCGGCTCGAATGCGGACCCCGGGGGCACCGCGGCAAGGACACGCTCGCGATAGCGCCGCGCGGCCTCCACCGTCGTCACCGGCGGCTTGAGGTTTGGCATGACGACCGCGCGCGCGAAGCGGCGCGCCGTGAAGGCGGCGACTGCCGCGAGCTCCTGGCCATCCCGCAGGTGCAGGTGCCAGTCGTCCGGGCGCGCGATCGTCAGTGTCTGCACGGGGGGCTCAATCTTGACCGGCGGGCGCCGCAGACCGGATCATATCGGGCCGGCCGCCGGCATGGGAGTATTGCCGAGGATTCCGCATGGCTGACGGCCCACAGAACGACGACCTCGACCCGCTCGAGACCCAGGAGTGGCTCGAATCCATTGATTCGGTGCTCCGGGCGCAGGGACCGGAGCGCGCGCACTTCCTGCTCGACCGCCTGATCGACCACGCGCGCCGTTCCGGCGCCTGGCTGCCGTTCAAGGCGAACACCGCCTACCTCAACACGATCCAGGTCGCGCGCGAGAAGCCCTACCCGGGCGACCGGGCGATCGAGCGGCGCATCGAGTCGCTGATCCGCTGGAATGCGGTCGCGATGGTGGTGCACGCGAACCGGGTGAGCACGGAGTACGGCGGCCACATCGCGACCTATGCGTCCTCGGCGACGCTGTACGAGGTCGGTTTCAACCATTTCTGGCGCGCGCCGACCGAGCACCACCGCGGCGACATGGTGTTCATCCAGGGCCACTCGAGCCCGGGCATCTATGCGCGCGCCTACCTCGAGGGGAGGCTGTCGGAGGACCAGCTGCGCCGCTTCCGCCAGGAGGTCGGCGGCGGAGGGCTGTCGTCCTATCCGCATCCCTGGCTGATGCCGGATTTCTGGCAGTACCCGACGGTCTCCATGGGACTCGGGCCACTGCAGGCGATCATGCAGGCGCGCTTCATCCGCTATCTGGAGCACCGCGGCCTCGCCGAGCCTTCGGACCAGAAGGTCTGGTGCTTCCTGGGCGACGGCGAGATGGACGAACCCGAGTCGATGGGCGCGCTGACCATGCCGGTGCGCGAGAAGCTCGACAACCTGGTGTTCGTCATCAACTGCAACC
>CAZYPM010000183.1:0-3680 GCA_964649205.1 uncultured Steroidobacteraceae bacterium
CGAGGGCGTGCAGGTCACCAGCCAGTACAACTTCTACTGGCACGAGAACGACTTCTCCGGCCCTGGCGCCACCAAGCTGCGTGACGTGATCGCGGCTCGTGCGGCCACCAACCCGAACGAGTTCGCCCTGCCCAAGAACACCGTGACGGACGGTGAGGGCAAGGAGCTGTCGCTGATGGTCGGCGTCAACAGTGGCGACGGCCGCGGCAACATCACGGCCTATGCCACGGTGTTCGACAGCGCCAAGATCCTGCAGCGCGACCGCGACTACTCGGCCTGCTCGCTGAACCCGGCGACCGGCGCATCGTTCGCCTGCGGTGGATCTTCAACCAACGCGTCCGGCCGGTTCACGAACTTCGAGCCGGCTACGACCCCCGACCCGGCGGACCCGGATTGCCTGGCCAATCCCGCTCCTTCCAATACGGCTTGCAACAGGCTTGCGAATCCGGCGTTCTTCAACCAGACCGCCAACGACGCCACGGGCTGGCGCGCGTTCAACAACGCCACCGACCTGTACAACTTCGGCCCGCTGAATCACTACCAGCGTCCGGAGCGGCGTTACAGCATCGGTGCGATGGGTCACTACGAGTTCAACGAACACGCTGACGTGTACACGCAGCTGATGTTCAACGACTACGAGTCGATCGCGCAGATTGCCCCGTCTGGCAACTTCCTCGAGACCAACTCGATCAACTGCGACAACCCGCTGCTGACGCCAGCCATGCGGGCCCGCATCACCAATGGCATCTACGACTCGGACTCCACGAATGGCATTCCGGACGGAGCGCTGATTGGTGTCCAGACTTGCGATCCGACCTCGCCGGACTATGTCGGGCCTGGCCAGTCGCTCACGATGTACATCGGCCGTCGCAACGTCGAGGGCGGCGGACGCCAGCAGCGGTTCGCGAACAACTCGTTCCGCGCGATTGCCGGCCTCCGTGGCGCGATCAACGACGCGTGGGATTACGACGTGTCTGCGCAGTACTCCGGCGTCTCGTCGAACACGGGCACGCACAACTACTACGTGACCCCCCGCGTCGCGCGTGCGCTCAACGTCGTCGACGTCGGCGGCGTTCCGACCTGCCAGTCGGTAATCGATGGTACCGACCCGGCCTGCGTACCCTGGAATCCGTTCGTCCCGGGTGGCATCACGCAGGCGCAGCTCGATTACCTCCAGGCGACCGGCCTGCAGATCGGGCGCATCAACCAGGAGATCTACAACGGCGTGATCAGCGGCGACTTGAGCGAGTACGGCTGGAAGACGCCCTGGGCGGCTGACGGCGTGCAGGTCGTGTTCGGTACCGAGTACCGGCGCGACTCGCTCAGCAACGACGTCGACGCGCTGCAGGAACTCGGCCAGCTCGGCGGCTCCGGTGGCCCGACCATTGGCATCAACGGCTCGACCAAGGTGCAGGAGCTCTTCTTCGAAGGCCGCCTGCCGATCGCTCAGGACCAGGCGATGGCCGAGAGCCTGTCGATCGACACCGCGTACCGCTGGTCGGATTACGGCGACAGCGTCACCACGGATACCTACAAGTTCGGTATCGAGTGGGCGCCGGTCTCCGACATCCGGCTCCGCGGCAGCTACCAGCGCGCGGTCCGTGCGGCGAACATCGTGGAGCTGTTCACGGCTCAGGGCTTCAACCTGTTCGATGCGCCGGGCGATCCTTGCGGTGCGGCCGATCCCAACCCGAATGCGACCGCCGCGGAATGCATCGCGACGGGAGTGCCGGCCGCGCTTGTGGGTTCCGGTTCGCTCGACAGCCCCGCTGGTCAGTACAACTTCCTGCAGGGCGGTAACCCGGACCTGATACCTGAGACTTCCGACACGTTCTCGTACGGCATCGTGCTGCAGCCGCGTTTCGCACCGGGCCTTGCGATCACGATCGATTACTTCGATATCGACATCGAAGACACGATCACGATCGTCGGAGCCAACAACGTCTTCACCGCGTGCTATGACGCTGACAATCCGGCTGCATGTGCGCTGATCAACCGCAACCCGGGCACGGGCCAGTTGTGGGTGGGCAACGGGTTTGTCGAGGATCTCAATACCAACATCGGCTCGCTGGGCACGAAAGGCTATGACCTGAACGTTCAGTACACGGGCGTGGAGATCGGCCGCTTCGGCAGCCTGAACTTCAGCCTGACCGGCACGTATCTGGACGAGCTCGTCACCCAGCCGGTGCCGGGTCTCGATCTTGACAATGCGACTGCCGGCGTACAGGACACGTATGACTGCAAGGGGTTCTATTCGACGGTGTGCGGCACACCGAACCCCGAGTGGCGTCATCGGTTCCGCACCAGCTGGCAGACTCCATGGGACGTGGACCTGTCGTTCACCTGGCGTTACTACGGTAGCGTCACGAAGCTCGACGGTGCCTTCGACCCTGGAGCGACGACTGATCTGGACTACAAGCTTGGCGCCGAGAGCTACTTCGACCTGACGGCCAACTGGGCCGTGACCGAGAAGGCGAACGTCACGCTCGGCATCAACAACGTCCTGGACGACAACCCGTCGCTCAGCGGGTCGGTCGGCACGACCGGCAACGGAAACACGTTCCCGCAGACGTACGACGCCCTCGGTCGCTATGTCTTCATGCGGGCGACGATGAACTTCTAAAACCGGTTCGAGAAAGATCCGTTCGATACTCGGCGGCGGCCTTCGGGCCGCCGCTTTTTTTTTCAGGGAAGGTGTCGGACACTCGTGCATCATGGCTGCCACCCCATGAGCACCGCCGCCGACCAGTTGCGCGCCCTGCTGCCGGTCTCGCCGGACGCCTATCCCCAGAACCTCGACCTGGTCCGCGGCGCCGCACTCGTGATCCGGCTCGATGCCGGCGACTACCGTGCCGCGAGCTTCCTCGACGACCGCATTCTCGGCCCGGGCACCCAGGGCGGCTGGCTGCCGGGGGCCGCCGTGACCGCCGCGGCGCGGGCAGTCGCCGCGCCGAGGCCGCTGCATTTCATCTTCCATTCCGGGCACGTCGGCTCGACCCTGCTGTCGCGCCTGCTAGATGAGACCGGGTTCGTGCTGGGCCTGCGCGAGCCGCTGCCCCTGCGCGCGCTCGCGCAGGCGCACGATGTCCTGTCGCTGCCGGAGTCGCTCCTGGGTCCTGCCCAGTACGCCGTGCTGCTGGAGACGATGCTCCGCCTCTGGTCGCGCGGTTACGACGTCACGCGCGCGGTCATCGTCAAGGCGACCAGCACCGCGGGGCGCATCGCCATTCCCCTGCTGGAGGCGAGCCCCGCGTCCCGCGCCGTCTACCTGAACCTGCCGGCCGAACCTTATCTCGCGACCTTGCTGGGCGGCGCCAATTCGCTGATCGACCTTCGCGGCCATGCGCCGGAACGCATGCGCAGGCTCAGTGCGCGGCTCTCGGCGCCGCCCGCGGCGCTGCACACCATGTCCCCCGGCGAGCTGGCCGCCCTCGGCTGGCTGGCCGAGACTCTGTCGCAGCGCGAGGCCCTCGCGCGTTTCCCGGACAGGCTCCTGGCGCTGGACATCGAGGCGTTGCTCGCGGACGTCCAGGGCGGCCTCGGCCGCGTGCTCGCGCATTTCGGGCTCGAGCCGCCGCCCGGCTTCCTCGAGGGCATCGCCGCAAACCCCGTGCTGCGGCGCTACTCGAAGGCGCCGGACCTGGCTTTCGGCCCGGTCGAGCGCGCGGCGCAGCTCCGGG
>CAZYPM010000184.1:0-3666 GCA_964649205.1 uncultured Steroidobacteraceae bacterium
CAGGTGCTGCAGATCGCGCGCTCCTTCGTGCCGGGCGGCCTCGGCGGCTGGGTGATCTACAACAAGTCGCTGCCGATGGCGCCGCTCGCGCTCACCATCGAGGCCGACGAGCGCGTGGACGCGCGCGGCAAGGTGGTGCGCCCGCTGGAGGAGGCTTCGCTGCGCGACGCGCTCGCCAGGCTGCGCCACGCAAAGATCGAGGCGCTGACCGTCTCGCTGATCAACGCCTTCGCGAACGACGAGCACGAGAAGCGCATCCGTGAGATCGCCTCCGCGGTGCTGCCGGGCGTGCCGGTGTCGCTGTCCTCCGAGGTGGTGCCGGAGATGCAGGAGTACGAGCGCACCGTCACGACCGTCGCGAACTCCTACGTGCGCCCGGTGGTGCAGCGCTACGTGCACAACCTCAGGAACAAGCTCGGCTCGCGCGCCGGGCGCGTGAACCTGCACATCCTGCGCTCCGACGGCGGCCTCGCCTCCGCCGCCTCCGCCGAGGAATATCCCGTCAACCTGCTGATGTCGGGCCCCGCGGGCGGCGTCACCGGCGCGCTGTGGGTCGCGCTGCAGGCGGGATTCCCGAACCTGCTGACGGTGGACGTCGGCGGCACTTCCACCGACGTCGCGCTGATCATGAACGGCGTGCCGCGCCTCAGGCGCGAGACCACCGTCGGCGACGTGACGGTGCGCGCCTCGTCGGTCGACATCCGCTCCATCGGCGCCGGCGGCGGCTCGATCGCGCACGTGCCGGAACTGACGAAAGCATTGCGCGTCGGTCCGCAGTCCGCGGGCGCGGACCCGGGCCCGGCGGCCTACGGCCGCGGCGGCACCGAGCCGACCGTGACCGACGCGAACGTGGTGCTCGGCTACCTGCCGCCGATGCAGCGCCTGGGCGGCGACCTCGAGCTCCAGCGCGAGCTCGCGGCGACTGCGGTCGGCAAGGTCGCGGGCGCGCTCGGCAAGTCGCTGGAAGACGCGGCCCAGGGCATCTACGACATCGTCAACGAGAACATGGTGGGCGCGCTGCGCCTGGTCTCGGTCGAGCAGGGCCACGACCCGCGCGACTACGCGCTGATCGCCTTCGGCGGCGCCGGCCCGCTGCACGCCAACGCGCTCTCCAGGCTGCTCGGCTCCTGGCCCGCGATCATCCCGCCGGGGCCGGGCGTGCTGTGCGCGCTCGGCGATGCGACCACCGCGCTGCGCGACGAGTCCTCGCGCACCTTCATCCGCAAGTTCTCCGAGACCGATGCCGGCGAGATCGGCCGCATCCTGTCGGAGCTTTCCGACGCCGCGGCCGCCGCGCTGGAGCGCGAGAAGGTGCCGGCCGCCGAGATGCGGCGTAGCTGGCAGGTGGACGTGCGCTACCACGGCCAGGGGCTGCGCCTCACGGTCGACATCGACATGAAGGACCTGAAGAAGCGCGGGCTCAAGGCGATCTCGGAGCCCTTCGACGCCGAGCACCAGCGCCTGTTCACCTTCGCGCTGCCGCTGGAGCACGAGTTCGTGGCGCTGCGCGCCGTGGTGCAGGGGCGCGGCATCAAGGTCAAGCGCCCCGCCATCGCGAAGGGCGCGCGCGACCCGAAGGCGGCGGCGATCGGCAGGCAGCCGGTGACCATCGACCACAAGCGCATGCCGGCGGTGGTCTATGACCGCGCCAGGCTCAAGGCCGGCAACCGCATCAAGGGTCCCGCGATCGTGATCGAGATGGACTCGACCACCGTGGTGCTGCCGAGGCACACCGGCCTGGTGGACCGGCTCGGCAACATCCTCATCTATCCCGACGGGCACAAGGGCCTGGCGAGGAGCGCGCGATGACGGCGAAGATCATCCAGAAGAACCGCAAGCCCTTCCGCAAGGTGAAGGTGGACACGGTCGCCATCGACATCATCGAGAGCGCGCTCAGGAACGCGCGCTTCGAGATGGACACGGTGCTGTTCCGCACCGCGATGTCGCCCGGCATCCGCGAGCAGCACGACGAGTTCCCGCTGATCGCGAACCTCGAGGGCAAGATGGTCGTGGGCCAGTTCGGCTCCTTCATCCACGGCTTCCTGCAGGGTTACGACGGCACGGTCGAGGAAGGCGACGTGTTCCTGACCAACGACCCCTACTCCTGCAACGGCGCCATCAGCCACATCAACGACTGGCTGCTGCTGATGCCGGTGTACAAGGACGGCCGCGTGATCGCCTGGGCCGCGATGTTCGGCCACATGACCGACGTCGGCGGCAAGGTGCCGGGCTCGCTGCCGACCGACGCGCGCACCTTCTTCGAGGAGGGCGTGGCCGTGCCGCCGGTCAAGATCATCCGCGGCGGGAAGCTGCAGGACGACGTGCTGAAGATCATCCTGCACAACTGCCGGCTGCCGACCTGGAATTTCTCCGACTTCCACGCCATCGTCGCGGCGCTGCGCACCGCGGCGCTGCGCTGCATCGAGATCAGCCGGCGCTTCGGCGACGACGTGTTCTATTCCGCAATGGACGCCATGCTCGAGCGCAACAAGCGCGCGATGCGCGAGCTGATCCGCCGCACGGTCCCCGAGACGAAGCAGCACTTCGAGGACTACGTCTGCGACGACGGCATGAACATGGGCCCCTACAAGATCGCCTGCACCATGTGGCGCGAGGGGGACAAGTGCATCTTCGATTTCGCCGGCACCGACCCGCAGTCGGTCTCCTCGATCAACTTCCTGCTGAACGAGGAGATGTTCAAGATGTTCGCGGGCGTCTACATGATCATGGTGTTCGACCCGCAGATCCTGTTCAACGACGGCTTCTACGACCTGATGGAAGTGCGCATTCCCGAGGGCTCGCTGCTGAAGCCGCTGAAGCCCGCCGCCCTCTCCTGCCGCACGCACGCGCTGGGGCGCATCTTCGACGTGCTGGGCGGCCTGCTCGGCCAGGGCAACCCCGCGTTCATGTGCGCCGCCGGGTTTTCCGACAGCCCGCACTTCATGTACTCGGGCTACAACAAGGACGGCGAGTGGTACCAGCTGTACCAGATCGGCTTCGGCGGCATCCCGGGCAAGCCCTTCGGCGACGGCCCGGACGGCCATTCGCTGTGGCCCTCGTTCACCAACGTGCCGAACGAGTTCCTCGAGAGCTACTTTCCGCTGCGCATCGACACCTACGAGACGATCGTGGACAGCGGCGGGCCCGGCAAATTCCGCGGCGGCAACGGCATCCGCATCGGCTACCGCATCCTCGAGCCCGGCGAGATCTCGATCCACGACGACCGCTGGCTCACCTATCCCTGGGGCGTGAACGGCGGCCTGCCCGGATCGCGCAGCCGCAAGCTCCTGAAGCGCGCCGACGGCAGCGAGCAGCTGCTGCCCTCCAAGGTGGACCGCATCAAGGTCGAGCCCGACGATCTCCTGCTGTACGAGACCTGGGGCGGCGGTGGTTGCGGCGATCCACTCGAGCGAGAGCCGGAGAAGGTTGCATTCGACGTCGAGGCGGGACTCGTCAGCGCCGAGGGCGCGCGCCGCTACGGCGTGGTGCTGAAGGGCAACCGCGTGGATGCGGCGGCGACCAAGGCGCTGCGCGCCGAGATGGCGGCGAAGCGCGGCGCGCCCGCGCTGTTCGACCGCGGCTTCAAGGACGTCGCGGAACTGAAGTCACGCTGCAAGGCCGAGACCGGCCTCGATGCGCCGGCGGCGCCGCAGTTCTCGGCGCGCG
>CAZYPM010000185.1:0-3662 GCA_964649205.1 uncultured Steroidobacteraceae bacterium
CGTGAGCGACTATATGGTCAAGGAGGTCATCGCCATGGTGATCGGCCGCTGTCGCGCGCTCGGGCTGCGGATCCGCGGCAGCCGCAGGGAGGCCCTGCCGCGCGCGGAGCGGCTGATCGCGAACCAGGTCGGGCGGACGATGCGGCAACGCGGGCCGCGGCTGTCGCTGTGAAGAAGCTGCGCATCCTGGTGCTGGTGCACGAGACCCTGGTGCCGCCGGAGACGCTGCGCGGCGTCTCCGAGCAGGAGGCCGCCGAGTATCGCACCGAGTTCGACGTGACCAGCTGCCTGCGCAGGATGGGCCACGACGTGCGGCCGATCGGCATCGGCGACAGCCTCACGGAACTGCGGACCACGATCCAGGACTGGAAGCCGCACGTGTGCTTCAACCTGCTCGAGGAGTTCGGCGGGATCGTCACCTACGACCAGCACGTGGTCGCCTACCTCGAGCTGCTGCGCCAGCCCTACACCGGATGCAACCCGCGCGGCATGATGCTGTCGCGCGACAAGGTGCTGTCGAAACAGATCCTGGCCTACCACCGCATCGCGACGCCGCAGTTCGCGGTGTTCCGGCGCGGCGGGGCGCTGCGCATCCCGTCGAGGCTGCGCTACCCGCTGTTCGTGAAGTCGGCGACCGAGGACGCCTCGCTCGGCATCTCGCAGGCGTCCATCGTCGAGGACGCGGCGCGCCTGCGGGAGCGCATCCAGTTCATCCATGAGCACACCCAGTCCGATGCGCTGGTCGAGGAGTTCATCGAGGGGCGAGAGCTGTACGTCGGCGTGCTCGGCAACGACCGGGTCCGCACGCTGACGCCCTGGGAATTCCTGTTCGGCGAGCTGAAGTCCGGGCGGGCCGCGATCGCGACCCGCAAGGCGAAATGGGACCACGCCTACCAGCAGCGGCACGGCATCACCAGCGGCAAGGCCGAGAACCTGCCGCCGGGACTCGCCGAGAAGCTGGACCGCCTGGCGCGGCGCATCTACCGCGCGCTGCACATGACCGGCTACGCGCGCATGGACTTCCGCGTGCGCGAGGACGGCACGCCGTTCGTGCTGGAGGCGAATGCCAATCCGAACCTGGAGAAGGAGGAGGACTTCGCCTACGCCGCGCTGCACGACGGCATCAAGTACCCCGCGCTGCTGCGGCGCATCATCTCGCTCGGCCTGTCCTACCGCGCCGAATGGCGCGAAGACTGAAATAAAGGGGACGCGTCCCTTTACTTTGGTCGCGCAAATGCCGCGGGCAGTTTCCGATTAAAGGGACGCGTCCCCTTTATTTCAGGTAATGGTCGAGCCAGCCGAGCACTTCGTCGTGCCACTGCAGGCTGTTGCCGGGCTTCAGGATCCAGTGGTTCTCGTCGGGGAAGAAGAGCAGGCGGCTCTCGATGCCCCGGCGCTGCAGCGCGGTGAAGGTTGCGAGCCCCTGGGAGTAGGGCACGCGGTAGTCGAGCGCGCCGTGGATCACGAGCATCGGCGTCTGCCAGGCCGCGACGTGATTCGCCGGATTGGTGTTCTCGTGCCCGGCGGGATTCTGGAAGTACGGGCCGCCGTGGTCCCATTCGACGAACCAGAGCTCCTCGGTCGAGTAGTACATCATGCGGTGGTCGAACAGGCCCGCGTGATTCACCAGGCAGCGGAACCCGTCCGGCCAGTGACCGGCGATCCAGTTCATCATGAAGCCGCCGTAGGAACCGCCGAGCGCGCAGGCGCGATCGCCGTCGAGCCACGCATAGCGCCCGAGCGCCGCGGCGAGGCCGGTTTGCAGGTCCTCGAGCGGCTTGCCGCCCCAGTCGCCGCTGATCGAGTCGGTGAACGCCTGGCCGTAGCCGGTCGAGCCGTGGAAATCGATGAACACCGCCGCATAGCCCGCGCCCGCGTAGACCTGCGGGTTCCAGCGGTAGCTCCAGGTGTTCGCGAACGACGACTGCGGCCCGCCGTGGACGATGAAGGCGATCGGGTACTTCCGGTCCGGTTGCCAGTCCGAGGGCTTGACGACGTAGCCGTACACCTGCGCGCCGCCCGCGCCCGTGAACGTGAACTGCTCCGGCTCGCCCAGGCGGACGCCCGCGAGCCTTGCGGCATTGACGTTGGTGAGCCGGCGCGGCGCGTCCCGACCGTCCATGAGGTAGAGCTCGGCCGGCGAACTGAGCGACTGCAGCGCGAAAACGATGCGATCGCCGGCGAGGTCGAACTCGGCCACGTAGCCGGGGCCCGTCAACATGCGCGGCGCGCCCCCGGCGAGATCGATCGCCCACAGCGGATGCTGGCCGAGGTGGTCGGCGAGTGCGTATACCTGCCGCCCGTCCCGGGAGAAGCGGAATGAGCCGATCGAGCGGTCCCAGCCGTCGCTGCGAAAACGCACCGCGCCGGTGGTCGCGTCGCGCACGACCAGTTCGAAGCGATCGGCTTCGAAGCCCGGACGGCGCATCGCGAGATGCGCCAGCAACTTCCCATCCGGCGAGAACTGCGGCTGCGCGTCCCAGGCCGGATTGTCGGCGGTCAGGTTGACCGGCGCGGCGCTGCCGTCGGCCGGCACGCGGTAAACGTCGAAATTGGTCGAGGTCGGCTCGGTCGTTCCCTTGATGCGGGCTGCGAACACGAGTTCGCGGCCGTCGGGGCTGAAGGCATAGTCGGCACGCCCGCCGAACGGCTTCGAGGGAACGTCGGCATCGAGCGCGGAGCTGAGCGCCAGGGGCGCGCCGTCCGCCCTCCGGTCCGCGCCAACCGCGACCGAGAACAACTGCGCCACGCGTCCGTCCTTCCACTTGTCCCAGTGGCGCACGAACAGGCGGTCATAGGCCTGGCCGCGCTGCTTCGACGCCTTGCGCTCCTCGATGCGCTTCGCGCTGCAGGCCAGGTCGGCGCAATCCGGGAAGACCTCGAGCGCGAGGGCGAGACGGTTGCCCGCCGGCGAGACGCGGAAGCCGGCCACGTCGACGGGCAGGCGCGTCACCTGCAGCGCCTCGCCGCCGGTCACCGGCAGGTACCAGACCTGGGTGGAGCCCGAGCGCGCGGACAGGAAGTAGATGCCGGCGCCGTCGGGCGACCAGTCGGGCGCGGTGTCGTTCTCCTCGCTGCTCGTGAGCCGCCGCGGCGAACCGCCCGCGGCATCGCTGAGCCACAGGTCGCTGCGTCCGCGGTCCGCTGCGAAGTCGGTTTCGCGCAGCGTGAAGACGACCTGTTTCCCGTCCGGCGAAATCCTGGGCTCGCTGATGCGGGCGAGCGCATTGAGGTCCCGCGCCGTGAAGCCCTGCGCAGCGGCGGCCGCGGCCGAAACGATGAATGCCGCGGTCGCGGCCATGAGGAGCATGCGTCGCATCGGTTGGATCTCCAACGGGTCGATCAGGATATCAGGAGCCGGAGCCGGCCCGCGGGCGGATCAGGCCGAACACACTGGTGTAGCCATGCAGGAAGGTCGCGCCCTGGACCGGTGCGATCTCGCCGGCGCTGAACATGCCGGCCAGCGGCACGTCGGCGCGGCGCAGCAGCGTCCCCGAATCATGCCCCGTGACCCCGAACAGGTTGCGTCCCCGGCCGGCGCAGGCAAACAGCAACGCCGCCGCCGGCGGCGGCCGTCCCGCGAGCGCCGCATCCAGGCGGGCCTCGAGCTCCTGCGAGGCTGCTTCCGCGTCGCGCAGGTGGAACTGCACGACCGCGTTCTT
>CAZYPM010000186.1:0-3655 GCA_964649205.1 uncultured Steroidobacteraceae bacterium
GTGACGTCGCAGGCGTAGGCCGCGCGCTTCTCCGCCGGCGGCTGGCCGCTGGTGATGACGCCGACCGAGAGGCCGAGCGCGCGGTAGATCGGGCCCATCCACTCGGCGTCGCGCTGCGCCAGGTACTCGTTGACGGTGACCACGTGCGCGCCCTTGCCCTCGAGCGCGTTCAGGTACACCGGCAGCGTGGCGACCAGCGTCTTGCCCTCGCCGGTGCGCATCTCGGAGATCTTGCCCTCGTGCAGCACCATGCCGCCGATCAGCTGCACGTCGAAGGGGCGCAGGCCCACGGCGCGGGTCGCGGCCTCGCGCGCGGTCGCGAAGGCCTCCGGCAGCAGTTCGTCGAGCTTCTCTCCCGCGGCGAGGCGGGCGCGGAACTCGTCGGTCTTCGCCCGCAGCGCCTCGTCCGACAGCGCCTTGAGCGAATCGGCGAAGCCGTTGGCGCGCCGCACGCGCTCGGAATACTGGCGCAGCAGCCGCTGGTTCCGGCTGCCGAATATCCGCGTGAAGATGTTCAACACTCGACTGGGACCTCGGGCCGGCGGGCCCCGCCGCGGAGGGTCAGACGCGACGAAGGCCGGCCAAAAACCGGTAGTTTACTACGACAGCGTGGGGGCGATTTCGTGCGAGTCCAGGGGGACTAGCGGCGCACGAACGACAGCGGATTGACCGAGCGGCCGTCGCGCAGCACCTCGAAGTGCAGGTGCGTGCCGGTCGAGCGGCCGGTCGAACCCATCAGCGCGATGGCATCGCCGCGCTTGACCGTGTGGCCGGGCTCGACCAGCAGCTTGGCGTTGTGCGCGTAGCGCGTGACATAGCCATTGCCGTGGGTGATCTCGATGAGCCGGCCGTAGCCGCCGTCGGGACCGGCGTGGCTCACGATGCCGTCGGCCACCGCGAGCACGCGCGTGCCGGGTGCGCCCGCGAAGTCGATGCCCTGGTGGCTGGCCTGGTGCCCGTCGAAGGGATCGGTGCGCTGCCCGTACAGCGAGGAGATGTAGCCCGCCTCCACCGGGCGCCCGCCCGGGACGATCTGGCGCGCGAGTTCGCGCGTCAGGATCAGGCTCTGCAGCGCCGTGAGCTGGCGGCGCCGGTCGTCGATCTGCGCATCCAGCGAATCGATCATCGCGTTCAGCGCCGGCACCACCGGCCCCTCGCCCGCGCCGGTCTCGGGACCGCCGAGGGCCGGCGGCTGGTCGAAGTCGAACTCGCCGCGATTGAGCTTGGCGACGTCGGTGAGGTGCTTGCCAAGCGCATCGAGGCGCAGCAACTGCGCCTGCATCTGGCCGACCCGGGTCGCGAGCGCCGCCACCTGGTCGTCCACGCTCTGCTGGATCCTGGCGAGCTCAGCCTGCTGGGAGGAGAGATCGTCCTGCCAGCGCACCAGCGTGTGCTCGGAGACCGGGCTGCCGCCGCCCCAGACGCTGCCGGCGTACCAGCCAGCCGCCACCAGCAACAGGCCGGCGGTTCCCACGGCCGAATACGCGAGCATCCGCTTGAAGGTCATAATGTTCTTGGCACCAGGCTGGCTGGGGCATCCCCGGTCGCGCGCAAGGTGCCAAAAAAACCCTTAAAACTCAAGAACTTTCCTGTTCGCTGGACATAATCTTGGGCTCCCGCAGTAAAAAACCGACCGCCGTCAGTGACTTGCTGGCGAAGGCGCCTGGCGCGCTCGCCCGCCTCCGGGAGGGCACGCAGCAGGCCGAAAGGACCCTGGAGGCGCTGCGCCGCCAGCTGCCCCCTGAACTCGCTCCCGAAGCCTGGGGAGCGAGCCTGAAGGACGGGACGCTGACGGTGCTGGTGCGCTCGGCCGCCTGGGGCACGCGCCTGCGCTACCTGGCGCCCCGTTTCCTGGGGGCGCTGGCCAAGGAGCTCGGCGCGCCCGTGGAGCGTCTCAAGGTAAAGGTGCGGGGACAACCGGGCCGCCGCTAAGCGGGGGCGCCCGCCGTGGTCGCGTAGGAGATGGGCGCCGCGGCCTCGTCGCGGAACGTGACCTCTTCCCAGGCCGAGGCGTCGGCCAGCATCGCGCGCAGCAGGCGGTTGTTGAGGCCGTGGCCGGACTTGTAGGCGGTGTACTCGCCGATCAGGGAGTGGCCGAGCAGGTACAGGTCGCCGATCGCGTCCAGGATCTTGTGCCGCACGAACTCGTCCTCGTAGCGCAGCCCGTCCTCGTTCAGGATCCGGTAGTCGTCGAGCACGATCGCGTTGTCGAGCGTGCCGCCGAGCGCCAGGTTGCGCCCGCGCAGCGTTTCGAGGTCGCGCATGAAGCCGAAGGTGCGCGCGCGGCTGACTTCCTTGAGGAAGCTGGTCGTCGAGAAGTCCATCGTCGCGCGCTGGGCGTGGCGATGGAACACGGGATGGTCGAACTCGATCTCGAAGTTGACGCGGAAACCCTCGTGGGGATCGAAGCGCGCCCACTTGTCGCCGTCCTTGACCTCGACCCGGCGGCGCACGCGCACGAAGCGCTTGGGCGCGGCCTGCGCCTCGATGCCGGCCGACTGGACCAGGAACACGAAAGGCCCCGCGCTGCCGTCCATGATCGGCACCTCGGCAGCGGTCAGCTCGACGAAGCAGTTGTCGATGCCGAGCCCGGCGAGCGCAGACAGCAGGTGCTCCACGGTCGAGACGCCGACGCCGTCCAGCGACAGCGTGGTGCCGAGGGTGGTCTCAGTGACGTGGTTGGCCCGTGCCGGGATGTCCACCGGCGGGTCGAGGTCCACGCGGCGGAACACGATGCCCGTGTTCGGCGGGGCCGGCCGCAACACCATCAGCACCTTGCGGCCGGTGTGCAGGCCGATGCCGGTGGCGCGGATGGAGGTCTTCAGGGTCCGTTGCAGGGCCATGTAAAGCCTATGGAAAATGAACGGGGTAGCTTATACCACGGCAGGGTTGGACGGCTGCCGGCCAGCGGAGGTTCGCCGGCAGCCGTGAACCCGGTCTCATGGCGCGGCAGTCCCTTGCCGCTGCCGTTCGCGCCCGGCGCGGCGGCCCGACGCATTGCGCCGGGCGCGCAGCCGCAGGCGCGCGATCCGCAGGCCGTCGCGGCCCGCCGTCAACCGCATTGCCGCCGGCATCAGTCGGCCTGGCGGCGCAGGAACGCCGGGATGTCGAGCACATCCTCCGACGTGGGCGCCCGCAGCCCGTCACCGACCGCGCGCTGCGTCTGGTTGCGCTGGATCGCCGGGCGGTCGAGGTGGCTGTAGTCCGGCGGCGCCTGGCGCGCGCGCGCGGCCACCAGCTTGACGTCCGCGTGCCGGCGCTGGCCGGCCACCGGCTGCGGCGCCGCCACCACCGGCGCGGCGGCCTTGGCCGGCGCGCGGCCGAGGCCGGTCGCAACAACGGTGACGCGCAGCTCGCCCTTCATCTCCGGCTCGATCACGGTGCCGACCACGACGGTCGCGTCCTCGGCGGCAAACTGCTTGACGGTGTTGCCGACCTCCTCGAACTCGCCGATCGACAGGTCGAGGCCCGCGGTGACGTTGACGAGGATGCCGTGCGCGCCCGCGAGGTTGATGTCCTCGAGCAGCGGCGAGGACACCGCCATCTCGGCCGCGACCCGCGCGCGGTGGTCGCCGGTGCCGACGCCGGAGCCCATCATCGCCAGGCCGGTCTCCGACATGACGGTGCGCACGTCGGCGAAGTCCACGTTGATGAG
>CAZYPM010000187.1:0-1335 GCA_964649205.1 uncultured Steroidobacteraceae bacterium
CTCTCGGGCTTCGACGCGGTGTGGCTCGCAGCCGGGCTGATCGTCGGCACCTGGGCCAACTGGCGCTTCATTGCCGCGAAGCTGCGCGCCCGCACCGAGCAGCTGTCCGACTCGCTCACGCTGCCCGACTACTTCGAGCGGCGCTTCGACGACCGCTCGCGCCTGCTGCGCACGATCTCGGCAGCCTTCATCCTGGTCTTCTTCGCCTTTTACACGAGCTCCGGTTTCGTGGCCTCGGGCAAGCTGTTCGGCACGCTGTTCGGCCTGCCCTACGTCGAGGCCATGTTCTGGGGCTCGATCGTGATGCTCGCCTACACGTTCTTCGGCGGCTTCCTCGCCGTGAGCTGGTCGGACGTGCTGCAGGGCACGCTGATGTTCCTGGCGCTGGTGCTGGTCGCCTGGATGGGCGTGCACCTCGCGGGCGGCGTCACGCCGACGCTCGACCAGATCGCGGCCCGCGACCCTGCGCTGCTCGATCCCCTGGTCGGCAGCGGCGGCGAGGCGCTGGGCTGGATCGGCATCGCCTCGCTCGTCGGCTGGGGCCTGGGCTACGCCGGCCAGCCGCATATCCTCGCGCGCTTCATGGCGATCCGCCGCGTCGAGGAAATGGACGTCGCGCGCCGCGTCGCCATGGGCTGGGTGATCGTGGTGCTGGCGGCCGCCATCATCGTGGGACTGACCGGCATCCTCGCGCTCGACCGGCCGCTGGCCGGCGCCGACGCCGAAAAGGTCTTCATCCTGATGTCCACGCAGTTCTTCCACCCGGTGATTGCGGGCATCTGCCTTTCCGGCATCCTGGCCGCCGTCATGAGCACGGCCTCGGCGCAGTTGCTGGTCTCGTCCTCGGCCTTTGCGGAGGATTTCTACCGCGGCCTGTTCCGGCCCGCGGCCGGGCGCGGCGAGCTGCTCTGGGTCGGGCGCGGCGCGGTGCTCGCGATCGCGGCGATCGCGTTCTGGCTCGGCCTCGATCCGGAGAGCAAGGTACTGTCGCTGGTCGCCTGGGCCTGGGCGGGATTCGGCGCGGCCTTCGGACCGGCGATCATCCTCTCGCTCTACTGGGACCGCATGACCCGCAACGGCGCGCTCGCCGGCATCGTGGTGGGCGGGATCACCGTGATCGTCTGGCCGCAGCTCGAGGGCGAGATCTTCGGCCTCTACGAGCTGGTGCCGGGATTCATCCTGTCCTGGCTCGCAATCTGGCTGGTGTCCGTCACGGGGACCCGGCCGCCCGGCGGCGCGGGCACCGTCGTTCGCAAGTAATCCCGGTCGTTCGCCATCGGTGGCGTGAACGGCAGCGCACCGCCGCTGCCGTAGAGGCGTGCCGCCCTGTTTTCA
>CAZYPM010000187.1:1435-3634 GCA_964649205.1 uncultured Steroidobacteraceae bacterium
TTCATGCCGAGCCGGTCCTTGCCCGGCGCCAGTTCGAAATGCACCGGGACCTTCTTCGTGACGCCGCGCAGCGTGAGCTCACCCTGCGCGCGCCAGCCCCGGCCATCGCGCTCGAATCGCTCCGCGTGGTAGACCGCCTGCGGGTGGCGCCCGCTCCAGAAGAAATCCTCGCTCCTCAGGATGCCGTCGCGATCGTCGTCCTGGGTGTCCGCCGAGGCGGTCGATATCGTCACCTGCAGGCGGCCCCTGGCTGGCGCCGCCGGGTCGAAATCGAGGTCCACGTGGAAGTCGGTGAAGCGACCGCTGAAGCGCGCGCCCGCCTGGGTCGCGGTGAACTCGAGCCTGCCCGCCTTGCCGTCGCCCTGCCAGCTTCCGGCCCAGGCGCCGCCGGCGCCGAGCAGCGCGACCACCAGCGCCGCGAGCCGGGCGGTCAGCGCGCGCGCCATGGCAGCATCCGCCAGATCAGGCCGTCCCGGTCGATGAACTGGTGCTTCAATGCAGCCCCGACGTGCAGCAGCGCGAGCGCGATCAGCGCCTTGGCGAGCGTCTCGTGGATCTCCTCCATCAAGTGCTTCAGGTCACGGTCCGGCGCCACGAAATCAGGCAGCTGCAGCAGCCCGAACCAGCTCACCGGGTAATTCGAGGCCGAGGACATCATCCAGCCCGTCAGCGGCATCGCGAACAGCAGGGCGTAGAGGCCCCAGTGCGTCGCGCGCGAGGCGATGAACTGCCAGCGTGGCATCGGCGGCGGCGCCGGCGGGCGGTCGATGAGCCGCCACGCGAGGCGCAGCAGCGCGAGACCGAGTATCGTGATGCCGACCGACTTGTGCCGGGCGAGCAATACCAGCTTGTCGAAGCCGTCCGGCATCTCGTGGGCAATCTTGCCGACCGCGACCTGGCCGATCAGGAGCAGCACCACCACCCAATGCAGGGCCTGCGCGACCGATCCGTAACGTCCGGGGGTATTCCGCAGGCCCATGAGGTCTTGGAGAATAGCGCGATGCGCAAGTTCCTGTTCGCGTTTGCCGCCCTGGCGTCGGGCTGCGCAGCGCCGCCCGCGGCGCCGCCGCCCACCACGCCGGCGGCGCCCGTGGTCGCCGCCGCCTACGAGCGCTGGGACGTGACGTCCTCGCGGCTGGAGATCCGCGTATTCCGCGACGGGCCCATGGCGCGGCTCGGCCACAACCACGTGATCACCTCGACCGCGCTCGCCGGGCGCCTGGAGCTGCGCGAACCGCGCGCACGGAGCGGGTTCAGCCTGTCCTTGCCGCTCGACTCGCTGGTCGTGGACGACCCTGGAGCGCGCGCTGCCGCGGGAGGGGACTTCGCCGCCGCCGTGCCGGACGCGGATCGCGCGGGCACGAGAAGCAACCTGCTCGGACCGAGGGTGCTGGATGCCGCATCGCAGCCCGTGCTGCAGCTGTCGGCCGACGGGCTCGAGGGCGGCCCGGAGGACTATGTCGCGCAGCTGCGTGTGTCGCTGCGTGGCGGTGAACGCGTCGTCCCGGTCCCGGTCACCGTGCGCTTCGAGGGCGATCGCGTGCAGGTCCGCGCGCACGCAGTCCTGCATCACGCCGACCTCGGCCTGGTGCCGTTCACGGTTGCGATGGGCATGCTCTCGGTGCGCGACGACATCGCGATCGACTGCCGCCTGGAAGCAAGGCGCGCCACGTGACCACGATCCGCTTCCGCGACCCCGAGGTCCGCATGTCGCAGGCGCTCGCGGCGGCCGAGTCGCAGGTCACGGACCCGGACATTGCGCTGCGCGACCTGCTGGCGCTGCTCGGCGAGCAGGGGCTGCTGGTGTTCTGCGGCATCCTCGCGGTGCCGTTCCTGCTGCCGCTCACCGTGCCCGGGATGACCACGGTCTTCGGCATCCCGATGCTGCTGATCGGCTTCGCCGTGATGGTGAGCCGCGTGCCCTGGCTGCCGGAGCGGATGCTGCGGCGCCGCGTCGCGGCCGGCACCGCGCGCCAGATGCTCGCCAAGGTCCGCGGCTGGGCGCTCAGGTTCGAGCACCTGGTGCGCCCGCGCGCGCTCGCGCTGTCAGGGAGCGCGCCGGTCAACTTCGTGAACGGCGGCCTGCTGGTGCTCGCAGTGCTGCTGCTGATGGCGCCGCTGCCGCTGATCCCGCTCGTGAACACCTTCCCGGCGATCGCGATCGTGCTGCTGTGCTTCGGCATGGCCGAGCGCGACGGC
>CAZYPM010000188.1:0-3617 GCA_964649205.1 uncultured Steroidobacteraceae bacterium
CGGCAAGGGCAGGAACGAAACGCTCCGTGGCCGCCCGGTCGCCTTTGCACTGTGGAGCGAGTCGGAACAGGACTGGACCGTCGCGCGCATCGAGATCCCCCGCCCGCCGGTGAGCTGGAAGCCGGGCCGCAAACCGCTGAAGTTCACCCTGCTCACGCCCGGCATCCAGGCGCAGCACATCAAGGGCACGGGCGCCGAGCGGCTGATGTTCGCCTTCTCCAGGGACGGCGAGCCGCTCAAGGTCTACGGACGGAAGTTCCCGGTGTTCGACGCTGCGCTGATCAAGAAGAAGCGCTGGCGGGCGGTCGCCGATACGGCAAAGCCCATCGTCTACCTGCCTTTCACGGAAGACACCTTCGATCCCGACTTCGTCAGCGGCGGCCGGGATTTCCTGCTCGCGACCGCCCAGCAGGCCATCGACGAACTGCGCCTCGCCCGGGTGCCATCCGCCGCGTTCCCCGGCGAGCTGCTCGCCGATGTCGTGCCCGCCTCGGTCATCGCGACGCTCGCCGTGATCGAGCAGACGGATGACGCGGACTTCGTCACGAAGGGCGAGGAAGCCTTCAACGAGGTGCTGAACCAATACGGCCTGAAACGCGGCGAGGCTTACCGCTACAGCGTCTCGAGCGCCTCGGCCATCGGCCCGATGCAGTTCACGAACCGCCGGGGCAACGGCACCTACGCCCTGGTGGTCCGGCGCTGTCCCGCGGCGCGGCTCGACCCGAATTTCGAGCGCGGCGCGACCGACCTGCTGAACGCCATGAAGGCGGCCATCTGCCTGTTCGACATCGAACTGCTGCAGATGCGCGCGGAAATCCGCGCCGCCTACCGCGACAACAAGGAGGTCATGGGCATCTTTCCGGTGGCCGCCTACAACGGCGGTCCCCGGAACGTCACGAGGCTCCACAGCGTCCTGAAGCGGATGAAGGTGGGCCTGACGGAACTCGGCCGCCCCGGCGATCAGCCGGCGAAGCCGGTGCCCTGCCCCTGCGTGTGGAAGACCGTGGCATCGGACGTCATCCCGGTGACGATCCCGCGCTACAACAACGAGAACCGCTGGTACATCGAGAAATACCAATCGATCCTGAGCGCGTTCGAGGACGGCGATGCGTCGGGCAAAGCCGCGAATTTTGCGTCCACCGACGCGACGGATCCTTACCTCTGGCTCGAGGAGATCGACAGCCCGCGGGCGCTCAACTGGGTGCGCGAACAGAATGCCGCCACCCGTCGCAAACTCGCATCGCAGCCGATCTACGAGGAACTGCGGCGCGAGGCGCTGGCCGTGCTCGACTCCCCGTCGCGCCTGCCGGACGTGGAGCAGATGGGCCCCTGGATCTACAACCTCTGGAAGGACGATGCGCACCCGCGCGGCCTCTATCGGCGTGCCACGCTCGCGGAATTCCGCAAGCCCGAACCTGCCTGGGAAACGGTGCTCGACATCGACGCGCTCGCGGAACTCGAGAACACGCCCTGGGTGTTCCACGGCATGGAGTGCCTGCCTCCGGAATACCGGAAATGCCTGCTGTCGCTCTCGCCGGGCGGCGGCGACGCCGACGAGGTGCGCGAGTTCGATCCGGAGACACGCGGCTTCGTGCCCAATGGCTTTGCGGTGCCGACGGCCAAGACCTCGATCGCCTGGCGGGATGCGGACAGTGTCTTCATCGGCACGGACTTCGGGCCCGGGTCACTCACGGACTCGGGTTATCCGCGTCAGGTGCGACTCTGGACGCGCGGCACGCCGCGCGCCCATGCGCCGGTCGTGTACGAGACGAAGCCGGAATCGGTGAGCGTGAACGGCTTGCGCCTGCGCTCCGACGGCGGCGACGTGGACCTGATCGCCGACGCTCGTACCTTCTATGAGACCGATTACTACCAGCTGCTCCCCGACGGCAGCCTGCACCGGCTCGAGTTGCCGCCGACCGCCGAGATCAACGACGCGTACGCGGGACGGCTGATCGTCGCGCTCAAGGATGACTGGCAGCGCGGCGACCGGAAGTTCCCGCGCGACAGCATCCTGCTCGCCGATCCCGCGGCCTTGCGCGCGACCGGTGAGGGCGCCGGCAGCGGCGGCATCGAGGTGCTCGCGGAGTCCTCAGGCAGCGAGGTGGTGCTCGGTGCCGCGGCGGCGAAGAGCGGGATCCTGGTCACGGTGCTCGACAACGTGCGGGGCCGCCTGTACCGCTACGAGCAGGCGGGGCCGGGATGGACGCGGCGGCAGATGCCGCTGCCCGACAACGGCAGCCTGGACATCGAGTCGGTGGACGGCACGAGCGGCGACGCGTTCGTCACCTTCGAGGACTTCGTGACGCCGCCGACGCTCTATTACGTGGCGGACGAGAACCCGGTGCCGGAGGCGGTGAAGCAGCAGGCGCCGACCTTCGACGGCAGCCGCTTCGAGGTGAGCCAGCACTGGGTGGTCTCGGCGGACGGCACGCGGGTGCCCTACTTCCAGGTGGCGCCGCAGGGGATGGTGCTGGATGGCACGCGGCCAACCCACATTTTCTCGTATGGCGGGTTCCGGAGCGCGCTGGTGCCGTCGTACTCCGGAAGCTATGAGCAGCTCTATGGCGCCTATGGCAAGACCTGGCTGGAACGCGGCGGCGTCTTCGTGCTCGCGAACATCCGCGGCGGCGGCGAGTTCGGCGAGGCCTGGCACCAGGCTGCGGTGGGTGCGAACCATGTCCGTTCGTTCGAGGATTTCGAGGCGGTGGCGGCGGACCTGATCGCGCGCAAGGTCACGTCGAAGGAGCGCCTCGGCATCGAGGGCCGGAGCAACGGCGGCTTGCTGGTGCTCTCGACGATGGTGCGGCGGCCGGATCTCTACGGCGCGGTCATCTCGGGATCACCGCTCGCGGACATGCGCCGCTATCACCAGCTGCTCGCGGGCGCGAGCTGGATGGATGAGTTCGGCGACCCGGACAATCCGGAGGAATGGGCGTGGATCGCGCCCTACTCGCCTTACCAGAACGCGAAAGGCCGGCAGGGTTACCCGCCGATCTTCTTCTATCTCTCGACGCGGGATGACCGGGTGCATCCGGGTCACGCGCGGAAGATGGCGGCGCGACTGCAGGAGCTGGGCTACGACGTGTCGTATTACGAGGAGATCGAGGGCGGGCACGGGGCGAGTGTGACGAACGAGCAGTTGGCGCACAGGCTGGCGTTGGCATATACGCATTTGTGGATGCGGTTGGGCGCGCCATAGGTCGAGGCTACATACGCTTGCGCAGCTCTGCCTCGCGCGCCTGCTCCTCGGGCGTGAAGCCCTCGCCGAAATCCGCCGCCTCGTAGTACGGACGAATCTCGAGATCCGATTCCTCGCCGGGCATCGGGTTCGGGCACTTCCTGGCCCACTCGACCGCCTCTTCCATCGACTTCACTTCCCAGATCCAGAACCCCGCGACCAGCTCCTTGGTCTCGGTGAACGGGCCGTCGATGACGGAGCGCTTCGCCCCGTTGAAGCGAATGCGCTTGCCATACTTGCTGGGCTTCAGGCCGTCGCCGCCCTTCATGATGCCGGCCTTGACCAGCTCCTCGTTGTACCTGCCCATCTCGGCGAACAGCTTCGCCATCTTCTCGGGTTCCTTGAACAGCGTTTCCGCTTCGCTGTTCGGGGTGGC
>CAZYPM010000189.1:0-3615 GCA_964649205.1 uncultured Steroidobacteraceae bacterium
ATCCGCATTCCGTGGGTGTCGAACCCGAAGGGCCGGCGCATCGAGGTGCGCTTCCCGGATTCGACGGCGAACCCGTATTTCGCCTTCGCCTCCATGCTGATGGCCGGGCTCGACGGCATCCAGAACAAGATCCACCCGGGCGATGCTTCGGACAAGGATCTCTACGACCTGCCTCCCGAGGAAGCAAAGAACATCCCGGAGGTCTGCCATTCGCTGGACATGGCCCTCGAGCACCTGGACCGCGACCGCGACTTCCTGAAGCGCGGCGGCGTGTTCAGCGACGACCTGATCGACGCGTACATCGCGCTCAAGCAGAGCGAAGTCACGCGCTTCCGGATGTCGACGCACCCGGTCGAACTGGACATGTACTACAGCCTCTGAGCGGCGGGACACCGGAGGCACGGCGGTCACAGTTCAGGCCGCCGGTTTTGTCAGCCCGGCGGGCGGCGGGATATGCTGTCGGACATGCGCATACTCCTGCTTCTCGCCGGATTGACCCTGTCCCTGGCGGCCCTGCCCCAGGAGATCTACCGGTGGGTGGACAAGGACGGCGTCGTCCATTACTCGGACCAGCCCGGCGTGCCGGGCGCGGAGCGCGTGATCCTGGTCGACCCGAACAGCTACGAGCAGGAGCCGTCGGATCTCGGCCCCTACGCGGCCACGGCAGGCGGGGAAGAGGAGGAGCCGGAGGAGTCGCCGTACACCTCGCTCGCGATCGTGCAGCCGACGCCGGACCAGGTGTTCTTCGGCGCGGATGCGACGGTGACCGTCGCGGCGGACCTGGGCGGGACGCTGCGTCCCGACCATACGCTGGTGTTCTTCGTGAACGGCAACCGCCGCACGGCGGATGGCGGCCTTGGCTTGCAGCTCACAGGCCTGGAGCGCGGCACGCATTTCCTGCGCGCGAGCGTGCTCGACCAGAACGGCAATCCGGTGATCACCAGCCAGCAAATCACCTTCCACGTGCGCCAGCCCTCGATCAACACGCCCCAGAGCCCGCAGCGGCCGCGGCCGCCCGCGCCGGCGCCCGGACCCGCGACCTGAGCTGCCCGGGCCGGACCGGGGTCGCGCGATGACGCGCGACCCGGCGCCGGGCCCCGATCCCGCGGGCATCCTCGACCAGCTGTCGACCGCCATCCTGGTCGTGGACGGCGAGGATCGCGTCAGCTGGCTGAACACCGCCGCTGCGGACCTGCTCGCGACCGGCCAGGCGGCGGCGCGCGGCCGCGGGCTCGCGACGCTGGTGCAGGACGGCCGCGCGATCGGGTCGCTCATGCTGCGCAGCCGCGAGAGCGGGGAACCGCTGGCGTTGCGCGGCTTCGAGATCGCACCGGCCGCACGCGGCGACGTGCGCTACCAGGTGGACATGACCCTCGCGCCGCTCGCGGGCCCGGCCGGCGGATCGTTGCTGATCGAGATCAGCGACACCACGCGCCCCTCGCGCATGAACCGCGATTCGGCGCTGCTCGCCCAGCAGGGCGGCAGCCGGCTGATGGCGCGCCAGCTCGCGCACGAGATCAAGAATCCCCTCGGCGGCCTGCGCGGCGCCGCGCAGCTGCTCGCGCGCGAGCTGCCGGACGAACGCCTGAAGGAATACACCCGGGTGATCATCGGCGAGGCCGACCGGCTGCGGGCGCTCGTGGATTCACTGCTCGGCCCCGCGCGCCCGATCCGGCGCGAGGCGGTCAACGTGCACGAGATCATCGACCGCGTGTACTGGCTCGCGCGCGCGGAGGCGGCCGAGGGCATCGCCATCGAGCGCGACTACGACCCGAGCCTGCCGATGCTCGCCCTCGACCGCGACCTGATGGTGCAGGCGATGCTCAACATCGCGAGGAACGCGGTGCAGGCGGTCGGCGAGCGCGGCGCGATCACGATGCGCAGCCGCGCGCTCACGCAGGCGACCATCGGCGCGGAGCGGCACCGGGTGGTGGCCTCGCTGCAGTTCGAGGACAACGGCCCGGGCGTTCCCGCCGAGCTCGGCGAGACGATCTTCTACCCGCTGGTCTCCGCGCGCGAGGGCGGCACCGGCCTGGGTCTCGCGGTCGCGCAGGACATCGCCACGCGCCACGGCGGGATCATCGAGTTCGAGAGCCGTCCCGGCCGGACGGTGTTTTCACTGCTGCTGCCGATGGAGAACGGGCATGAACGAGCCGCTTGAGGTGTGGCTGGTGGACGATGACGCGTCGATCCGCTGGGTGCTCGAGCGCGCGCTCGGGCAGGCGGGCCTGCGCACGCGCTCCTTCGAGCAGGCCGAGGCGGCGCTGGCCGCGCTGGCGCGCGAGCATCCCGACGTGCTGATGACGGACGTGCGCATGCCGGGGCTGGGCGGGCTCACGCTGCTCGAGCGCGTGCGGCGCGACCACCCGGGGCTGCCCGTGATCGTGATGACCGCGCACGCGGACCTCGACCACGCGGTCGCGGCCTACCGCGGCGGCGCCTTCGAGTATCTGCCGAAGCCCTTCGACATCGACGAAGCGGTCGCGCTGGTGCGCCGCGCCGCGACCCAGGGCGAGGCGGGCGGCGCGGAGGCGGGGCGGGGCGCATTCCCCGGCATCCTCGGCCAGGCGCACGCAATGCAGGAGGTGTTCCGCGCCATCGGGCGGCTGTCGCGGTCGAGTCTTTCGGTGCTGGTGACCGGGGAATCCGGCACCGGCAAGGAGCTGGTCGCGCGCGCCCTGCACCAGAACAGCCCGCGCGCGTCGGGGCCGTTCATCGCGCTCAACACCTCCGCGATCGCCTCGGAGCTGCTGGAATCGGAGCTGTTCGGCCACGAGAAGGGCGCGTTCACCGGCGCCGACGCGCAACGGCGCGGGCGTTTCGAGCAGGCGGACGGCGGGACACTGTTCCTCGACGAGATCGGTGACATGTCCGCCGCGCTGCAGACGCGGCTGCTGCGCGTGCTGGCGGAGGGCGAGTTCTACCGCGTCGGCGGCAACGTGCCGATCAAGGTGGACGTGCGCGTGATCGCGGCGACCCACCAGGATCTCGATGCGCGCGTGCAGCAGGGGCGGTTCCGCGAGGACCTGTTCCACCGGCTGAACGTGATCCGCATCCACGTGCCGGCGCTGCGCGACCGGCGCGGCGACATCCCGGAACTGCTGGCGCACTACCTGGCCGTTGCCGCACGCGAGCTCGGCGTGGAGCCGAAGACGCTGACCGAGGGCGCGCGCGAACGGCTGGTCGCCTTCGACTGGCCGGGAAACGTGCGGCAGCTCGTGAACGCGGCGCGCAGGCTCACGGTCACGGCGCCGGGACGCGAGATCCGCGAGGAAGACATCCCGGCAGACCTCGGCGGCGCCGGCGCGGAACTGCCGCAGCCCGACGGCTGGTGCCGTGAGCTCGAGTCCTGGGCGGCGCGCCATCTCGCCGCCGGCGGGGCGCCGCTGCTGGAGGTCGCGGAAGCGCGCTTCGAGCGCACGCTCGCCCGCGCCGCGCTCGCGCGCGTGCAGGGCAGGCGGCAGGACGCCGCGCGGCTGATCGGCTGGGGGCGCAATACGCTGACGCGGAAGCTGCGGGAACTCGGCATCGACTGAAAAGAAAAGGCCCCCGCCATTGCTGGCGGGGGCCGTATGGATCTCAGGTCAGATCCCGATCAGGGCCGGTCGATGGTGA
>CAZYPM010000190.1:0-3604 GCA_964649205.1 uncultured Steroidobacteraceae bacterium
CGTGGTAGATGAAGCGCGCCGCGACTGCGAGCGCTATCGCGAAGGCGAGGCCGGGGATCACCGTGCGCATGTCACGCAAAAGGTGTCAGACACCATTTTGGCGCCGCAAAAAAGGTGTCTGACACCTTTTACGGCCGCAACAGCGTGCGCGGGTCGTACGCCACGCCGTCCTTCAGCACCACGCGCACGCGCTGGAGATTGGCGACGTCCGCGAGCGGGTCCGCGTCGAGCAGCAGCAGGTCCGCGCGCATGCCGGGCGCGATGCGTCCGGCCGAGTCCGCAAGCCCGAGCGCCCGCGCGCCATTCACCGTCGCCGTGCGCAGGATCTCCGCCGGCGTCAAGCCCGCCTGGCTCATCAGCGCGAACTCGCGGTGGATCGACGGCCCGTGCAGCGTGCCGATGTTGCCGGCGTCGGTGCCCATGACGACCGTGACGCCCGCGTCCATCAGCCGGCGCAGGTTGTCCATTCCCGTCTGCGGCGCGGCCGCGAGCGTGCTCGAGGAGGTCAGCATCTGCCCCGGCTTCGCATCCGCCATCAACTTCTTTACCCGCTCCGGCAACTTGTCGGCCGGAATCTCCGTGAGATCATCCATCGCCAGCAGGATCTGCGGATCCGCGCGCAACGATTCGATCGCCGTCGCCCGCCACTGGCCGGACAGCGCCAGCGGATAACCCTGCACCACGAACAGCGTCGGGCAATAGAGCACGTCGCGTGCCCGCGCGAGCGCGATGAATTCCTCGTCCACCGGCGCATCGAACACCGAATGCACCAGGAAATCCGCGCCGGCGCGCAAGGCCGCCTTCGCCACCACGAGCTCGGTCGCATGCACGGCGAGCTTCAGCCCCGCCTCGTGCGCGGCGTCGCCCGCGGCCTTCACGATCGCTTCCTGCGCCGCGAGGTCGTCGCCCTGGCGGTGGATGAACCAGACCTTGATGTAGTCCGGCTTGTACGGCAGCTGCCGCGCGATCAGCGCGCGCGCCGCCTCGGGCGAGTCGATGCGGATGATGGGCGGGTCGCCGAGATCGAGCTGCGGCCGGTCGACCATGGAGATCAGCGGTCCCGCGACCGCCATGCGCGGCGCCTCGGCCGTGGCGGCAGCACGGTCACGCACCTCGAAATTCCAGAACGGCCCGCCGATGTCCACCACGCCGGTGACGCCGCTCGCGAGCCAGACCTTGAAGGTGTACGGCAGTCGCGCCTTGTTGCGCGCGACCTCGTCGGCATACGGCACGACCGCGTTGAAATCCGCGGCGTCCGGGCGCGTGTACAGATTGGCGGACTGGAAGAAGTGCACGTGTGAATCGACCAGCCCCGGGATCACGTACTTGCCGCGGCCGTCGATCACGGTCGCGCCCTGGGGCAGCTCGATCGCCGCGCGCGGCAATACCGCCTCGATCCGCCCGTCGCGGATCAGGATCGTGGTGTCGGGCGAGACCGCATCCGCGCCCTCGCGCTCCGGATGTATAACGGTCGCGCTGTTGATGACGATGACACCGTCGCCGGGCGCGGCGACCGCCGGCGTGCCGGCGCCGACCAGCGGCAGGCAGAGCAGGGCGGCGGGCAGGAGCGGCGATCTCATGGACATAGGTGTTTCCCGCAGGATGAACTTGAAAGCGGCCATTGCGGTCCAAGAATTGTGGCTTAGAGTAAGCCAGTTTTTGGAGCCATTACCATGAAAACCCTGTGGGTGCTGCTGGCGACGACGGCGCTGGCGGCGGGCTGCGCGGCAGGCGGCTCGATCAGCCGCAGCGAGCAGGCGCTGGAGAGGTACGAGCCTTACGTCGGCGAGCAGATCAGGAGTTTCACGGCGTTTCGCATCGATTCCTGGCAGTCGGTGGACCGCAATCACCTGATCCTGTGGACCGGCATCAACGACGCCTGGCTGATCACGGTCGGCGGCAGCTGCCCGGACCTGATGTTCACCGATCGCATCCGAGTGACCTCGACGGGCAACCAGGTCTCGACCTTCGACAAGGTCATGGTGCGCGGCGACACCTGCCTGATCGACACCATCCAGCCGATCAACGTCCGCCAGATGAAGGCCGACCGCGCGGCCGCGAAGAACTGATAAAGGGGACGCGTCCATTTAAGCTTTCTTAATGGGACGCGTCCCCTTTAGTAAACTGGCTGGATGAGACTTTTCATCCCGCTCATCGCTGCGCTGGCCTGCAGCGCGGCCCAGGCCGAGGACACGGCCCCGGCCCAGCCGCTGGCCCAGGCCGAGGCCCACTTCCTCGATTTCCTCGACGCCGAAAGCGCCGTGGACGTCATCAATTCCGGCCTGGCCGCCGAGTACGAAGGCCGCGACCGCGCCGCCTGGGAAACCGAGCGCAAAGCGCACTACGACCGGCTGACCGCCGCACTAAAAGCGCTCGACGAGACGAGGCTCCCGCCCGCCGACACCGCCGCCCTTGCCGCCATCCGCGTGACCCTCGCGGACCACGCCGATCCCAGCGCCGCGACCGCCAATGATCCCGCCGCACCAACGTGCGCGGACGTCAGCCGCAGCGATCTCGATTACGCGCGACTGCGCGCGGCGCTCGTCAGCTGCTTCCGCCAGCTCGGCAATAACCTCGCGTTCGAGGGCCGCGTCATCGACCGCGGCACCGCGCTGCAGCTGCTGCACGAGATCGAGGAACCCGAGCGGCGCATGCTGTTGTTCGACGCCTTCAATCCGCTCTGGGACGCGCTCAACGCCGGCAACACGCCCGAAAGCCCCTGGCGGCGCATGATCCGCATGGCGGCGGAGGAGGCGGCGAAGGAGGGTTCGCAGATCGACGCCGCGGCCAGGGCGCTCGGCATGACCACGCCGCAGGTCGAGCAATGGCTGGTGCAGATCCTCGAGGCCTGGCGCGACGCCAACCCGAAGCGCATGGTCGAGCCCTGGGATTACCGCTACCGCATCGGCAAGGCGAACCGCCAGCTCGCGAAGCAGCTGCCGCGCGAACAACTACTGCCGCTCAACAAGCGCTTCTACGCCGACCTCGGCGCCGACCTCGATGGCCTCAACGTCCTCTTCGACCTCGAGGAGCGCAGGGACAAGTCGCCGCTCGCCTACAGCGATTTCCTGAAGCGCGGCCGCGCAACCGCGACCGGCTGGCAACGCCCGCGCGCCCGCATCGTCGGCCGCTACCCGGAGGGCGGCCTGTTCTCGATCAACGAACTGGTGCACGAGAACGGCCACGCCGTGCACGTGAGCGCGATCGAGACCCGCCCGGCCTTCATGGACTGGCCCGACACGATCTTCACCGAGGCTTTCGCCGACGTGCCGAGCTGGAGCGTGTACGAGCGCGCCTGGCAGAAGAAGTATCTGGGCGCCGCGACGAATCAGAAGGACTCGCTGCGCGCCTTGCACGGGCTGACCACGCTCGATGTCGCCTGGTCGCTGTTCGAGCTGCGCATGCTGCGCGATCCGGCGCAGGATCCGAACCGGCTCTGGACCGAGATCACGAGCGAATACCTGCGCATCCTGCCGCACCCGGAGGTGCCGTGGTGGGCGATGCGCGTGCAGCTCGCGAGCCAGCCGGGCTACATGGTGAATTACGGCCTGGGCGCGGTGCTCACCGCGGAGATCCGCGCGCGGGCGCGGGCCGAGATCGGCGA
>CAZYPM010000191.1:0-3589 GCA_964649205.1 uncultured Steroidobacteraceae bacterium
CCGTGTTCATCGTCGGGATGCCGCGCTCCGGGACCACGCTGATCGAAAGCGTCGTGGGTGCGCATTCGCAGGTCTTCGCCTGCGGCGAGCGGATGGAGATGCGCTGGATCCTGCAGGAATACCTCGACGAGCGTCGCCGGCAGCCCGACAGCTCGATCCCGCAGGAGACCTGGCAGCGCTGGCGCGACTACTATTGGCGCGACGTGCCGGAGCTGCGCGGCGCCACGGTCGTCACCGACAAGAACCCGTGGAACTTCGATGCAATCGGCCTGATCCTGCGCCTGTTCCCGCGCGCCCGGATCATCCACCTGCGCCGCGATCCGGTCGAGACGGCGTTCTCGATCTTCCGCAACCAGTTCTCCCGGCTCACCGCCTTCACGCACCGGCTGGAGGACATCGCACATTACTATGGCGAGTACGCGCGCCTGATGGCGCATTGGGAGCGCGTCGCCGCCGGGCGGTTCACGACGATCCAGTACGAGGACTTCCTCGCGCATTTCGACGCCGAGGCGCAGGCACTGATCGCCGCTTGCGGGCTCGACTGGGATCCCGCCTGCGGGGAGTACTGGGCGGCGAGGCGCGTGATCGCCACGATGAGCGCGGTGCAGGCGCGCAGGCCTCCGGGGCCGCCGACGGGCAGGGCCGCGGCTTATGGTCCGCAGCTCATGCCGCTCGTGGACGCGCTCGCCGCCGCCCGGGTGGACCCCGTCACCGGCGTTTCCTTGACGGGTGCCGAGCGCCCCCGGTCTAATACGCAGCCCCCGAATACGGCCAGGTAGCTCAGTTGGTAGAGCAGCGGACTGAAAATCCGCGTGTCGGTGGTTCGATCCCGCCCCTGGCCACCATCCCATGCGCCGCACGGCGGCAGCTGACTTGAACGCGGCCTCCCATACCGAGCTGATGAACCGCGGCCATGCCGCACGCCGGGCCGGCCGGCCCGAGGAGGCGCTGGAACTCTATCGCCAGGCCCTGGCGCAGGAGCCCGCCAGCGCGGAGGCCAACAGCGTATGCGGCCTCATGCTGCTCCACCTCGGGCGCGCCGGTGAAGCGGGGCCACTGCTCGAGCGCGCCGTGGAGATCGCGCCGACCCATGCCGCGCTGCGCTTGAACCTCGCCGAGTGGCACCGGCACGAGGGCCGTTTCGATCAGGCGGAAGCGATCGCCGCCGCCGTCGCCGCCGACCAGCCGCAGCTCTGGCAGGCCTGGGAGAAGCTCGGAGAGCTGAAAGCACGCTCGGGCAGATTCGCGGAGGCCGAATCCGATTTCGCGCGTGCGGTGGCACTCCGGCCCAGGGATCCGTCACTGCTCTACAAGCGCGCGCGCGCCTGCTTCGACGCCGGCCGCATCGACGAGTCACTCCGGATCCTGGGCGAAGCGGCGCCGCTCGCGCCGGGGCACCCGGCGATCCTCCGGCTCCATGCCGATGCGCTCGAGTCACGCGCCGCATGGCCGGCGCTGGAGCGCGTCGCGCTGGAGTGGACGCACGCGCATCCGGAAGCGGCGCCCGCCTGGCGGTCGCTCGCGATCGCCCAGTGGCAGCTGGGCCACCCGCGGCGCGCGCTGCCGAGTTACCGCGCGTTCCTCGACCGCGGCGGACGCAATGCGGAGACGCTGGCGACGTTCGGCACGATCTGCCTGCACGCGCTGGATCTCGAACAGGCGGCGACGGCCCTGGACGAATCCGAAGCGCTCGACCCGAAGAACGCCGCAATGTTGTCCGCCAGGGCGATGCTGCACATGTGGAACGGCCGTTACGACCAGGCGGAGGCGTGCTGCCGGCGGTCACTGGCCCTGAATCCCGCTGACGCCACCGCCTGGCGGACGCTGACGGAGTTGATGAACGGCCGGCTGTCAGATGACGAGCTGGCGACATTGCGCGCGCTCGCGGAGCG
Organism: uncultured Steroidobacteraceae bacterium; assembly: GCA_964649205.1. Lineage (GTDB taxonomy): Bacteria > Pseudomonadota > Gammaproteobacteria > Steroidobacterales > Steroidobacteraceae > SCUD01. The sequence goes on from CAZYPM010000191.1 coordinate 1,893, forward strand.
CGGCGACGCGTCACTGCAGATCCGGATCAGCGCCCTGTTCGCGCTCGGCGACTGCCATGACGCAGCCGACCGGATCGACGAGGCCTTCGCCTGCTACGAACGGGCCAACCACCTCGCGGTCCGGCGCGCGGAAGCCGAAGGCCTGATGTACGACCCGGCGCTGACGGCCAGGCAGACACAGGAGCTGATCGCGATGTTCGATTCCGTGCCGGAACCGGCCGGTCCGCGGCCGGACGACCAGCCCATTTTCATCGTTGGCATGCCGAGGTCCGGCACCACGCTCCTCGAGAGTGTGTTCGGTGCGCATTCGCAGGTCGTCGCGGGCGGCGAACGGCTGGGGATCCGCATGATCCTGCCGGAGTTCCTCGCGTTCGTGCGCGCCGGTCGCGTCATCCCCGCGGAACAGTGGCAGCAATGGCGCGCGGTCTATCGCGAGGAAATGCCGCGGCCGGAAGGCGTCGTCACGGTGACCGACAAGAATCCCTGGAACTTCGACGCCATCGGCCTGATCCTCGGCCTGTTTCCCGGCGCCCACGTCATTCACATGCGGCGCAACCCGGTCGAAACGGGATTCTCGATCTTCCGGCACGAGTTTTCGAAGCACCTGCGGTTCACGCACCGGCTCGAGGACATCGGGCACTTCTACGGCGAGTATGCGCGCGTGATGGCGCACTGGGAGCGGGTCGCAGGAGAGCGGATCAAGACGGTGCAGTACGAGGACTTCGTGCGGCAGTTCGACGTTGCGGCGCCGGCGCTGCTGGCCGCCTGCGGGTTGCAGTGGGAAGCGGCCTGCGGCGAGTTCTGGAAGAGCAGGCACGCGGTCAGCACCATCAGCGCCATGCAGGTGAGGCGCCCGCTCGGCAAGGCCGCTGCGCGCGCACGGGACTACGCAGCGCAGCTGCAGCCGCTGGTGGCGGCGCTCAGGCAGGCAGAGGTCCAGCTGGAAACCGGGGCCCCGGTGAGAAGTCCGTCACAGTAACGGGGCCGGTCCGGACACTGCGGCCTCCGTCACATTGCGGCTGGCCGGGGCCTGACAACATTTTGTCTTGTCGCCAGCCGCGAGGCCCGGACCATGGCGCTAGTGATCGTTTCCGCCGGAACGCTGGCCAGCTCCAGGCTGCGCACCGTGACCTTGCGTCCGCTCGCCGTCGCGGCGGGCGCACTGGCGCTGGCCGGACTGCTCGGTGGATTCGCGCTGGGCTACCACCTCGGTGGCAATGCGAGCGCGGATTCGGCCCAGTTGCACGAATTCGCAGACCTGGATCCGGCGCAGCCGGGAAACCAGGCATTGATCCAGGAGATCGGAAGTCTCTCCGGCCGCCTGATCCAGCTCGAGGCGGTGGCCGGCCGCCTGAGCAGGCAGCTCGGCGGGAAACCGCCAAAGGTCAAGGTCGCCGCGGATACCCCGGCCGGCGTCGCCCACGAGCCGGCGGGCGGACCGCTGCTCGCGCCGGCTTTCGGCGCCGCGGCAGGCACCGGCGCATCGCTGTACCAGCTCAACCTGGGCCTCGACCAGGTCGAGACGAGTCTCGACGGAATCGCTTCGATGGTGGCGCGGCGCGACCTCGACGGCATGGCGTTCCCGAGCCGGACGCCTATCCCCGGCGTCGAAGTCTCATCCGGCTTCGGCCGCCGCATCGACCCGTTCACGCAACGGCTCGCGCGGCATGCCGGCATCGACTACACCGCGCCGCATG
>CAZYPM010000192.1:0-3576 GCA_964649205.1 uncultured Steroidobacteraceae bacterium
GTGTTCCAGATCCCGATGTCGCTGCTGGGCCAGGTCGTGGGCGCCAGGAAGATGCTGACGGCCATCGGCCTCGTGACCGCGATCGCGAGCGTGCTGACGGCGAGCGCGCCGCTGATCGCCGCCACCGGCGCAATATTCCTGACGCTGTTGCTGGCCCGCGGCGTGCTGGGCACGGCGCAGGCGGCGCTGTTCCCGGTCTGCTCGGGCACGATCCGCCACTGGTACCCGGTCGGTTCCTGGTCGTCGTTGCAGGGCCTGACCGTCACCGGCCTCTGGTTCGGCGCGGCCGCGGCCTCGCCGCTGATCGCCTGGCTGATGCAGGCCTACGGCTGGCAGAAGGCGCTCATCTATTCGAGCATCCCCTCGCTCGCCCTGGTCGCGCTCTGGTGGTGGTTCGCGCGCGACCGGCCCGACCTGCACGCGAGGGTCTCGAAGGCCGAGCTGCTGGAACTCGCGGGGAATCCTTCCTTCGACGCGGCCGCCCCGCTCACCTGGAAGCGCGTGCTGCGGGTGCTCTCGGATCCGCAGATCCTGCTGATCACGCTCTCCTACACGATCATGAACTACGTGTTCTACCTGGTGATGTTCTGGAGCTTCCTGTACCTGGTGCAGGAGCGGAAGCTCTCGGTGCTGGAGAGCGGCTGGCTGGCCGCCCTGCCCTTCCTGGTCGCGGGCGTCGCCGCTGCGGCCGGCGGCAGGCTGGCGGATACGCTGCGCGCCTACTTCGGCGACACGACCGGCATGCGCATCATCCCGCTCACCGCGCTCCCGCTCGCGGCCCTGTTCCTCTATCTGACGGTCGCGCTCGAGAGCCCGTACTGGGCGGTGGCCGCGCTGTGCATGGGATTCGCCTGCGTGGAACTGAACGAGGGGCCATTCTGGGGTGCGGCGATGCGCCTGCAGCCCTCGGATACCATGGCGGCAACGGCAGTCGTGAACACCGGCGGCAATCTCGGCGGCGTCGTGGCGACGCCGATCATCGCCGCGCTTTCGGCGGGGCAGGATTGGCGGCTGGTTTTCACGACCGGAGCTGCCACCTCGATCGTGGCCGCCCTGCTCTGGCTTAAGATCGACGCCGGCCGCGTGAGGACCTGAGGCCATGAGCCTGCTGCCGACCGAAAGACCCGTTCGCCCGTTCCTCGACTGGCCGGTCGTCACCGACCCGGCCGGCTGGGACGCCGACGTCGCGGTGCTCGGCATCCGGCACAGCGAGCCCTACGCGCACGACGTCTTCCCCAACGACCAGTCGCGGGCGCCGGACGCGATCCGCGCCGCGTCGAAAGTGTTCTGCTACGACAGCGGCAACTGGGATTTCGACACTGGCAGCGACCTCGCCTCGGTGCTGCCGCCGCGGCACCTGGACATCGGCAACGTGGGCTGGTCGCGCAGCGGCGACTACGGCGAGTACGCAGCGGCCATCACGGAACGTGCGCGGCATTTTTTCCGCCAGAAAGCACGGCTGATCGTGCTGGGCGGCGACCACGGCGTCTCCATCCCGGTGCTGGATGCGCTCGATGCCGTGGGCGAGCCGGTCTACATCCTGCACGTGGACGCGCACCTGGACTGGCGCGACGAGGTGGGCGGCATCCGGCGCGGCTACAGCAACCCGCTGCGCCGCGCGAGCGAGAATCCGGCAGTGTGCGGGATGACGCAGATCGGATTGCGCGGCATCGGCAGCGCGCGCCGCCAGGAGGTCGAGGCGGCGCAGGCCTACGGCTCGAAACTCTTCAGCGCGCGGCAGATTCATGCGGAAGGCATGGACCCGGTGCTGGAGACGATCCCGGAAGCGGTGCCAGTGTACGTGACCATCGATGCGGACGGGCTGGACCCGGTAGAGATGCCGGGGGTGATGGCGCCGACGCCCGGCGGCATTTATTACTGGCAGCTGGCGCCGCTGCTGCGCAACGTGGCGCGGCGCAACCGCATCGTAGGGATGGACCTCGTGGAAGTCGCGCCGAGTTACGATTTCAGGAACGCGCTGAGCTGCGTGATGGCGGGAAGGCTGATCCTCAACTTGCTGGGCGCGGCGCGAAACTGAGATGCGGCAGCGGCTCGACCGGCGCGCGTTCACGATGAGACTGCTGGCGACCCTGGGCGCCGCCCAGGCGCCGTCGGCCTGGGCGCAGGCCTTCCGCTACGGCACGGTCGCGCGGCGCGAGTCGCAGTACGCCACGACCTACGTGGACCGCGACGGCAAGTACCTGACGATGCGCTTCGGCGTGAACAAGTGCCTGTTCACCGAGAGCCGCTACAACCCGCAGGACCCCACCGAGCTGCCGCTGGTGTACACGCGCTACATGACGGTCGCCCTCGCCTACGCGCCGCGCGCGGCGCGCGTGGTGGACATCGGCCTCGGCGGCGGCCGCATCGCGAGCTACCTCCACGATTTCATCCCGGGCGCGCGCGTCACCTGCGTCGAGCTCGATCCCGCGGTGGTCGAGCTGGCGCAGCGCTATTTCGGCGTGCAGCCGGGACCGCGGCTCGAGCTCGTCACCGTCGACGGCCGCGTCTTCATGGCCCGCAGCGCCGAGAGCTTCGACCTCATCCTGGTGGACGCCTACCAGGGCACGCTGGTGCCCTTCCACCTCGTCACGCGCGAGTTCTACGCCATCCTGAAGCGCCGGCTGGCGCCGGGCGGCGTGGTGGCGCAGAACATCATGCCGAGCGTGCTCGACCTCGACCGCATGGTCGCGACCGCGCGCGCGGAGTTCCCGAACGTGGATCTCTACCGCGCCGGCGGCAACTGGGTGCTGATCGCGCACGACGGCGCGGCCCGGACCGACGCCGAGTTGCGCGACCGCGCGCGGGCGCTGCAGGGCGCGCATGCGCTGCGCTATCCGCTCGAGTCCATGCTCGCGGTGCGGCGCGCGAACGCCGAGGCCAAGGGCGAGCCCTTCACCGATGACTTCGCGCCGGTCGGCTACGGCGCCTACGACCGGCGCTGCCGCGCCGGCCGCGGATGAGCGGGGGCGGCAAGGTGCAGGCCTGGAAACCCATCGCCATCCTGTTCATCGGCTTCCTGCTCGGCGCCGCGTTGATGGGCGTGGAGATGGCCGCGATCCGCCTGATGACGCCCTACTTCGGCAGCGCGATCGAGACCTGGGCCTGCATGATCGCGACGGTGATGCTGTCGATGATGGCGGGCTACTACCTCGGCGGCAGGGTGGCCGACCGCAAGCCACGCTCCGGCGTGCTCGGCGGCGTGGTGTTGGCCGCCGGCGCATACGTGCTTGCGGTGCCGTTCTTCGCCGCCGGCCTGCTCGACTGGATGCTGCAGAACCTGGGTTACGACCCGCCTGCGGTGCTGGCCGCCTCCGTCGCGCTCCTGTTCCTGCCGATGATGCTGCTGAGCTTCTTCTCGCCGTTCGCGGTGCGCCTGCTGCTCGCGGACGCGCAGCATGGCGGGCGCGTGGCGGGCCTGGTCTACTCCATCACCACGATCGGCAACGTCGCAGGCACCCTCGGCGCGCCGCTCTGGCTGATGCGCGTCTTTGGCACGCGCGACATCATGCTGGGCTTCGCCGCGGTCGTGGTGCTGTGCGGCCTTGCGCTGATGGCGCTGCGCATGAGGGCGCG
>CAZYPM010000193.1:0-3552 GCA_964649205.1 uncultured Steroidobacteraceae bacterium
CTCGGTGAACTCGATGAAGCTGCCGCCGAAGTTGCGGCACGCCTTCTCGTAGGAGCGGCCGACGTCGATGATCCAGACGCGCGCGCCGGTGCCGAGGTAGGCGGCGGCGATCTCGTTCAGCAGCAGCGACTTGCCCGAGCCCGACGTGCCGGCGATCGCCACGTTGTAGTTGCCCGCCGGGTTGTCGTAGACGTCGATCTGCATGATCTGGCCGCGCCGCCCGCCGAACAGGAGCACCGGCGTGCCCGTGCCCTGCCACTCGGCGACGAGTGGCGCCAGGTGCACCGCGTTCGCCGAGGTCTTGGTGGTGACGCGCTTCATGCGCTGCAGATCGGCGTGGAACGGTGCCGAGAGCGTCATCGGCAGCGAACCGATGAGGGCCTGGGTCATCATCATCGTGTCGCTGGAGAGCTCGAAGCCGCGCGCACGGAAGATGGCGCGCGCCGCCTGTTCGGCCCGAGTCACCGCGTGCGGCTCGGCGAAGAGCGCGAGCTGCAGGTTGAGGTCGACGAGCTGCTGGCCGTCGTCCATCGCCTTGAGCACGATGTCCCAGTCGGCCTTGCGCTCCTGCAGGTCGGGCAGGAAGCGCGCCATGTAGCTGGTGGCGTTCGTGGTGGCGCGGGCGGCCTTGAGGAAGGCCCAGTTGCGGGTGGCCTCGGCGTCGAGCACGTGCACGCCCAGCGTGAGCAGGAACGGGCAGGGGTACTGCAGCGTGCCCTGGTAGAGGTCGCCGATCAGGCTGCCGGCGTTCCACAGCGCGAAGCGCGGCGGGAAGGCGCGCACCGACATCAGGCGAAGCTCGGTTTGCAGGTCGGCGGCCGGGTTGGCCAGGCCGATGCCCTGGCGGTCGATGCGCAGGCGCGTGGCGCGGTCGATCACCTGGTCGCGCAGCTCGCGCCCGTCGTCGTAGGTGAGCGGGATGGCGTCGCCGGTTTGCCGGTGCGGGTCGAGCAGCGCGGAGACCCAGTTGATCAGGTCCTCCGCCGTCCACGAACGGGACGGGAAGCCGGCGGCGTGCAGCGTGGCCCGGATCCCGTCGCGCAGCAGCAGCAACTCCTCCAGGCGCGAGAGATTCTCGGGGCTGCCGGGCAGCGAGACGCTGACCACCAGCCGGTAGTCGCGGAACAGGTAGCTCTGCGCCGACAGCAGCGACGTCCGGCTGCCCTGCAGGTAGTGCCCCGCGCGGCGCCGGGCCATGGTGCGGTGGATGTTGGTGTGCCTGCCGGCGCGGCCGAGGGTGTCGAGCTCCGGCACGACGTCGTCGGCGACGCGCAGGTTCGCGTAGCGCGCCAGCGGTGCGCGGATCGCGGGGCTCGCGTAGAGGTGGAACTGGATGCCCGTGCCGGGCGGAGAGGCCGCGTAGAGCGCGGTCAGCACGCGCGCCATCTCCTCGTCGGCGCCGGATTGCGGTCGCACTTCGAGGCAGAAGCCCAGCGCGTCGAGATTGACGAAGACCTGGCGGTCCGCGATCCAGGCGCGGTACGGCAGCCACTCGGAGAACGCGGCGGCGTCCTCGCCGCGCGACGCGGGGCCGGCCTTGGGCACGCGGATCAGGTCCGCGGGCTTCGCGCCCTTCAGCACGGACTCCAGATCGGTCAGCAGGCTGCGCCACATCGCTCAGGGCTCCTGGGTCGCACCATTGCCGGGCAGCAGTCCCGTGCGCGGGGGAAAGCGATCGGGCGCTGTCTCTGTGGACGACGCGGGCTCGCTCGCCGGTGCCGGGCCGGATGCAGTCGCCGCGGACGGGATGGGAGGCCGGACCGCATCGACTCGCTGTCGATTCGCCGGAGTGACGCGCTCGATCAGCCAGCGGCCGGTGTCGACCAGCACGTGCACCACCGAGGCCTCGTGCAGGTCGCCGTCGGCGTCCTCCCAGGGCGCGATCCACAGACGCAGCACGCGTGGCTGGGAGCGGAGGGCCGATGGCGGTGCGCCGAGCCCCGGAGCGGCTGTGGATGCCGAGGCGACCGTCGCGGCGGCTGCCGTGCTCGTGGGCTCCTTCGCGGGCTTCGGCAGCGCGGAGGCGGGCGGCTGGCCGTGGATCGAATTCGCGTACACGCCCGAGACCGAGGTGCACTGCGAACCGACCGGGGCCTTGCAGGCGTAGCTGCCCTCGCCGCCGAGGCCGCTCATGGTGGACGCGCAGCCGCCCAACAGCGTGGCGGTCGCGCCGACGAGGAGGGCGACGGTCCGTCGCAGGTCCGTCATGGCGCCTTGCCCGTCGCCTGGGCCGCGGGGTTGCTCGGCGCGGGGCCCTCGGCACTCGTGGTCGAGCGCGACAGCCAGGCGTTGATCTGCTCGGCGCTCGCGGCGCCGGGCAGCACGCGACCGTCGGCGGCGACCAGCGTCGGGGTGCCGGTCACGCCGAGGCGCTCGGCCAGCGCGACGTTGCGATCGACCGGGTGTGCGCAGTCCGCGCTGGGCGGCACCTGGTCGCGGGTCATCAGCGCCTGCCAGGCGCCGAGGCGATCCTTCGCGCACCACACGGCGATGGCCTTCGCGCGGGCCTGCGGGTGCAGCGAGGCGATCGGCATCAGGAAGGTGTGGATCGTCACGTCGGACAGGCCCTTCAGCTCGGCTTCCAGCCGGCGGCAGTGCGGGCAGTCCGGATCGCTGAAGATCGCGAGCGCACGGGAACCGCGGCCGCGCACGTCCTTGATCGCGTCGGCCAGCGGCAGCGCGTTGAAGTCGATGCGCGCCAGCGTGTCCTTGCGCTCGGCGGTGAGGTCGCGCTGCGCCTTCATGTCGTACAGGTGGCCGAACAGGAAGTACTGGCCGCTCGCGTCCACGTAGGCGAGGTTGGCGCCCATCGCCACTTCGAAGACACCCGGCCACGGCGTCGGACGGATCTCGCCGAAGCGGGTCGAGGGGTAGAGCGCCTGCAGGCGCCCGATGAGGCTGGTCAGCTCGGGCGTGGTTGGCGGTTGGCTGGGCTGCGCCCATGCCGTGACGCTCAGGCAGGTGGTCAGCGCCGCGGCCAACGTGGCCTTGGCAGCGAGAGCGCGCAGCGCGAGGCGCGCGTCAGTCGTCTTCATCGTCGTTCCTCCGGAGGGTGCGGGCGCGCTCGGCGAGTTGCGCGAGGTTGTCGGGATCGGTGCCGGCGGCGTCCAGCGTCCCGGGCAGGGCGACGCCCTGCGTGAGGACCACGTCGACGCTGCGGCCCGCGTCGACTTCGATCACCGGGAAGACCTTCTCGGCGAGGCTGATGTAGTACTGGGCGAGCCGGTCGAGCGCCTTGCCCACGCCCGTGCCCAGACCGGCTTCGAGCTGCTTGCCGGGGTCGACGGTGCTGGTGGTGCCCAGCGGCGAGACCGACAGCGTGGTGGAGCTCTGCGTGAAGGCGTGACCGATGCCGCTGGCCACGCCGGCGAGCAGGGCGTTGGCGAGGATCTGCCCCTGCTTGGAGACCAGGCGTCCGCGCATGCCGGCCTTGCCGTCCTCGCCGGCCACGTAGCCCTTCACCGGCACGTCGATGGCCGTGCCGTCGCGGGTGACGCACGACAGCGACTCGGTGCGGATGTAGGCGCGCTCGGAACTCACGTCGCCATAGCC
>CAZYPM010000194.1:0-3535 GCA_964649205.1 uncultured Steroidobacteraceae bacterium
CATCATTTGGTTGGGACGACCAGAACACTGCCCAACCAGACGGCAGAGGTGCCGCATTGTTGTTCAGTCGCAAGTAGGCGCCCATTGCAAAGAGAGCGTAGTCTGTGAGTGTTGTCACGGCGGAACCCTCGAGTTCTGGAATTGATCTAAGCTAGCGACACCCAATGTGTGGCTGGATCTTTAGGAACTCATCCGGAAGGCCACTGTCAGAATCGACTCTTTTCTTCTCGGTAAGCGGCACGACTTCGAATTGGTCGATAGTCGTCCGCATGATCAGAAGGTTGGCTGACAGACCCAGCCGCTCGGGGCCGATCTCAACGTACTGCCATGCGCCATCGATCAGTCGGTACTCGAAGTTCGGATGAATGTTGATCCTGCCTGTCGGATCCATGTGGCCTTCGCGAAATGCGTAACAAGCGCGATCATTTACACCAATGGCGAACCACAGGTTGTTTGTCGCGTCGTAGTCCAATATCACCGGTCGATACCGCATGACGAGCTTCGGTAGTGATACCAGCTCGGGCGGGGCTATGATCTTCACACTTGCTTCCTGCACGAACGCGCTCCCCGGATCACCCATCGGGGTCTTGACCTCGAAGCTCTCATAGCGCTCGACGACGATTACACGCCCATCCGAAAGTTTGACCTCTTCCTTCCAAGGACCGACGTCGCTGCTGTCCAAGGAGCAGCCGAATAACGAAGCGGCGAATATGGCCGAGACGGCTGACAATCGAATGGCAAGTCGCATGTCGATCATGACTACCTCTCTCTCAGGCTTTCGTTGCTTCCACGAGCGATCGGCGACAGCAGAAAGTCGATAATTCGCCGCTCACCCGTGCGTACTTCCGCGCTGGCCGCCATTCCAGAGCTCAGACGCACATTTCGCCCATCGACGCGAATGTCGTTGGTGGCGATGGCCAGGCGTACGGGATATACGGGGCCCAGAATCTCGTGATCCACAGCGTCTTCGCTGACGCCAGAGATCACACCCTGTAACGCCCCGTAGCGGGTGAACGGAAAGGCATCCAGCTTGACGGCGGCCTGCTGCCCTTCCCGAATGAACCCAATGTCTTTGTTCAATACCAGCGCTTCGACTTCCAGCGCCGGCCCCTCGGGTACCACGACGAGCAGGGTCTCGCCGGGCTGAACGACACCTCCGATCGTGTGCAGGGCGAGCTGCTGAACTTGGCCGTCCACCGGTGCCCGCAGACTGGTGTCGGTTGCCAGGCGTTCTGCTTTGACGCGTTGCTGCTCCAGTGAGGCAACGGCCGTCTCGAGTTCGGCTACCCGATCCAACGCCTCACGGGCGGCGTCAGCCTGTACCGTTCGCCGCTCTTCCAGGAGTTCCTGCACCGCGGCTTCGGTCGCCTGCATGCTCGCCTCCGCAGCGGCCAGGTCCTGCTCAATCTCGATCCTCTGCTGTTCAATCTCGAGCGCCGTGTGCCTGGCAACCAGACCAGTTGTTGCGAGACGCGCAACCGAGTTCGCGCGCTCGGTAATCAGCGGCAGCGTGCGCCGTAGTTTGTCGGCCTGTTCGGTCAATGCCCGCAAATCGGCCCGTCGCCGCGCAACCGCCTGATCCGCCTGGCGCAGGCGACTGCGGTGCAGGCTGGTGGCCTCGGAGAGTGCAGAACGTTGGGATGCCGCCAAGTCGGCGTGAGAAGTTGCGTTAGGCCGTCCTGGGTCGATGGCGGCTACAAAAGCCTGATAGCGCGTGAGTTCCTGTCTGGCAGCTTCGTACTCGGCCATAACGCGGGCGAGCTCCGCCTGCGCCATGGTTGCGTCGAGTTCAATCAGTACCTGCCCTGCCCGTACCCGCTGTCCGTCCGCAACGTGAATTGCTTTGACCGTGCCTGCCGCCGGCGACTGCAGAACTTTGACCTGACCGCTGGGCACGAGCTTGCCGGGCGCGACGGCCACGATATCCACGTAGCCCAGGCTCGCCCAGAGGAGCGCCACGGCCAATAGACCGACGATGCTCCATAGCACCGCGCGGCCGAGCGGGGATGGTGGCGTTTCCTCGATCTCGATCACCGCAGGCAGGAACGAGTGTTCCGGAACGGCGCTCTCGAACTTCGGGAGTCTGGGAATCATGGTTGCTCCTAAGCCGCCTGGTATCGGCAGAGGGCGGCGTAGTGGCCGGATAGGCGAATCAACTCGTCGTGCTTGCCCTGCTCGACGATCTCGCCGCGCTCCAGCACCAGGATGCGGTCCGCGTGGCGGACCGCCGAGAGCCGGTGGGCGATGATGAACACCGTGCGCCCGTGGCAGATCAGGCGCATGTTGTCCTGGATGATGCGCTCGGACTCGTAATCGAGGGCGCTGGTGGCCTCGTCGAAGATCAGGATGCGTGGATTCGTGACCAGCGCACGGGCGATTGCGATGCGCTGGCGCTGCCCGCCCGACAAGTTCGACCCATGCTCGGCGATCACCGTATCGTAGCCATGCGGCAGGGCAAGAATGAATTCATGCGCGCCTGCCATCCTGGCCGCATGGATGACGGGCTCGAGCGGCAATCCGGGATCGGCGAGCGCAATGTTGTCGCGTACAGATCGGTTGAACAGGACATTCTCCTGTAGCACGACGCCGATCTGGCGGCGCAGCGCCGTCGGATCCACCTGCGCGAGATCGATGCCGTCTATGCGGATCTCGCCGGATTCCGGCACGTACAGCCGCTGGATCAGCCGCGCCAGCGTACTCTTGCCGGATCCGGAGCGGCCGACGATACCGATGACCTGCCCTGGCTCAGCCTCGAAGGTGACGTTGCGCAGCGCTTCGGGAATACCCGGCGCGTAGCGGAAAGTCACGCGATGGAAGCTGACTGCACCCTTGATCGTCGGCAGCGTGGAGCGCCCCGGCGAAAGACCGGGCTCGGTGGGAGTGTTCAGGATATCGCCAAGACGTTCGACCGACAGCCGGGCCTGCTGGAAGTCCTGCCAGAGCTGGACCAGCCTCAGGATGGGGCCGCTGACGCGCCCTGCAAACATGTTGAACGCGATCAGCTGCCCGACCGTGAGCGCCTGATCGATCACGAGCGTCGCACCGATCCACAGGATCAGCACGGTCGTCACCTTGTTGACTAGGCCGGCCAGTTGATTGGCGACATTGCCGAGCGTGGAAACCTTGAACGAAGAGGTCACGTATCCGGCGAGCTGCTCCTCGAAGCGCCGCTGCATGCCGGGCTCGACCGCCATGGATTTCACGGTTTCGGCGGCGGATACGGATTCGACCAGGAAGGCCTGGTTCTCGGCACCCCTGCGGAACTTCTCATCCAGCCGGCGGCGCAGGATCGGGGTGACGACCAGTGAAAGCCCGACATAGGCCGGCAGGGTCGCCAGCACGACCCAGAACAGCAGCGGGCTGTACAGATACATGACGATTAAGAAGACGACCCCGAACAGCAGGTCGAGCACCAGCGTCAGCGCCGAACTGGTCAGGAAGTTCCGGATGCTCTCCAGTTCGCGCACCCTGGCGATGACAGTGCCGACGGGCCGGGACTGGAAGAACCCGATCGGCAGCCCCTGAAGATGCCGGT
>CAZYPM010000195.1:0-3472 GCA_964649205.1 uncultured Steroidobacteraceae bacterium
AGTTCGCATAATGTATATTATGGTAAAAGACATATAGGGCTGTGGATCAAGACTCAGGGCTTAAGGTGCCGCGCCAGGAACCCTTCTATCGCCTGCAGCATCTTGAGCCGCGATTCGCTGGTCGACAGCCAGTGATCCTCCCCGGCGAGCTCGATCAACTCACTCTGCCCGCTCGCCTGGTCCATGAGGCGTTGGAAGTGCTCTGACTGCGCGAATGGGACGACGGTGTCGTTCCTGGCATGGACCAGCAGGACCGGCGCGCGAATCGTCTCGGTGGAGCGCGCCGGCGAAAACCTGGCGATGTCATCGTCGCTCGGGTTGCCGACATAGTCGCGCCAGTAGCGCGTGGCGTCGGATTCTTCGCCGTACTGACGCTTGAGGAAGCCGAACATGTTCGGCAGGTCGGAAATGCCGTTGATGCTGACGGCGCAGGCGTAAAGATCAGGCGTGAATGCCGCGCCCGCGAGCGCGGCATAACCGCCGTAGCTGCCTCCGACGATGCAGATGCGCGCGGGATCGGCCAGCCCCTCGTCAATCAGGTATTTCACGCCGTCAGTGATGTCGTCCTGCATCCCGCGACCCCACTGGCGATCGCCTGCGCGTCTGAGTGCCGCGCTGAACCCCGCGGAGCCGCGGAACTGCGGTTGCAGCACCAGGTAGCCGCGCGTGGCGAGGAATTGGGCAAGATAGTCGAATCCTGTGTCGTCGCGGGCTGAAGGACCGCCGTGTGGCAGCACGATGACCGGCAGATTTTTCGGCTCGCGGCCCGGGGGCGTGGTCACGTAGGCCGGGATCTGGATGCCGTCCCGTGCCGGGTAGTGGATCGCCTCCATGGCGCCCAGCTCGGCGTCGGCGAGCGCGGGATAGGTCTCTCCGATGATGTCGGCGGTGCCCCGGTTCATGTCGACCAGGTAGTACACCGGCGGATTCGACGCATAATCGGTGCGCACCAGCACGCGTTTGTAGTCTTCGGAGCGATCGAAAATGTTCGTCCGCAGCTTCGGGAAGGCGCGCGCGACTGCCTTGTGCAGCGCCTCCATGCGCGGATCGATCCACTGGATCGACTGTTCCAGGCCACCGATTTGGTAGCCGGCCGGCGCTCCGGTGAAACGGTCGTCCACCGTGTACAGCACATCGTGCTCGGGATGCTCGTAGGCGACGCTGATCGGACTGCCGTCCACCGGAATGCTCCAGACCCTGGTCCGGTCGCCGCCGCGATCGCTGGTCGCGAGTATCGCCGTGCCGTCCGCGGCCATCGCCTGCAGCCTGAACTCGATCTCGCCGCGTGATTCGTAGACTTTCTTCCAGCTCCGGCCCTGCTTGACGAGGATCGTGAACTCGCGGTTTTCCGGCTTCCACTCGCTGCGTGCGGCCGGCGTCCCGTCGGCCAGCGTGAGCCACTGGCTGGTGTATGGCGAGCCGGTCTCGATCTTCCTGCCAATGCCGGTGCGCGTGCTGACTTCGAACAGCGAATGCACCCATCCCTGGTCCTTGCGGCCGGCGGACATGCGCGTGTCGGTCATGATGCGCAGGGCCGTCTGGTCGAAATCAAACGACGACATCTGGATCGTTTCGGCCTTCCCGACGTGCAGCCTGACGATGCTGGCGCCGCTGATCGACTGCTTCTCGGGGTCGCCGAGCAGCAGCGAGCGTACCGGCCCGCCGTCCGCGTCGACAGCCAGCGTGCGTGAGAAGACGTATTCGCGTTCGGCCACGGTGGACTCGAAAACCTTGCGCCGCGTGCTGATCGTGATGAGAAGCGTCCTGCTGTCGGCCCAGTCCAGGTCGCGGATGGTGTAGTCGCCGATGCTGAGCCGGCGCAGGTCGCGTCCGGTGGCGAGGTCGAAGATGATGATCACCGGCTTGCCGCCCGGGTCGTTGGCCCAGGCCACCTTCTGGCCATCCGGCGTCAGGCAGACCATCGCCAGTTCGGGCAGCGACGCGAAGGCCGATGCCGGAGGCGCAGCTGCGGCGCTCACGCCGGCGACCAGTATTGCGACAACCGCCGCCATCGCGCGAAGCGTCGTGCTCATGTCATCCGCCCTCCTCCCTCGACAGGTACTCCTGCGCCAGCCGCTCCAGATGCAGCCGTCCGTCCGGTTGCAGGAATGGCGCCACCAGCATCAGCACCTGGTACACGCCGCGCGCCATGCCGGCGCCGGAGCCGGCCCGGCGCGGGTGGCGCGCCGACTCGAACGACAGCCAGTAGAGGGCGACGACCGCGATGTTGTGGCTGAGCGCGTCGATCTCGACGCCGGTCGCAACCAGCTGGTCGCGCTCGGCCAGCCCGAGGCAGATCCCGCGCGCGGCCTGCACCGAGCGCTCGAACACGGTCGCGAGTCTGGCGCCGGCGCGGCGGTCGCGCGCCATGATCCCGGAGAGGTCGCGGAACAGGAAGCGGTAGCGCCACAACGCCTCGAGGATCAGGTGCAGCAGGAACCAGACGTCCTCGACGTTGTCGGCGCGCCAGCCCGCCGGCGGCAGCAGCGCGTCGAGTTCCGCCACGAACTGCTCGAGCAGCGCGGCGGACAATTCGTCCTTCTTGCGGAAGTGATAGTGCAGGTTGCCGGCGCTGATGCCGAGTTCCGCGGCGATCAGCGAGGTCGAGACGTTCGGTTCGCCCTGCTCGTTGTACAGCGCGAGCGTGACGTCGAGGATGCGTTGGCGGGTGCGTCGTCCGGGAGCGGACTTGGGGCTCTGCGGCATGGCGCTGGTGCACGATGGGTTGCCCCATCGTACACCAGGCTCACGGCCTCACTCAGGCGGCGCGGCGGGAGGCGCGGCGCGGCGCCTTGCGGGCCTTCGGGGCCCTGCGCGCATCGACGCGGGCGGCGAGCGCCTCCACGCGGCGCGACAGCGCGTTCACGTCCTTCGCGGTCGGCAGGCCGATGCGGTGGATCACGCGGCTGACGCCCTGCTGGACCGCCTGCTCGATCGTCGTGAGACGATCGTCGGCGGCGCCGGCGAGGTCCTCGACCACGCCCTCGGCCTTGTTGCGGCCGCGGGCGGTGAACTTCTGGCCCTGCTCGAGCGCCACGCCGAAGACCTTGCCGGCCTCGTGGCGGGTGGTCTCGAAGGCGCTCTTGTGCGCATTCCAGACCGTGCGGGCAGACCGGCGGGCGGCCTTGCCAAGATCGGTGTGGGCCATGTTGCCCAGGAACTCGTTGATATTCTCGATCATTGCGGACTCCTTGCGATCATTCGGTCATCCCGATGCCGCAAGTATCCGGATCGCCCCTAGGGAGTGCACCCTAGCCTCATAGCCCCCCAAACCAGCGCGCAATCGCAGACCGCTGCCGGGCCGTAGGGACGCTTCCGGTGGCCGCCTCGAGGTTTTCCGCCGCGTGCCGCGGATTGCGGGTAGCGGTCAGGATCACCGTCACGGCCGGGTCCGCCAGCACCCACTTGATGAAGACTTGTGCGGCCGTGCGGCATCCCAGTTCATCGGCGACCGGCGGCAGCGGCTTGCCCC
>CAZYPM010000196.1:0-3465 GCA_964649205.1 uncultured Steroidobacteraceae bacterium
TGCTGGCCTTCGTGCCGGAACTCGCGACCTGGCTGCCCAGCCGGATGATGGGCGGGTAGGGCCGGGGTCGCCCGGGGGCAGGTCGCGGAAGCTCCCGCTGGCGCCCACAGTCGACCGCGATATCAGCAGCAGAAGGCGAGAAGACAGGATCAGGATCGGGAAGTTGATCGTGTAATTGTTCGTGGTTTTGACGTGGAGTATTCTCCATGGCGTGGATCCATCACCAGGGGCCCATCGTGCCAGCCATGCCCTCGAGCGACCTTCCATCGTCGCTCCACGATCGGGCAGGGGCGCGTTCATCGAGTCTCGGACAGATCCTGGCCGGGCTCGAAGCGAATGCCGCGCTCGCCGAGCGCGACCGGCGCGACTACCGGTCCGCGATCCGCGCGCTGTGCGCGATGCTCGGCAGCGACCCGGCGGCGACGCCTGCGGACGCGGCCGATCTCGACCGCCGGCTGGCCCGGGTGCCGAAGCCGCTCCGGGGGCGCTCCGACAAGACGGTGGCCAATATCCGGTGGCGGGTCAGGCGGGCCATCGCGCTGCACGGGGGAACCCCCACACCCGCGCCTCGCGGCATGGCGCTGACTCCGCGCTGGGCAGCGCTGCGCGAGCGCCTGCCGACGCCAGGGCTGCGCCACGGCCTGTCGCGGCTGATCCGCGAGGCGTCGGCAGCCGGCGTCGAACCGGAGCAGGTGTCCGATGCGCTGCTCGACGCGATCGCACGGCGTGTCGCGTCGAGCGCCGGCGAGGCCCAGGCTCGCGCCTTCCGCCGGCAGGCGGCGGCTTGCTGGAACGAGGCGGCGGGTGCGATCGCCGGCTGGCCCAAGGCACGGCTTGCGGTGCCGGCGCGTCCGGCGCGGCCGCAACGGCTGCCGCTGGACGCGTTTCCGGTCACGTTTCAGCGCGACCTGGACAGCTATCTCGACTGGGCGGCGCATTCGGGGCGGCTCGCCCGCGATGGATCGCCCCGCAGCCTGTCGCCGACCACGGTGCGGCTGCGCGGCGAGCACCTGCGGCTGGCGGCCTCGGCGCTGGCGCGCCGCCTGGGTTACGCGCGCCGGGTGATCAACCTCGCTACGCTGGTCGAGCCGGTCAACTTCAAGCTGGTGCTGGGCGAATACCTCGAACCGGGCGGCGAGCGACGCGCCGGCGCATTCGTGCGCGGGCTTGCGGTCACGCTGTTCGGTGTCGCGCGCCAGTGGGTGAAGGCGCCCGCGTCGCAACTCGACCAGCTCGGGCAAACCAAGCGGCGCCTGGGCGCCGCTGCGCCCGGGGTGGCCGAGCGCAGTCGCCCTGCGGTCGACGCGTTCGCCGATCCGGCGGTGCTTGCCGCACTGCTCGCGCTGCCGGATCGCCTGTTCGCCGAAGCAGCCGGCGGCCGGTCGCTCGAGGCGCGCGCGGTGCGCAAGGCGCAGCTCGGGGTGGCGATCGCGCTGTTGCTCACGGTTCCGTTGCGCCTGGGGCAACTCGCCGGCCTGAGACTCGGGCACGAACTGCGCCGGCCCTCGGGGCGGCAGGGGCCGATGTCGCTCGCGGCGGGCGGCGCGGCGCCCGCGCCCGCACTCGCGATCGAATGTCCGATCGCCGGGCCGGCGAAGGCGATTCTCGACGACTACCTCGACCACTGTCACGCCTCGTTGCAGCCGAATCCCGAGGCCCGGCTGTTCCTGCGGCCCGACGGATCCCGGCTCGGCGAGGCGGCACTGCGCCACGGTATCGCCGCCGAAACGCGCCGTGCCATCGGCATCGCGCTGAATCCGAGCGGCTTCAGGCATCTCGCCGCTGCGCTGGTGCTGCGCGACAGGCCCGGCGACCTCGGCGTGGTCGGGCAGTTGCTGGGCCATCGCGACCGGCGCACGACCGCATGGCTGTATGCCGCACCGGGCCTGCCCGGCGCCGCGGCAGTCTATGCAGCGGCGCTCAGTCGCCGTGCAGGAACACCACCAGCGCGTTGAGCACGAAGGCCAGCATGGCCCCGAGGCTCACCCAGCTCGTCGTCCGCAGCACCCGGCTCCCCGGGCGCAGCACCAGTCCGATCGTCGCCAGCGCGGTCATCACGAGTGCGGAGAGCGCAGTCAGCGCGTGCACCGGGGAGACGTCCGACAACAACGGGTGGCCCGGGTAGAAGAGATCGTCGATCGCGATGATCGCGGCATTGAACAGGTTGCTGCCCAGCAGGTTGCCCACCGCGAGGTCGATCGAGCCGAGGCGCAGCGCCGCGATGGTCACCGAGAGTTCGGGAAGCGTGGTGACCAGCGCCACGAACAGCGTGCCGACGAAGCTGCGGTTCCAGCCCAGATGCTGCGCGAGTTCGGTTGCGAGGAATGGCAGCCAGATGCCCGCTGCCACGACGACGACGGCGGCGAGCGCGAAGCGGATGGCAGCGCGCCGCAGGGTCGGGGCCGCGTGTTCCGTCGGCGTGGCCAATGCCGTCGATGAAGCTGGCGCTGCCGATGTACCCCGGGGCGTCGGTGTCGCCGACTGCGGTGCGGGCTGCATCGAGCGGTCGTGCAGGAAGATCGCGCGCAGCGCGAACAGGTACAGCGCAATCAGCACCGGCGTATACCAGCCGACGTGAAGCGGCACCGCTGGCAGGCCCACCGGGGCGCCGGTTCCGAGCAGCAGCCCGAAGGTCACCAGCGCGAGCAGCAGCATGCCGAATGCGGCCGACAGCAGGTGGGTCGCGCCGATGCGCTGGTACAGCGGCCCGCTGCGATGGAGCAGGTCGAGCATGCCCACCATCATCAGGTTCAGCACGCAGGCGCCCAGCGCGTTGCCCACCGCGACGTTCGGTGCCGCGGCAACGGTGACCGCGGTGATGCCGCTGGCCAGTTCGGGCAGCGAGGTCACCACCGCCACCAGCGCCAGCCCGATCCATCCTCCGCTCAGGCCCGTGGCCCGCGCGATCAGGTCGGCGCTGCGGCAGACTTCGCGGCCGGCCACCGCGATCACCGCGCCACAGGCGGCGAACTTCGACCAGACGAGAAGGATGGCGGGGTCCATGCGGGCGGCGGGCCACTGGCTCGGGCGATGCCGGGACTTTATCCCCACGGGCGCCCCGGCGGACGCCAAGAGGCTGCGCGCGAGGCGTAGCATCGGGTTTTGCCAGCCGACGGGGAGGGCCGAGCGATGCCGACCCGCATCGAACCGGCGGCCGCCGAGCCGGCCGGGGTCGGGCAACAGGAGAGCCTGCGGCAGCGACTGCTCGACTGCCGTGCATGCACGCTCGCGCTGATCGAGGGCCTGAGCGACGCCGACGTCACGGTGCAGTCGATGGACGACGCGAGTCCGTCGAAATGGCACCTCGCGCACACCAGCTGGTTCTTCGAGGAATTCGTGCTTGGTCCGTATGCGGCGGGCTACCGGGTGATCGATCCCCGCTATCGCTTCCTGTTCAATTCCTATTACGAAGCGGTCGGGGCGCGCCAGCCGCGCCCCCGGCGCGGGATGCTCACGCGCCCGGCG
>CAZYPM010000197.1:0-3450 GCA_964649205.1 uncultured Steroidobacteraceae bacterium
GCGAGCATCACCGGCGCCTCGAAGCCCGGCACCAGCCGCTTGTAGCTGTTGGTGCCAGGATTGGTGAAGGCATTCAGCGCCTTCGCGTGCTTGATGATGCCGCCGATGTAATAGAGCGCGACGTCGGACAGGCCCGCGTAGCGGTCCCCCGCGAAGATGTTCTTGCCGTCCTTCTGCAGCGACTGGTGCACGTGCATGCCGCTGCCGTTGTCGCCCACCAGCGGCTTCGGCATGAAGGTCAGCGTCTTGCCGTGGCCGTGCGCGACGTTCCACAGCGCATACTTGAGCAGCTGGACCTCGTCGCCCTTCTTCGTCAGCGTATTCGCCGAAACGTTGATCTCGCCCTGGCCGCCGGTGCCCACCTCGTGGTGGTGCACCTCGACCCTCAGGCCGAGCTCCTCGCAGGCCTGGCACATCGCGGTGCGCAGGTCCTGGAAGCGGTCCACCGGGGGCACCGGGAAATAGCCGCCCTTGATGCCGGGGCGGTGGCCCAGGTTCCCGCCCTCGTAGCTCGCGCCGGAATTCCACGCGCCCTGCACGGAATCGATGTGGTAGCTGCAGCCGTTGATCTCGTTGCTCCAGCGCGCGCTGTCGAAGATGAAGAACTCGTTCTCCGGCCCGAACAGCGCGCCGTCCGCGATGCCGGTGGACTTCAGGTAGGCCTCCGCGCGCTTGCCGAGCGAGCGCGGATCGCGGCTGTAGCCCTGCATCGTCGTCGGCTCGACGATGTCGCAGCGCAGCAGCAGCGTGCTCTCCTCGAAGAACGGATCGATCATCGCGGTGGATGCGTCCGGCATCAGGATCATGTCGGACTCGTTGATGCCCTTCCATCCGGCGATCGAGGAGCCGTCGAACATCTTGCCGTCGACGAAGAAATCCTCGTCCACCATCCGCGCCGGGATCGTCACGTGCTGCTCCTTGCCGCGCGTATCGGTGAAGCGCAGGTCGCAGTAGGTGGCTTCCTTCTCCTTGATCAGCTTGACGACGTCCGCGGGGGTCATGGCCTTGCTCCCTGTGATCTGTTTGCGAAGACTCGCGATCCCTTATTTAGTGCAAGGAGTATGCCAGAAGCGGTTGAGCAATAATTATTAAATTTTTCAATCATTTAATTCAATTCTACAGAATACGATGACGCCCAAATGCACCAAAATAGTGCGCCATTTTCGGCGGCGGCGCTGTCGTGGTGCTCCGGCCGAACTTCCCGCGGCGGGGGCCGCTCGCCACAATCGCCGCCCAATGCGCCTCAACAAGTTCATCAGCGAACACGGCGTCTGCTCGCGCCGCGAAGCGGACGCCTGGATCGCGGCGGGGCGCGTGACCGTCAACGGCGAGCCCGGGCAGCTCGGTACGCAGGTGGGAGAAGAAGATGACGTGCGGGTGGACGGCAAGCCGCTGCCGGCGCGCCGCAAGGCGATCTACATCGCGCTCAACAAGCCGCGCGGCATCACCTGCACGACCGAGCGCGACGTGCCCGGCAACATCGTGGACTTCGTCGGCCATCGCGAGCGCATCTTCCCGATCGGCAGGCTCGACAAGGACTCGGAAGGCCTGATCCTGCTGACCAACGACGGCGACGTCGTCAACGAGATCCTGCGCGTCGAGCACGGCCACGAAAAGGAATACGAGGTCACGGTCGACCGGCCGGTGACGCCCGCATTCCTGCAGATGATGGCCGCAGGCGTGCGCATCGGCGGCGAGAAGACCAGGCCCTGCACCGTCGTTCGCACCGGCCCCGCGTCGTTCCGCGTCGTGCTGACGCAGGGCCTGAACCGGCAGATCCGGCGCATGTGCTCGGCGCTTGGCTGGCGCGTGCAGTCGCTGCGGCGCGTGCGGATCATGCACATCCGCCTCGGGACGCTGCCGACCGGGCGCTGGCGCGATCTCACCGAGGCGGAAATCCGGCCGCTATACTGGGCGACGTCCCGCCGATCGCGCGAAGAATGACGAAAACCCTGAAAATCCTGCGGCCGCCGCGCACCTTCCAGGACCTGATCCTGGCGCTGCAGAACTACTGGGCGGGCCAGGGCTGCGTGCTGCTGCAGCCCTACGACATGGAGATGGGCGCCGGCACCTTCCACACCGCGACCTTCCTGCGCGCGCTCGGGCCCGAGCCCTGGAATGCCGCCTACGTGCAGCCGAGCCGCCGCCCGACCGATGGCCGCTACGGCGACAACCCGTTCCGCCTGCAGCACTACTACCAGTTCCAGGTCGTCATGAAACCCTCGCCCAAGGACATCATCGACCGCTACCTGGGCTCGCTCGCCGTGCTCGGCATCGACGCGCTCACGCATGACATCCGCTTCGTCGAGGACAACTGGGAATCGCCGACGCTAGGCGCCTGGGGGCTCGGCTGGGAGGTGTGGCTGAACGGCATGGAGATCACGCAGTTCACCTACTTCCAGCAGGCCGGCGGCCTCGACTGCCGGCCGGTGATGGGCGAGATCACCTACGGCCTCGAGCGGCTCGCGATGTACCTGCAGGGCTGCGAGAGCGTCTACGACCTCACCTGGACCGAGGGCGAGGCCGGCCGCGTCAGCTACGGCGACGTATTCCACCAGAACGAGGTCGAGCAGTCCGCGTACAACTTCGAGCACGCCGACACGGCCGCGCTGTTCGCCGAGTTCGAGCAGCGCGAGAACGCCTGCGGAAAACTGCTGGAAGCGAAGCTGCCGCTGCCCGCTTACGAGCAGGCGCTGAAGGCCTCGCACGTCTTCAACCTGCTGGATGCGCGCAAGGCGATCTCGGTGACCGAGCGACAGCGCTACATCCTGCGGGTGCGCGCGCTCACGCGCGCGGTGGCGGAGGCGTATTACGCGCGGCGCGAGGCGCTGGGGTTTCCGCTGCTGAAGGCCGCGACGTGAAGCGCCTCGATTTCCTGGTCGAGATCGGCACCGAAGAGCTGCCGCCAAAGAGCTTGCCGCAACTCGCGGAGGCGTTCCGCGACGGCATCGCCGCCGGCCTGGACACCGCGGGGCTCACGCATGGCGCGGCGCTCGCCTACGCCACGCCGCGCCGGCTCGCCGTGCTGGTGCGCCGCCTGCTCGACCAGCAGCCGGACCAGCGCGTGGAGCGTCGCGGCCCGCCCGTGTCCGCGGCCTACGATGCCGCCGGCAAGCCGACCAAGGCAGCCTACGCGTTCGCGGCGTCCTGCGGCATCGAGGTCAAGGAAATCCAGCGCCGCAGCGACGCCAAGGGCGAATTCCTGTTCTGCAAGCTGACGCGCCCCGGCGCCAAGACGGCGGCGCTGCTCCCGGGCATCGTGCAGGAGGCGCTCGCGGCCCTGCCGATCGCGCGGCGCATGCGCTGGGGCTCGGGCGAGGTGGAGTTCGTGCGCCCCGCGCATTGGGTCGTGATGCTGCACGGCGACGAGGTGGTGCCCGGCGAGATCCTCGGCCTGCCCGCCGGGCGCATGACCCGGGGCCACCGCTTCCACGCCCCCAAGCCGGTCGC
>CAZYPM010000198.1:0-3444 GCA_964649205.1 uncultured Steroidobacteraceae bacterium
CTTCTGAACGAGCTGCTGGTCGGGACTTACCAGCAGGAACTGCAACTGTATTCGAAGGTCGTCACCGCGCGTGACGGCTCCACGAGGAGGACTTGAGATGACGATGCGTATTGCCCTGCTGGCCGCCGCGACGCTCGCGGCACTTTCCGAGCCCGCGCTCGCTGCGCAGAATTTCACCAAGCGCGCGACCGTCGCTGCCGACGTGCTGGTGGACGTCGAGAACGTCCAGGGGCGGGTCGACATCACGGCCTGGGACCGCAACGAGGTGGAGCTGGTCGCGGTGCTCGAGAGCGACGAGGACAAGCTCGAGTACGAGGCGACCGACCGCCAGGTGCGCGTCAAGGTCACCCGGCCCGACCGGCACTACCGGCAGGGCGACGAGGAAGACGCGATCCTGACCCTGCGCGTGCCCCAGGGCGCGCGCCTCGCAGTGGACACCGTGAGCGCCGACATCAAGGTGGGCGGCGTGCGCGGCGAGCAGGGCCTGGGCACGGTCAGCGGCACGATGGACACGCAGGCCTACGACGAGCCGGTGGACGTGCGCGCCGTGTCCGGCGACATCACGGTCGCAGGCACCGGCGGCCAGGCCGCAGTGCGCGTGGAAAGCGTGAGTGGCACGACGGTGGTGAACGGCATCCGCGGCGGATTCGAGGGCAAGGCCGTCAGCGGCGACCTGAAGGTCTCCGTGGCGGATGCCAGCCGGCTGCGCCTCGGCACGGTCTCGGGGAGCATCGACGCCGACGCCGGGCTGACCGCGGACGCGCGCGTGGAGATGAACACCATCAGCGGCGAGATCGGGTTCCGGATCAGGCCGCCGGTGAACGCCGAGTTCGAGATCGAGTCCTTCAGCGGCGACATCGAGAGCTGCTTCGGCGGCAAGGCGCGCGCCACGGGCAAGTACGGGCCCGGCAGCGAGCTGCGCATGACGCAGGGCAACGGCAGCGCCCGCGTGCGGATGAAGTCCCTGAGCGGCGACATCGAGGTCTGCGACCGTTGATAGAATCCGGGAGTCTTCCTGGACTCCCGGGTTCATGCGGCCGAAGCGACCACTGCTGTTCATCCCGGCCGCCATCGCGATCTTCGTGGTGGCGGCCTTCGTGTTGCTGTGGCTGGGCGCGCGCACGCCATACGCGCGGCGCATCGCCGGCAACTGGATCGAGCAGGCGACCGGGTTGCCGGCCAGCATGGAGCGGCTGCGGCTGGGGTTCCTGCGGGGCCCCGCGCTCGAAGTCGACGGGTTCGCACTCGGCCAGCCGGAAGGATTCGGTGCCGGCAGGCTGCTGGAAGTCGGCAAGGCCCGCATCGAGCTGCCCTGGGGCAGCCTGTTCGGGGGCTCGGCCGTGGAGGCGATCGCGATCTCGGATGCGGTCGCCCGGCCCGCGCTCGCCGCCGGCGGCGGCAATAACTGGTCGGCGCTGATCGATCGGCTGGCGGAACTGGGCGGGGAGGGCGAAGCCGCCTGGTCGATCGGCGCGCTCGGCCTCGAGCGCGGCGCCGTGGAGTACGAGGACGCGGCGGCAGGAACGAAATGGCGCCTCACGGCGATCACGCTGGCGGCGCGGGACATCGCACCGAGGGCAGAGTTTCCGGTCGACCTGAGGCTGGCCGGTGTGGCCGGCCCCAACACGTTTCACTTTGCGCTCAACGGGACGGCGCAGCTCGATCCCGATGCGGGCCGTTACCGTGCGAGCGGCCTCGGCTACAGCGGATGGGCGGGCGGCGACCCGCTGCCGCTCGCGGGCGTGGAACTCGCGGGGCGCCTGCAATCGGCGACCTGGATTGCAGAGACGCAGTCCGCGGCATTTCGCGGCGGCAGCTTCAACCTCGCCGGCGTGCCGGGCGCGTTCGACGGCGAGCTCGTGCTCGGCGGGGACACGACGCGCCTGAACCTGCGGGTACGGACCGAATCTTTCGCGCCGCGTGCGCCGGCGGTCGCCTTCGGCCGCCCGCTGCCTGCGACCGCCGACCCGCAGGCCTTCGGCGCGCTGCAGGCGACCTTCACCTGTTCGCTCGACGATGGCGTGCTGCACCTCGACCCGATCGAGGCGCAACTCGACGACACGACGATTGAAGGCCGCCTGGTGCCGCAGGAGCGTTTCATCCGCCTGAGCGCCGACCGCATCGACCTCGATCGCTACCTGGCGCCGGGGAAGGAGACGCGCAAGGAAAAGAAGGCGACGCTCGAATCCGCGGTGGCGGGCCTGCGCGAGCTCGACCTCGACGCCGAGATCCGCATCGGCGAGGCGAAGGTCGCCGGCGCGAAGCTGCGGGACACGGTGCTGCGCATCGAACGGATGCCGGCCGTCCCGTGACGCCGTCGCCGCCCGGCATCGCGCGCAGGCTGCTGCCATGGTTCCGCCGCCATGGCCGCCACGACCTGCCCTGGCAGCGCGACCCGACCCCCTACCGCGTCTGGGTCTCCGAAGTGATGCTGCAGCAGACCCAGGTCGCGACCGTGATTCCTTACTTCGGGCGCTTCCTGCGCCGCTTTCCGGACCCGCAATCGCTGGCCGCAGCGCGCCTGGATGACGTGCTCGGCCTGTGGTCCGGCCTCGGCTACTACGCGCGCGCGCGCAACCTGCACCGCACCGCGCGCGAGATCGTCGCACGCCACGGCGGGATGCTGCCGCAGACCCTCGAGGAACTCCTGGCGCTGCCCGGCGTCGGCCGCTCGACGGCGGGCGCGATCATGGCGCTGGCGCACGGTGCGCGGCACCCGATCCTGGACGGCAACGTCAAGCGCGTGCTGGCGCGAGTGTTCCTGGTGCGTGAACCGCCGGACGCGGCCGGTGCGATGCTGTGGGAACTCGCCGGGCGATGCACGCCCGCCGCGCAGGTCGCCGAGTACACGCAGGCCATCATGGACCTGGGCGCGACGGTCTGCACCCGGCGCCGGCCGGCCTGCGGGCGCTGCCCACTGCAGGGCGATTGCGGCGCCAAGACCGCCGGCCTGGTGGACGAACTGCCGGCGCGGCGGCAACGCCGGCCGCGCAGGATCCGGCGCACGCACATGGTCTTCGTCCGCAAGGCCGGCCGCGTCCTGCTGCGCCGCCGCCCGCCGAGCGGAATCTGGGGCGGCCTGTGGGCACCGCCGGAATTCGTCGACGCGCGCATGGCGCGGCGCTGGTGCGCCGGGATCGCGGCGGACGCCGTGCCGCGCCGCCTGCCCGGGCTGCGGCACGCGTTCACGCATTTCGACCTCGACATCTCGCCGTGGGTGCTCGACATCCCGCGCAGCGGCCGGGCCGCGGCAGGTCGCGGCGGGCGCTGGCTCGCCCCCGGCATGGTTGCCGGGGTCGGCGTGCCTGCGCCCGTGGCAAAATTGCTGGCCGCCGGCCTGTGCGCGGGCGCCGGTGCGAAGGAGTCCGCGAATGACGAGAATGGTGCACTGCGTGCTGCTCGGGCGCGAGGCGGAAGGCCTCGATCGCGCGCCGTATCCCGGGG
>CAZYPM010000199.1:0-3407 GCA_964649205.1 uncultured Steroidobacteraceae bacterium
GACGCCCTTGCGGCCGAGCAGGCGCGTGTTGAAGTTGACGACCGGCAGGTTCTCGGACACGGCCTCGATCGCCCATTCGAGCCGGTTGGTCGCCGTGTCGTAGCGCGGCTCAAAGCGCCAGCCGGTGATCTGCAGCTCGGCCCAACCGCGCTTGCGCCGTTCTTCGTTGCCGAACTTGGTGCCTTCCTTGATCGAGTCCAGCAGCGCATCCGACTCGATCTCCTCGTCGTCCTTGACGTAGCCGATGTCGTCGAACTCGAACAGCCCGAACCAGCGCAGGTCGTCCGGCGCGATCAGCGATTCCCGTCCGCTGGTCGGGTTCTCGACGAATTCCTGGAACTTCGCCGTCTCCTCCGGGTGCAGGAACATGTAGCCTGCCGGCACCGAAAGCCTGGCGAAGCTGCCAACCTCGACCTCCGTCGGGCCGACGATCCAGTCGAGCTGGGACAGCGGGTGCGGCTCCTCGGCTCCCGCCGCCGGCGCTGGCTCGTCCTGAGCCGTCGCCGTCGCCGCCGCCAGCATCCAGCCGAGCGCAAAGACGCCAATCGCGCGCATGGGGCACCTCCCTGGGCTGCACACAGTCTCCCCCGGCGCGGGCAGCGTCACAAGGGGTCTATACTGCGCGCGCTGACACCGGGCCAGCCATAGCCCGGCTACAGGGGGACAACAATGAAGACTTCGATGCATGGGGCAATCGCGCTCCAGGCCGGCATCTGCCTGCTCGCCGCACAGGCGGCATTGGCAGAGGACAAGCCGGCGGAACGGTATACGTACGTGACCTACAGTGCGTGCGATCTGTCCCAGCAGGAACGCGCGGACGAGATCTTCGCGCAGGTGCAGAAACCGGTCTACGACGCGGCGGTCGCGGACGGGACGATCACTGGCTATGGCTGGCTCGCGCACCACACCGGCGGCAAGTGGCGCCGCGCGCTGTACTTCGGTGCGGGCAGTGTGCAGGCGCTGCTGGACGCCCAGAACAAGATTGGCGAGCAGGTCGACGCGAGCGCGAAGAACAAGAAGCTCGGCGGCGAGTTCGCGAAGATCTGCAATGCGCACGACGATTACATCTGGCGCACGGTCGCCGGCAACATCGGCACCGTGGCCCGCGGCGGCGCGGCTTTCTCCGTTTACTATGAATGCGACCAGGGCCGCGAGGACCAGGCGGACGCGCTGGTGAAGCGGGTGTTTGCGCCGGTCTACGACAAGCTCGTCGCCGAAGGCAAGCTGAAGTCCTGGGGCTGGAACGAGCACATCGTGGGCGCGCAGTACCGCCGGCTGGAGACCTACAGCGCCGCCGACATGAAGGCCTTGCTGGAAGCGCGTGACGTGATCATCCAGAAGATCGGCGATGATCCGCTCGGCGCCACATTCACCGGCATCTGCAGCTCCCATGCGGACTACATGTGGGAGATCACTTCGCAGAGTCCGTAAACGACATCCGGTCCGCAGGGCCTGCGCCGCCTGCACGGCGGCCGGGTCCTGCGGCCTGCATCTACGCGGCCCGCGCCCTGCGCGACTTCGGCGACGGTTTCGCCGCCGTCCTGCTGCCCGTGTACCTGGCCGCGCTCGGGCTGGGCGCGTTCGAGGTCGGCGTGGCCTCGACCGCGGCGCTGCTCGGTTCCTCGCTCATCACGCTCGCAATCGGTGCATTCGCGCCGCCGGCCGGCCAGCGCGTATTGCTGCTCGGCGCCTCCGCCCTGATGTTCGCCACGGGTCTCGTGTTCGCCGCATCCGAAAGCTATTTCGCGATCCTGATCATCGCCTTCATCGGCACGCTGAACCCGACGGCCGGCAACGTCAGCATCTTCGTGCCGATGGAACATGCTTTGCTCGCCGCTGTCGCGCCCGCGGCAAAACGCACGCGGATGTTTGCCGTCTATGGCCTGGTCGGTGCATTCGCGGCGGCAGTCGGCGCGCTGGTGGCCGGCAGTCCGGATGCGCTGGTCGAGCTCGGCTGGACGCGGCTCGCCGCGCTCAAGGCGATGTTCGTGCTGTACGCCGTCCTCGGACTCGCGGGCGGGGCGATGTATCGCCTGATTCCAAGGGCAACGACGGCCGCCGACGAGCGGCCGCAGTTCGCGCTCGGGCCGTCGAAGAAGATCGTCTATCGGCTCGCCGCGCTCTTCTCGGTGGACGCCTTCGCCGGCGGCTTCGCCGTGCAGTCGCTGATGGCGCTGTGGCTGTTCCAGCAGTTCGGCATGTCGCTGGCGAGCGCCGGCATGTTCTTCTTCTGGTCGGGGCTGCTGGCCGCGTTCTCCTACCCGGCGGCCGCCTGGCTTGCCGCGCGCATCGGGCTCGTCAACACCATGGTGTGGACACACATCCCTTCGAGCCTCTGCCTGATCGGCGCCGCGCTCGCGCCGGACCTGCGGGTCGCGCTCGCGCTGCTGCTCGCGCGCTCCGCGCTGTCGCAGATGGACGTGCCCGCGCGCTCGTCCTACGTGATGGCGGTGGTCACGCCACCGGAGCGCGCAGCGGCCGCGAGCGTGACCTCGGTGCCGCGCGGACTCGCTTCCGCCGCGAGTCCGGCGCTCGCGGGGGCGCTGTTCGCGGCCGGCTGGATGGCCTGGCCGTTCATCATCTGCGGCGTGCTCAAGATCGGCTACGACCTGGCGCTGCTGTGGAGCTTCCGGCATGTGAGGCCGCCGGAAGAACGCTGATCGCGCGCGAGCGTTACCCCGGCTTCCCGTCCGCGCGCGGGCGGAACAGGATCGGCGTGTAGACGACGAGGAACAGCGCAAAAGCGGCCAGCCACAGCAGACCGGCGAGAACCACTGTCCACAGGTAGTTCGCACCGGGGAACGCAGGCGCCAGCACGCGAACCAGCGCGGCGGCTGACAGCAGCAGGTAAGCCGCCGCAGTTGGCGCGGCCGCGACCAGTGGCCGGCCCGTATGCCCGAGCGATGCCCGGGTCATCACGGCGAGGATCATGGCGGCGGCGGCACCGATCGTCAGGCCGTGGAGCCAGTGCCCGCTCCACGCGCCGCCTGCCAGCAGGTGGACCGCCTTCAGCGCGAATCCGAGCGGGATCCACGCGTATGCCAGGTGCAGGCACCACACCAGCGGCATACGAAGGCCTCGATGCCCTTGCCAGCCTGCCAGCCTGGCCGTGTGCAGCAGCGCCGCGAATGCTGCGACCCAGCCCGCCAGCGGCTGCCACGGGCTCAGCAGGTCCACCGCCACGACGGCCACCATTGCCGCGATGGTCGCGCCGTCCAGCAGCGCGCGGCCCTTGATCTCGACCGCGACGCCGGCCTGGCGCAGGCCGCTGGCCGTGAAGGCCGGCACGATGCGCCCGCCAATGACCGTCACCAGCAGCAGCACGACGTCGATCGCGAGCAGCAGCGCATGCCGCGCCGCCATCAGGTCACCGCCGCGCAAAGCCAGCAGGAAATACACGTCGGTGA
>CAZYPM010000200.1:0-2134 GCA_964649205.1 uncultured Steroidobacteraceae bacterium
CCTTCGCCCGCGGCCTGCGCGCCATCCTGCGCCAGGACCCGGACGTGGTGATGGTGGGCGAGATCCGCGACACCGAGACCGCACAGATCGCGGTGCAGGCCTCGCTGACGGGCCATCTCGTGCTCTCGACCCTGCACACGAATACCGCGGTCGGCGCCGTCACGCGCCTGCGCGACATGGGCATCGAACCCTTCCTGCTCGCCTCCACCCTGCTCGGCGTGGTCGCGCAGCGCCTCGTGCGGGTGCTGAACCCCGATACGCGCATCGGCTACCCCGCCGGCGAGTACGAGGCGCGCCTGCTCGGCCTCGCGCCGGGCGACGCCGGCCGCGCCACGCTGTTCCGCGCCGGGCGGGATGCCGGCGGCGGCTACCGGGGCCGCACCGGCATCTACGAGCTGGTGATCGTGGACGAGCCGATGCGCGTCATGATCCACGATGGCGCCGGCGAGCACGAGCTCGAGCGCCACGCGCGCAAGGCGACGCCGGGCATCCGCGATGACGGCCGCGCCAAGGTGCTGGCCGGCACGACCTCGCTCGAGGAACTGCTGCGCGTCACCCGCGAGGAATGATGGCCTGATGGCCGCCTACGAGTACACGGCGCTCGACCCCGCCGGCCGCGAGCGGCGCGGCGTCATGGACGGCGACAGCGCGCGCCAGGTGCGCCAGCTGTTGCGCGATCAGGCGCTGCTGCCGGTCTCCGTCACCGAGGTCACCGACGCGCCGCCGCCGCGCCGGTTCCAGCTCTCGTTCGGTCGCGGCATTTCCGCCTCCGACCTGGCGCTGCTGACGCGCCAGCTCGCGACCCTGGTGCGCTCCGGAATCCCGCTGGAGGAGGCGCTGCTCGCCGTGTCGCAGCAGAGCGAGAAGGAGCGGGTCAGGAGCGTGGTCGCGGGCGTGCGCTCGCGCGTCATGGAGGGCCGCTCGCTGGCCGACGGCCTGGCCGCGTTCCCGACCGTGTTTCCCGAGATCTACCGCTCCACCGTCTCGGCCGGCGAGCAGTCCGGACACCTCGACGCGGTGCTGGAGCGGCTCGCCGACTACACCGAGAACCGCCACGTGCTGCAGCAGAAGATCAGGAACGCCATGATCTACCCGGTGCTGCTGACGGTCATCTGCCTCGGCATCGTGGCACTGCTGCTCGGCTACGTGGTGCCGGAGGTGGTGCGCGTGTTCGAGGCCGGCGAGCGGCAGCTGCCGCTGCTGACCCGCATGCTGATCGCCGCCTCCGACTTCCTGCGCGCCTGGTGGTGGCTGCTGCTCGCCGCCGCCCTGGGCGGCGGCTGGGCACTGCGGCGCTGGCTGGCGGAGCCCGCCGCGCGGCGGCGCTACCACGCCTTCAAGCTCACCCTGCCCCTGATCGGGCGCATCACGCGCGGCAACAATGCGGCACGCTTTGCGCGCACGTTCTCGATCCTGACCGCGAGCGCGGTGCCGGTGCTGGAGGCGCTCAGGATCGCCGGCGAGGTGGTGACCAACGTGCCGATGCGGGAGGCCGTGCAGGACGCCGCGGTGCGCGTGCGCGAGGGCGCGCCGATCGCCCGCTCGATCGGCGCCAGCAAGCTGTTCCCGCCGATGCTCGTGCACCTGATCGCGAGCGGCGAGACCAGCGGCGAGCTCGAGGCCATGCTCGGGCGCGCGGCCGACAACCAGGAGCGGGAACTCGACGGCGTGGTCAACGCCGCGGTCGGTATCCTGGGGCCGGTCATGATCCTGCTGATGGGCGGGTTCGTTTTCGTGATCGTCATCGCGCTTCTGCTGCCCATCTTCCAGCTCAACCAGCTGGTGGGCTGAGACCCCTTGCGGGCGCGCCCGCCGCGCCTTATAAGTCGGCCCGCAGTGACCCGGACAGGTCGCATGAGCGAGAAGCCGGAAGAAGAATTCGAGGACGACGAGCCGGAAGAGGTCGAGGAGGCCGCGGAGGACCTCGACGTCGACCGCTTGATGCGGGATTTCGACACGCGCAAGCGCCGCGGCGCGCGCGGCGTCGGCGAGCCCGCCTGGCGCAAGCTCGAGCGCATGCGCGAAGAGAAGCGCACGGCCGGGCTGCTGTCCGATTTCGACGATTACGACGTGGGTGACGAGGGCCCGGGCCGGGGCAAGAAGCCGAAGCGGGCGCCCGCGCGCCAGCGCTAGC
>CAZYPM010000200.1:2234-3402 GCA_964649205.1 uncultured Steroidobacteraceae bacterium
CGGAAGTTCCTGGCCGGCGCCGCCAGGCTGCCGAGCAGCGCCGAGCGATCCTCCAGCGTCTCCACGACCAGGTGCCGCACCTCCCCTTCGCGCTGCATGCGGCCGGTGACCCCCAGCAGCCGCGCGCCGAGGAGCGCCCGGCGGTGCGCATCCGCGATCCGGCTCCAGATCACCAGGTTCACGTAGCCGGTCTCGTCCTCCAGCGTCACGAAGATGACGCCGCCGGCCGCGCCCGGGCGCTGGCGGGTCACGACGATGCCGCCGGTCGCGACCGGTGCGCCGTCCGGCAGTTCCGCCAGCGCCGCCGCCGTGGCCCAGCCGCAGGACTCGAGCCGCGGCCGCAGCAGCGCCACCGGGTGGCGTGCGAGGGTCAGGCCGAGCGCCCGGTAGTCGGCGACGAGGTCCTCTCCCTCGGTCGGCGCGCGCAGCAGCGGCAGGCCTGCAGGCCCTTCGCGCGCGGGCGCGAGCGGCAGCGCCGGCTCGACGCCAAGCGCATCCCAGGCGGCGCGGTGCCGGTGGCCCGCGACGCCGGCCAGCGCCCCGGCACGCGCGAGCGCGGCGAGGTCGCGGCGCGATAGCGCCGCACGCCGCGCCAGTTCCGCGACCCCGCCAAAGCGCCCGTCCCGGCGCGCCTGCACCAGGCGCCCCGCAGCTTCGGCCGACAGGCCGCGCACCCGGTCGAGCCCCAGGCGCAGCGCCGGCGCGCCGTCCGCCGCGTCCTCCAGCGTCGATTCCACGCCGCTCGCGTTGACGTCCACGCCGCGCACCTCGACGCCGTGCGAACGCGCATCCCGCACCAGTTGCGCGGGCGCGTAGAAACCCATCGGCTGGCTGTTCAGGAGCGCGCAGCAGAACGCGGCCGGCTCGTGGCGCTTGAGCCAGGCGGAGACGTAGACCAGCAGCGCGAAGCTCGCGGCGTGACTCTCCGGAAAGCCGTACTCGCCGAAGCCGAGGATCTGCTGGAAGATCCGGTCGGCGAACTCCGCGCCGTAGCCCTTCGCGCACAGGCGGCCCTTCAGCTTCGCTTCGAACGGCTCGAGTCCGCCGCGGCGCTTCCATGCCGCCATCGCGCGCCGCAGCTGGTCCGCTTCGCCGGGCGTGAAGCCCGCCGCGACCACCGCGAGCTGCATCACCTGTTCCTGGAAGATCGGCACGCCGAGCGTGCGTG
>CAZYPM010000201.1:0-3398 GCA_964649205.1 uncultured Steroidobacteraceae bacterium
ATGTCCGCCCTCGACCTCGACTTCGTCCGTTCGCAATTCCCCGCCTTCACCGAGCCCTCGCTCGCGGGATTCGCACACTTCGAGAATGCCGGCGGTTCCTACGCCTGCCGGCAGGTGATCGAGTGGCTCGAGCGCTACTACCGCCGGACCAAGGTCCAGCCCTACTACGACTTCGCGCCATCGCGCAGCGCCGGTGAGCAGATGGACGCGGCGAAGGCGCGGCTCGCGGCCTGGCTCAACGTCGGCGAAGACGAACTGCACTTCGGCCCTTCCACCTCGCAGAACACCTACGTGGTCGCGCAGGCGCTGCGCCGGCAGCTGCGCCCGGGCGACGAGATCATCGTCACCAACCAGGACCACGAAGCCAACGTCGGCGCCTGGGACCGCCTGCGCGCCGACGGCGCGGTCGTGCACGAATGGAAGGTCGACCCGGACACGGCCGAGCTGCGCGTCAGGGATCTCGAGGCGCTGCTCGGCTCCCGCACGCGGGTGGTCGCCTTCACGCACTGCTCGAATGTCGTCGGCAGCATCAACCCGGTGCGCGAGATCACGGACCTGGTCCATCGCGCCGGCGCGCTCGCCTTCGTGGACGGTGTCGCCTTCTGCCCGCACGGCCTGCCGGACGTCGCGGCGCTCGGCGCGGACCTCTATTGCTTCTCCCTGTACAAGGTGTACGGCCCGCACCTCGGTGCGATGTTCATGCGCCGCGAGCTCAACGCGGAGCTGCCGAACCAGGGGCATTTCTTCAATGCCGGCCTGCCGGGCAAGCGTTTCACGCCGGCCGGACCGGACCACGCGCAGATCGCCACGGTCAACGGCGTCGTGGACTACCTGGAGGCCGTCGCCAGGCGCCATGGACAGGACGGCCAGCCGGTGGCGGCGCAGGCGGCGGCGGTCCGCAAGCTGTTCCGGGATCACGAGACGGCGCTGCTGCAGCCGCTGCTCGACTTCCTGTCGAAGCACCCGCGCGTGCGGATGATCGGCCGGGTGCACGCGCCGGATCGCGCGCCGACGGTGGCGTTCACGGTGAATGGCAAGACTTCCGGCGAGATCGCGAGCGCGCTCGGCAGGCAGGGCATCGGCGTCGGCGCCGGCAATTTCTACGCCTACCGGCTGTTGCGGGCGCTCGGCATCGACACCGATGACGGCGCGCTGCGGACCTCGTTCGTGCATTACACCTCGCGGCCGGAAGTCGAGCGCCTGGTCGCGACCCTCGATCAGCTGCTGTCGCCGTAGGCGCGCAGGCGCCTGCGCAGCAGGTGGAAGGCGCCGACGCTGAGCGCCGCAATGGCGAGACCCACCGCAAGCACCACGCCGCTGCGTGCGGTGACGAAACCGGCACCCAGCCAGACGGTTGCGACCGTGTAGGGAAGCTCGCCGATGGCGAGCGCCGCCAGGAACCTGCCGAAGGGATACCGGACGAGACCCAGCAGGTAGCCCGGGATCTCCGACGGCAGCCCGAGCTGCAGCAGCACGATCAGGCCGAGTGGCGTGTCGGGATGGATGCGTTGCTCCAGGCGCTGCAGGGCGTGGTCCGCCAGCAGCCATAGCACCACCGGCCGGCCGAGAAACCGCGCGATGACGTAAGCGGTGATCCCGCCGAGGATCCAGCCCAGCCACAGCATCAGCATGCTGAGCGGCTCGCCCCAGGCATAGACGGCGACCGGCACGAGGATCGCGATCGAGACGAACGCCAGCATGGCCGACACGGCGGCGAGCAGCACGAAGAGCAGCGCACCCGGCAGCGGATACTCGATGATCACCGCCTTGCTGGACGCCAGCACCCCCAGCAGGGACGTGTGCAGCGGTTTCGACGCCGTGACCAGGGCGAACGCCGCGCACAACAACAGGAGCAGCGCCGCCCGGCGCCAGACTGCGCGGTGCTGCGAACGCAGGGGCACGAGGCACCTCCTGTCCGGCGGGTTCCCTCAGCCGGGCCCGGAGCCGCCGCCCGGCTGCAACAGCCGTTCCACCGCCTGCCGGATCGTGGCGTGATAGCCGGGCTTCGCCTTTGCGTAAATGCGGCGCCCGAGTTCCATCCCCTGCGGCGTGCGCGACAGTTCGCGGAACAGGCCGACGACCAGCCGGTAGCGGCCGGTCGCCAGCAGGAAGCGCTCGAGATCCGGATATGCAGGCTCGTAACCGGTCCGCACGACCAGCGACAGCCAGGCGAGCGCGATCTCGGCATTTCCCGCGGCGCCCAGCCCGAAGCGGGCGCGCAACTCCGCGAGCTTCGCGTCCTCGAGATCCGCCGGCTGCTCGCTCAGGAAGCGGACCCACTCCTGCGGGACCCAGTCCTGCACCGCCAGGCCGTCGGTCGCGAGCCTTCCCGCGCGCCAGTCGGCCGCGGTGCGATCGAGCGCCTCGAACACGCCCTGCGGCGCCGCGGGCGCGTTCGCCGGCATGCCGCTGCCGTACAGCCAGTCGTCGATCTCGGCGACGGCGATGGCGGGCGCGCCCGGCTTCTCGAGATGCGCGAGCAGCCAGGCGCGGAATCCCGCCGTGGTCATGCTCTGGAACGCGTGCGCGTCGAAGTAGTCGCGCAGGAAGGCATCGAATGCCGGCCGGCCGAAGCGCGATTCCAGGAATCCCAGGAACCAGCGCCCCTTCTCGTAGGCGACATCGGAGACGCCCTCGTCCGGGTCGCGCCCGGCGAGGTCGAGCTCAAGCGCCGCATCACGCGGCAGGCCGGCGGCTTTCGCGTCCGCGATCGCCTGCAACAGCGACTCATACCCGATCGCATCCTCCATGCGCGCGCGGCGCTCGCCGTAGAGCGCCTCCACCAGGCGCCGCTCGAGATAGGTGGTGAATCCCTCGTTGAGCCAGAAGTCGTTCCAGGTCGCATTGGTGACGAGATTGCCGGACCAGGAATGCGCCAGCTCATGCACGATCAGCGAGACCAGGCTGCGGTCGCCGGCGACGACCGAGGGCGAGATGAAGGACAACCGCGGGTTTTCCATGCCGCCATAGGCGAATGCGCGCGGCATGATCAGGAGGTCGTAGCGCTCCCAGCGGTACGGTCCCGCCATGCGCTCGCCGGCCTCGACCATGCGTGGCAGGTCGGCGAACTCGGCCGCCGCCGCCTCCAGTTGCGACGGCTCGGTCCAGACGCCGACCCGGGCATCGAGACTCCTGAACTCCAGGTCGCCGATGGCGATCGCGATCAGGTACGACGGGATCGGCTGCTTCATCTCGAAGCGGTACTCGCCGGCGACGTCGTCCTGGCGCTCGACGCGCGCGGCGCCCATGACCGCGACCAGCGCGGGCGGCGTGCGGATCCGCGCGTCATAGGTCAGGCGCACGGCCGGCGTGTCCTGCAGCGGAATCCAGCTGCGCGTGTGGATGGACTGGCCCTGGCTGTACATATACGGCTGTGCACCGAAAGTCTGCGCGGGCTC
>CAZYPM010000202.1:0-1486 GCA_964649205.1 uncultured Steroidobacteraceae bacterium
TCGAATATCTCGCCGCCATCCGCACGCCGGACGGCGCGGGCATCACCACCATGATGCTGCAGGTTCCCGCTGCCTTCGATCGCGGGCGGCCCTGCCTGGTCGTCGCCGCCGCGTCCGGGTCGCGCGGCATCTACGGCGCGCTGCCGACCGCGGGCGAATGGGGCCTGCGCCACGGCTGCGCGGTCGCGCATACCGACAAGGGCGCGGGCACCGGGTTCTGGGACCTCGACAGCGGCACCGGATACCGCATCGACCTGGCCGCGACCCCCGACGCCGACGACCCGCTGCTGCTGTTCCGTCCTCGGCCCGGCGCCGCGCTCGAGGCATGGCGGCGCGCGCACCCGCATCGCGTCGCGGTCAAGCACGCGCATTCACGCCTGAACGTCGAGCGCGACTGGGGGCTGTACGTGCTGCAGGCGGCGAAGGCCGGCATCGAACTGCTGAACCGCGAGTTCGCCGCGACCGGCGCGGCGCGCTTCGCGAGCGACCGGCTGCTCGTCATCGCCTCCGGCATCTCGAACGGCGGCAACGCGGTGCTGCGCGCGATCGAGCTGGACGAGGAGGGGCTGCTGGACGGCGCCGTGGTCTCGGAGCCGAGCGCGCAGCCCGGAATCGTGCCGGGCCTGCGCATCGCCATGGGCCGCCGGCCGATCGTCGCGGACCCCGGGCTGACGCTCTTCGATTTGGCGCTGCTGCACGAGTTGTGGCAGCCGGCTGCGATCCTGGCGCCCGAGGCGCCGGCGCCGTTTACCGCCGTGCCGGAGGCGCAGCGTCCGCTATGGGTCGCGCGCGCCGCGGCGCTGGCGGCGGCCGGGGATCTGGCCGGCGACAGTCCGGAGGCGCAGGGCCGGGACGCGCGCCGGCGGCTGGAGCAGGCGGGGATCCTGCGCGAGGCGCTGGACGGCGGGGTGCCGAACGTCGCTTTCGGGCTCTGGCCCGCGATCACGCAGGGTTACGCCAGCGCCTATGCGCGTCTCGGCGTCGAGGAGCCGCCCTGCGGCCTGTCGTATGCCGCGACCGATGCGAAGTTCGAGGCGCGCGCACTCACGGCGCCCGAGCTCGCCCGGATCGCGGCCGATTCGGCAGGCATCCCGCCGGTCGCGGGCGTGCAGATCGTGGACGAGGTCGGGCGATTCGCCTCGCTCGGGAGCCTTGAGCGGCTGCGGTGCGTGCGTGAACTGCGCGACGGGCGGGGTGTCGCAGGCGCCCCGCTCGATGCCTCCCGCGCGGAGATCTCCGCCCGGCTCACGGCGGGCCTCGAGGAGATCCGCATGAGCGCGCGCCTGCGCGGGCGGCCTGTAATCGTGCTGCATGGGCGCCGGGACGCGCTGGTGCCGGTTAACCACACTTCGCGCGCCTATCTCGGGCGTCACCGCATGCTGCGCGAGGACACGCTGCGCTATTACGAAGTCGAGCATGGCCACCACTTCGACGCCTTCAATGCCCTGCCGGGATGGGGCGAGCGCTTCGTGCCGCTGCAGCCGCA
>CAZYPM010000202.1:1586-3372 GCA_964649205.1 uncultured Steroidobacteraceae bacterium
TCCGGGAATTCCTTCGCGAAGCTGTCGAAGAACTGGTGGTGCGTGGTCGCGGGGATCCCCTTCAGCAGTCCCGCGCGCGCGAGCTGGAAGGCGCCGGTGCAGACCGACATCGTGACGTCCGTGCCGGCGCTCGCGGCGCGCAGCCATTCGCGAGACTCGTCGGTCGAGCGGTGCGCCGGAACGACGATCACCTGCGGTTGTGGGGCGTCGCGGATCGTATAGTCCGGCTTGACCTGCAGGCCGCCGGTCATGCGCAGGACCTTCGCTGTCGGCGCGACCGTATACAGCTCGAAGGGATGCTGGTTCCCGCTGTCATGGATCATGACGTCCTGGAACACCTCCCAGGGCCCGGCGGTATCGATGACGTTCGCGTTGTCGCCCAACATGAATGCGACGCGCACGCGCCTGCGTTTCGGCAGCGGTGCGGGCGCACCTTCCGCCGCGGCCCTCGCGACGCCGTCGCCAAACAACGCGAACGAAGCTGCGAGCGTGGTGTGGATGAACTGGCGCCGTTGCATGTGAAACTCCTTTGCTGCGGTACTTCAGGATGCGATCCGCGGCGCCGTGACGACGATCTCGGGCAGCAGCACGGGATCGGCGGCGCGCGGAAGACCCTGCCCTGGCGCCGCATCCGGCGTCGCCACGAGGGTGAAGGCGAACACATGCACCGCCGCAACCGCGGCGACCAGCACCGCGGCGAGTCCCGCGAGATTGCGATGGGTGTCCTGATACATGAGCTGGCTCCTGGTTTCCGATGCCGTATCCTGCCGCCGGCGGCCGTGGCAGTTCTGACGTACAGGCATCATTTCCTGCCATACTGCCCCGGGCGGGCGGGGAACCCCGTATCGTGACGACCCATGAAGAAGGCCAATAGCCGCTCGACGGCGCGCGCGAAGCCGCACCGTGTCGCCATGCTGGGCTTCCCGCAGGCGCAGATCCTGGACATCGTCGGCCCGCTGGAGGTGTTTTCGCGCACCGCGCGCTGGCTGGGCGAGCACCGTGGCGCGCGCACGCCGGCCTACGCCGTCGAGTTCGTCGCCGCGCGCGCCGGTCCGGTCGTCATGTCGAACGGGCTGCAGCTGGTCGCGACGCGCCGTTACCAGGACCTGGACGGCGTCGATACGCTGCTGGTCGCCGGCGGCCTGGGCTGGGAAGCGGCGATCCGCGACCGGAAGATGATGGACTGGATCGCAGCGCAGGCCGCGCGCGTCGGTCGCCTGGGCTCGATCTGCAATGGCGCGATGCTGCTGGCCGCGGCAGGACTGCTGAACGGCCGCGCGGCCACCACGCACTGGGCCTACCTGGACCGGCTCGGCGCGCTGGCGCCGAAGGCGCGCCTCGACCGCGATGCGCTGTATGTCCGCTCCGGCAACATCTATACCTCGGCCGGCGTGACGGCCGGCATGGATCTCGCGCTCGCGCTGGTCGAGCAGGATCACGGCAAGGCGACGGCGCTCGCGGTCGCACAGGAACTGGTGCTGTTCCTCAAGCGGCCGGGCGGGCAGTCGCAGTTCAGTCGCCACCTGCAAGCGCAGCGCCGGGACGACCTGTTCGGTGAACTCGAGCTGTGGATGCTGGAGAATCCGGGCGAGGACCTGTCGGTCGACCGCCTTGCGCGGCGCATGAACATGAGCCCGCGGCACTTCGCGCGGCTGTTTGCCGAGCGCCTGGGTGAGAGTCCCGGCGCCTACGTGCGGCGGCTGCGCGTCGAGCAGGCGCGCCGGCGCATCGAGGAGGGTGCGGCGAAGCTCAAGCAGGTCGCGCGCGAGTGCGGCTTCGCCGACGA
>CAZYPM010000203.1:0-3347 GCA_964649205.1 uncultured Steroidobacteraceae bacterium
TCACGGCGTCGAGCGCGATCAGCTCGCCGTCCTTCAAATAGCAACAGCTGAAGGAACGCGACGCCGGGTCGCCGCGCAGCACCACGCTGTCATAATGCTGGCTCACGCCCACGATCTGCAGCTTGAGCTCGTACTGGTCGGACCAGAACCACGGTGTCTTGTCGTGGATCACTGCGCGGCCGCAGGCGTTCGCCGCCGCCGTCTTGGCCTGCTCGAAGGCGTTGTCCACGGACTCGAGGCGGATGCGTCGCCCGTAGCGGACGCTCGGGAACGAGCAGCAGTCGCCGATCGCGAATACGTTCGCGGCGCTGCTTTGGCAATGCTCGTCCACCGCGATGCCGTCATCGCAGCGGATGCCCGCGGCCTCGGCAAGCTCCGTGTTCGGCACCAGCCCGATGCCGACGATCACGAAATCCGCCGGCACCCGCGTGCCGTCCGCGCACTCGACCGCGCTCACGCGCCCGTCGCCGTGGAAGGCGCTGACCCGCCTGTCGAGCAGGATCTTCACGCCATGGGCCTCGTGCTCGGCCTGGTAGAAGCGGCTCATCTCGGGGGCGACCACGCGGCTCATGACGCGGTCCATCATCTCGATGACGGTGACCTCGAGCCCGAGCTTGCGGAACGAGGCCGCGCATTCGAGGCCGATGTAGCCGGCGCCGACGATCGCGGCGCGGCGCCGCGGGGCGACGTGCGCGCGGATCGCGGTGACGTCCGCCATGGTGCGCAGCACGTGCACGCCTGCAAGATCCGCGCCCGGCACGGGCAAGGGCCGCGCGCGGCCGCCGACGGCGAGCACCAGCTTGTCCCAGGCGAGCGGCCCGCCGCTCGCGAGTTCGAGGCGCTGCGCCCTCGTGTCGATGGCGGTGACGGGATTGCCCAGCATCACCTCGCAGTGGATGGATTCGTAGAAGCTCGCCGGGCGGATCGGCAGGCGCTCCGCTTCCAGCTCGCCGGAGAGGAATTTCTTCGATAGCGGCGGGCGTTGGTACGGCAGTGCGGGCTCCGCCGCCACCAGCACCAGGCGCGCCGTCGGGTTTTCGCGCCGCAGGCTGTCCACCGCCTGCGCGCCGGCATGGCCGCCCCCGACGACGACGATCGTTTCACTCATCTTGCGGGCACCCTCGCGATGCCACGCACTCTATACTGACTCGACGCCGCTTGGCAGGGAGTGGGGCATGACGGCAGCGGGCAGCCGCTCGGTCGCGCAGAACGTCGGGCTCGTGCTCGGCATCGCGGCCTTCGTGGCGACGATCGTGACCGAGCCGCCGGCGGGCCTTTCCGCCGCGTCCTGGAACGTCGCCGGCGTCATGGTGCTGATGGCGATCTGGTGGGCGACCGAGGCCATCCCGTTCGCGGCGACTGCGCTCGTGCCGCTGGCCGTGCTGCCGCCGCTGGGGGCGGCCTCCGCCGGCGACCTCGCGGCCGGTTACGGCAACACCACGCTCTACCTGATCCTCGGCGGCTTCCTGCTGGCGCTCGCGATGGAGCGCTGCAACCTGCACCGGCGCATCGCCTACGCGATCGTGTCCTGGGCCGGCGGGCACCCGCAGGGACTGGTGCTCGGGATGATGTGCGCCACCGGCTTCGTCAGCATGTGGGCGCAGAACACCTCGACCACGCTGATGATGCTGCCGGTCGCGATGTCGGTGGCGACGATCGTGGCGCCGGAAGGCGGTCACGGCGAGCGCGACGCGCAGAACTTCGCGCGCGCCATCGTGCTCTGCGTCGCCTATGCCGCGACCATCGGCGGGCTGGCGACGCCCGTCGGCACGGTGACGAACGCGCTGGTGATCGGCTTCATGCAGCAGAACTACGGCGAGACCATCGCCTTCGCGCAATGGCTGGCCTTCGGCATCCCGACGGTGCTGCTGCTGATGCCTATCGCCTGGCTGGTGCTGGTGAAGGTCTCGTTCCCGTTCCGGCTCGGCTCGCAGGCGACCGCGCGCGACCGCATCCTCGAGGCGCGCCGCGCGCTCGGGCCGATGTCGCGGGCCGAGAAGCGCGTGACCGCGGTGTTCGCGGTGACGGCGCTCGCCTGGATCACGGGGCCGCTGCTACGCATGCTGCCGGGCCTCTCCGAGTTCAACGACACCACCATCGCGCTGCTCGCCGGCATCACGCTGTTCCTGGTCCCTTCGCGCTCGCCGGAAGGCGGCGCGCTGATCGCCGGCTCGGACCTGCGCAAGCTGCCGTGGGAAGTGCTGCTGCTGTTCGGCGGCGGCCTCGCGCTGGCCGAGGCGATCCAGGGCAGCGGCCTGTCGGAATTCCTCGGCACCGTGCTCGGGCAGATCGGCACCTGGCCGCTGGTCGCGCTGATCGCGGCGATGGTGGCGCTGCTGGTCGTTTGGACCGAGTTCAACTCGAACGTCGCGACCGCCGCGACCTTCATGCCGATCCTGGCCGCGATCGCGGCGAGCTCGGACTATCCGGTGCTGCAGCTGGTGGCGCCCGCGGCGATCGCCTCGTCCTGCGGCTTCATGCTGCCGGTCGGCACGCCGCCGAACGCGATCGTGTTCGGCACCGGGCGGCTGACGATGCAGGAGATGATCCGCGCCGGCTGGCGCGTGAACCTGGCCTCGATCGTGGTGGTGACCGCGGTCTCGACGGTCGTGCTGCCGCTGCTCGCCTGATCAGCCGTCCACGTGGTGGCCGTACTTCGCGCGCGCGGCCTCGGGCTCGATGCGCGACAGGCGCGGCGGGCCGCCGCCGTGCATTTCCGGCTGCGGCCAGGTGCGCTCCCAGAGCTGGCCGGTCTCCGGATCGCGGTACAGCTCGTCCCAGCCCGCCGGGTCTGCGCCCAGCGGCATGAGGTAGCGGCTGACCAGCCAGTCGATGCGCTGGCAGGTGGCGTCGCCCGTGA
Source organism: uncultured Steroidobacteraceae bacterium (assembly GCA_964649205.1). GTDB lineage: Bacteria > Pseudomonadota > Gammaproteobacteria > Steroidobacterales > Steroidobacteraceae > SCUD01. Next base: position 2,861 of record CAZYPM010000203.1, read on the forward strand.
TCTTCTTCGCCCCGGCGTGCCACTGGCCCACCAGTTCGGTCTCATCGGCGGCGGGCTTCTGCTGCACGCTCACTTGAGCCTGGTCTTTTTCAGGATCTTGCCGCTCGCGAGGTCGAGGTCGCAGCGGTGGCCCGAGAAGGAGAGGGCGACCAGCGGCTCGCGGCTCTCGACCATGTAGTAGTGGTCCTCGAACTCCGGCTGCTCGGCCTGCCAGAGCATCTCGCCGGAGGGCGCGTAGGCGCGCAGGTTGTGGATCGGGTCGCGGCTGCGCCGGCGCTGCGCGCCGTAGGTCGGGTTGTCGAGGTAGGCGCTCGGGTCCAGCAGCACGACCGCACGGTCACCGGCCCAGAAGGCGTCGCGGACCATGTGGTCCATGCGCACCGGGCGGCCGTGGATGCGGACGATGTCGCCGTCGTGGGAGACGGCGGCCTCCTTACGTCCCGGCATGGCCTGGCTGGTAGGACACCGTGATCTCGCTCCCGCAGTG
>CAZYPM010000204.1:0-3342 GCA_964649205.1 uncultured Steroidobacteraceae bacterium
CTACATCGTGCAGGTGCAGCGGGCCATCCCCGCGCCCTTGAATTACAAGGGTTGTCCCAAGTCCATCTGCACCTCGGTCAATCACGTGGTCTGCCATGGCATCCCGGGCGACCGGGTGCTGAAGAACGGGGACATCGTCAACGTCGACGTGACGGTCATCAAGGACGGCTTCCATGGCGACAGCAGCCGCATGTTCCTGGTGGGCGACTGCTCGGTGCAGGCCCGCCGGCTGACAATGGTCGCCTACGAGGCCATGTGGCGTGGCATCCGGACCGTCAAGCCCGGCACGCGCCTCGGTGACCTCGGCCATACGATCCAGCGATATGTCGAGTCGCAAGGCTATTCGATCGTGCGCGAGTACTGCGGCCACGGCATCGGCCGCGTATTCCACGAGGAGCCGCAGGTGCTGCATTACGGCGAGCCTGCCACCGGCATGGCGCTCGAAGCTGGCATGACGTTCACGGTCGAGCCCATGGTCAATGCCGGCCGCCGCCACGTGAAGCTGCTGGGCGACGGCTGGACCGTCGTCACCAAGGATCATTCCCTCTCCGCACAGTGGGAGCACACCGTGCTCGTCACTCCCGAAGGCTTCGAAGTCCTCACGCTGGGCGCAGCCGACCGCGGAGCACCCTGACCTTGCCCGCCGGCCTCCCGCAGGCCCAGTCAGCGCCGGCCGCCTCCGCTGCGGACCCCCGCTGGGCTTACCTGGACTCGCTGCAGTCGCGTCTTTCGGGCGCGCAGGATCCGGTGCGCGACCTGCGGGGCGCGCTGGCCGAGGGCGATCGCGAGCTCACGCGCCGCTTCCAGGCCGGCGAACCGGTCGAGAGGCTGGTACGGGATCGCGCTCGCCTGGTGGATGCGCTGGTGGTCCAGGCCTGGCAGCTGCACGTGGGCGCGCTCTCCGAGCCACTGGCGCTGGTCGCAGTCGGCGGCTACGGCCGCGGCGAACTGCTGCCCTGCTCCGACGTCGACGTCATGGTGCTGGTGCCCGCGGGCGAGCACCCTGCGGTGGTCGCCGCGCTGGAGCGCTTCCTGACTTTCCTGTGGGACATCGGGCTCGAGACCGGCCACAGCGTGCGCACGATCGACGACTGCCAGCGCGAGGCCGCGGCCGACATCGGCGTCGCGACCTCGCTCATCGAGGCGCGCCTGCTTGCGGGCCACGAGTCCCTGTTCACCGCCATGCGCCGCGCACTCGCGCCCGACCGGCTGTGGTCGTCGCGCGATTTCTTCGACGCCAAGGTCGCGGAACAGGCCGAGCGGCACCACCGTTTCCACGACACTGCCTACAACCTCGAGCCCAACGTCAAGCAGGGCCCGGGAGGGCTGCGCGACCTGCAGACCATCGCCTGGGTCGCCAAGCGGCACTTCGGCGCGGGCACGCTGCAGGAACTGGCGGGCCACGGCTTCCTCACCCCGCGCGAGCTGGTCCAGCTCGAGGCCGCGCAGGCCTGGCTCTGGCGCATCCGCTTCGCCCTGCACCTGCTGACCGGACGGCGCGAGGACCGGCTGCTGTTCGACCACCAGCTGCGTCTGGCGCGCATGTTCGGCTACGAGGACGCGACCTACACGCTCGCGGTCGAGCAGTTTATGCAGCGCTACTACCGCACGGCGATGTTCGTGAGCTGGCTCAACGAACTGCTGCTGCAGCACTTCCGCGAGGAAATCCTGGCGGACCGCGATGCCCCGGCGGTGCCGGTCTCGCGCGACTTCCAGGAACGCGACGGTTACCTCGAGGTCACCAGTCCCGCCGTGTTCACGCGCAACCCCTCGGCGCTGCTGGAGCTGTTCCTGGTGCTGGAGCAGAACCCGCGGCTCGCCGGCGTGCGGGCCAATACGATCCGCCTGGTCAGCGAGAGCCTGTGGCTGATCGACGACGAGTTCCGCCAGAACCCGCGCAACCACCGGCTGTTCCTCGAGATCCTGCGCGCGCCCGCGGGCGTGACGCACGAGCTGCGCCGCATGAACCTGTACGGCGTGCTCGGCCGCTACATCCCGGCCTTCGGCCGGGTCGTCGGCCGCATGCAGTACGACCTGTTCCACGCCTGGACGGTGGACGCGCACACGTTGTTCGTGGTCAGCAACCTGCGCCGCCTCGCGCTCGAGCGCTACGACCACGAGTTCCCGAAGCTGGCGCAGATCTTCCGCGCGCTGCCGCGGCCCGAGCTCGCCTACCTCGCGGCGATCTTCCACGACATCGCCAAGGGCCGTGGCGGCGACCACTCCGAGCTCGGCGCCGTGGACGCCGAGTCCTTCTGCCTCGAGCAGGGCCTCTCGCGCTACGACGCGCGCCTGGTCGCCTGGCTGGTGCGCCATCACCTGGCGCTGTCGGTCACGGCGCAGAAGCAGGATATCGCCGACCCGCAGGTCGTCAACGCCTTCGCCCGCGAGGTCGGTGACCAGGTGCGGCTCGACTACCTCTACGTGCTGACCGTCGCCGACGTGCGCGGCACCAATCCGAAGCTGTGGAACTCGTGGAAGGCCACGCTGTTCGACGAGCTTTACGAGCGAGTCAAGCAGGCCCTGCGCCGCGGCCTCGAAAGCCCGATCGACCGCGAGCAGCTGATCGCGGAGACGCAGGGGCAGGCGCGCGAGCTGCTCGCCGCGGCAGGCGTGCCGCCGGACGCCCTGCGCCGGATCTGGGACTCGCTGACCGACGCCTACTTCCTGCGCCATTCCGCAGCCGAAGTGGCCTGGCACACGCAGCAGCTCGCGGCGCGCAAGGTCGCGGACACCGACGCGTTCGTGGCGGTCGCCGGCCAGCCCGGACCGGGCGGCGCGACCGTCGTGCTGGTCTACACACGCGGCCGCTCGCATGCCTTCGCACGCGCCACGGCCGCGCTCGACCAGATGGGACTCAGCATCCAGGACGCGCGCATCACGCCGACCACGGACGGCGGCAGCCTCGACAACTACCTCGTGCTCGAGGATACCGGCCTGCCGATCACCGACCGGGAACGCATGGCCGGCATCGAGCGCCGCCTGCGCCTCGCGCTGGCCGACGAGAGTGCGGCGGCGCCGCCCGTCACGCGCCGCATGCCGCGCCAGGCGCGCATGTTCACGACCCCGACCCAGGTGAATTTCAGCGACGATGCCGAGAACGGGCGCACCATTCTCGAGGTCGTCGCCGGCGACCGGCCGGGACTGTTGTCCGAGATCGGCAAGGTGCTGTGGAGCCAGCGCGTGGAGTTGCACGGCGCCAAGATCATGACCGTCGGCGAGCGCGCGGAGGACGTGTTCTACGTCACGGACGAATCCAGCCGCCCGCTCGACGAGACGCGGCGCGGGGCGCTGGCCGATGCGCTGCAGCGCGCACTGGGCCCGCGCGAGGCCGCCGCATGA
>CAZYPM010000205.1:0-3320 GCA_964649205.1 uncultured Steroidobacteraceae bacterium
TCGCGACCTCCGGCGCGTTGATGATCGGCGTGAAGGCCGTGCCGCCGATGCCGCCCAGGCTCGAGATCGTGAAGCAGCCGCCCTGCATCTCGGCCGCGGTCAGCTTGCCCGCGCGCGCCTTGGCCGCGAGGTCCGCGAGGTCGCGGGCGAGTTCATACACGTCCTTGCGTCCGGCGTCGCGGATCACGGGCACCACCAGCCCGTTCGGCGTGTCGGCGGCGAAGCCCAGGTGCAGGTACTTCTTGTAGACCAGGTTCTGGCCGCTGGCGTCCAGCGAGCAGTTGAAGTCCGGGAATTTCGAGATGACGCGCGCGCAGGCGCGCGCGATGAAGGCGAGCGGCGTCAGCTTGATGCCGAGCCCCGCGGCGTGCTCCTTGAGCGAGGCGCGCAGCTTCTCGAGATCCGTGATGTCGGCCTCGTCGTGCTGCGTGACGTGCGGCAGGTTGACCCAGGATGCCTGCAGGCGCGCGCCGGAGATCTTCTGGATGCGTCCGAGCGGCTTGACCTCCACCGGCCCGAAGGCGGCGAAGTCGACTTCGATGACCCTCGGCAGACCGGCGCCAGCCCCCGTCCCGGGCGGGGCCTGCAGCGCCTTCTTGACGAAGGCCTTGACGTCCTCCTGCGTGATCCGGCCCTTGAGACCACTGCCCGTGACGCGCGCGAGATCCACGCCCAGTTCGCGGGCGAAGCGGCGCACCGCCGGTCCGGCGTGTGCGCGCGAGAATCCAGCCTCGCTGCCTGGAGGCGTTTGCGATGGCGTAGCGACCGCTGCTGCCGGAGCGGGCTCGCGCGCGGCCACCGGAACCGAAGGCGCGAGCGGAGCCGCCGGCCTGGCCGCCGGCGCAGACGCAACACCCATTACGGTCGCCACCAGGTCGCCCGCGCTGACGCGCCCGCCCTTGGCCACGTGCAGTTTCTGGACCGTGCCGGCAGCGGACGACGGCACGTCCATGGTCGCCTTTTCGGTCTCGAGCGTGATCAGCGGCGCCTCGAGCGCCACGCTGTCGCCCGGCTTCACCAGCACCTCGATGATCTCGACGTCCTTGAAGTCGCCGAGGTCGGGAACCCGCACCTCGACCGGGGCGGCAGCGGCAACTGGCGCAGCAACAGGTTGCGCCGGTTGCGCAGCTTCCTTCGCCGCCGCGACAGCGGCCGGCTTCTGCGGCGCAGCCTTGCGCGCGGCCGCTGCGGCCTCGAGCGTCAGCACCGCGTCGCCTTGCGACACGCGGTCGCCCTTCTTCACCGCCAGCGCGAGTACCCGCCCGGCGGCCGTCGAGGGCACGTCCATGGTCGCCTTGTCGGTCTCGAGCGTGATCAGCGGCGTCTCGAGCGCCACGCTGTCGCCCGGCTTTACCAGCACGTCGATGACCTCGACGTCCTTGAAGTCGCCGAGGTCCGGGACGGTGACCTTGATCTCGGAGGCCACGGCCGGGCTCAGGAGCCGAGCGGATCCGGCTTGGCCGGATCGATCTCGAACTTCTTGATCGCGAGCGCGACCGTGCCCGCGTCGATCTTGCCGTCGTCGGCCAGCGCCTTGAGCGCCGCCACGACGATGAAGCGGCGGTCCACCTCGAAGTGGCCGCGCAGCGCCGCGCGCGAATCGCTGCGGCCGAAGCCGTCGGTGCCGAGCGCCACGTAGCGGCCGGGCACCCACTGGCGCACCTGGTCGGCGACCGTCTTCATGTAGTCGGTCGCAGCGACAAAGGGCCCGTCGCGACCGGCCAGGCATTCGCTCACCCAGGGCCTGCGCGTTTTCTTGCGCTCGGGGTGCAGCAGCGCCTCGCGCTCCGCCGCGAGCGCGTCGCGGCGCAGTTCGGAGAAGCTGGTGACGCTGTAGACGTCCGCCGGCACCCCGAACTCGGCATCGAGCAGTTCCGCCGCGGCCTGCACCTCGCGCAGGATCGTGCCGGAGCCCAGCAGCGTGACCCGCACCGCGCCGCGCCCGCCGACGTGCAGCAGGTACATGCCGCGCAGGATCCCGTGCTCCGCGCCCTTCGGCATCGGCGGATGCGCGTAGTTCTCGTTCATGCAGGTGATGTAGTAGAAGACGTTCTCCTGCTCCGCATACATGCGCCGCAGGCCGTCCTGCATGATCACCGCCAGCTCGTAGCCGAAGCACGGGTCGTAGGCGATGCAGTTCGGGATGGTCGAGGCCAGCAGGTGGCTGTGGCCGTCCTGGTGCTGCAGGCCCTCGCCCGCGAGCGTGGTGCGCCCCGCGGTCGCGCCGAGCAGGAAGCCGCGCGCCTGCATGTCGCCGGCCGCCCAGGCAAAGTCGCCGACGCGCTGGAAACCGAACATCGAGTAGAAGATGTACATCGGGATCATGCTGATCCCGTGGTTCGAGTACGCGGTCGCGGCCGCGAGCCAGGAGCAGAACGCGCCCGCCTCGTTGATGCCCTCCTCGAGAATCTGGCCCTTCCTGTCCTCGCGGTAGTACATCAGCTGGTCGACGTCCTGCGGCGTGTAGAGCTGCCCGACCGACGAATAGATGCCCACCTGGCGGAACAGCCCTTCCATGCCGAAGGTGCGGGCCTCGTCCGGCACGATCGGGACGACGTGCGCGCCGACGTGCTTGTCCTTCAGCAGCTGCGTCAGGATGCGCACGAACACCATGGTGGTCGAGATCTCGCGGCCCTCGCTGCCGTCGAGCAGGCTCTTGAAGGCCTCGAGCGGCGGCACCGTGAGCCGCGCCGCCGCCGTGCGCCGCTGCGGCAACGGGCCGCCGAGCGCCTTGCGGTGCGACCTCAGGTACTGCATCTCCGGGCTGTCCTCGGCCGGCCGGTAGAACGGCAGCCGGCCGATTTCCTCGTCGCTGACCGGGATGTTGAACCGGTCGCGGAAGGCCCTGAGGGACTCGTCGTCCATCTTCTTCTGCTGGTGCGTGACGTTCAGCGCCTCGCCCGCCTTGCCCATGCCGTAGCCCTTCACCGTCTTCGCCAGGATCACGGTCGGGCGGCCCTTGTGGGCGACGGCGGCGGCGTAGGCGTTCCACACCTTCTGCGGGTCGTGGCCGCCGCGGTTGAGCACCTTGATCTCGTCGTCGGACAGGTTGGCGACCAGCTCGAGCGTCTCCGGATACTTGCCGAAGAAGTGCTCGCGCGTGTACGCGCCGCCCCGGGCCTTGAAGGCCTGGTACTCGCCGTCCACCGCCTCGTCCATGCGCTTGCGCAGCATCCCCGAGGTGTCGCGCGCGAGCAGCGGGTCCCAGCGGTGGCCCCAGATGACCTTGATGACGTTCCAACCGGCGCCCAGGAACGCGGCCTCCAGCTCCTGGATGATCTTGCCGTTGCCCCGCACCGGCCCGTCGAGCCGCTGCAGGT
>CAZYPM010000206.1:0-3291 GCA_964649205.1 uncultured Steroidobacteraceae bacterium
TGCCGCCGCCGGCCAGCGCGCGCGCAACCGCGGCAGGATCTCGCTGCGCAGCCAGCCGCGGTCGAAGCGCGGGGACTCGTTCATGGGATCGCGCTGGAACTCGAGTCCATGCTCGCGGGCGTAGGCGGCGATCTCGTCACGGTCGATACCGAGCAGCGGCCGTGCGTGCCAGCCGGGGCCGAGCGGCGTGCGCGCCGGCATGGCGGCGAGGCCCGCCACGCCCGCGCCGCGCAGCAGCTGGATCAGCACGGTCTCGAGCTGGTCGTCCTGGTGATGCGCGGTCAGCAGCCATTCGCCGGCCTGCAGCTGGCGGGCAAACGCCGCATAGCGCGCCTCGCGCGCATGGGCCTCGACGCTCGCACCGGGCGGCGCCGCCAGCCCGAGCTCCACCACCTGGAACGGGACGTCGAGCCGCGCGCACAGCGACCGGCAGTGCGCCGCCCAGTCGCGCGAGTTCGCCTGCAGTCCGTGGTCCGCATGCACGGCGCGCAGCGCGCGGATGGCGCCGTCGTTTCGCAGCACGTGCAAGGCATGCAGCAGCACCACCGAATCGATGCCGCCGGAAAGCGCGAGGCAATGGCGCGCCTCGCGCCAACCCGGATCGAGTGCCGCGAGCGCGGCCGCAAGGCGCCCGGCGCCAAAGGCCATCTCAGGCCCCGCCGAAGACCCCGAAGCCGCGCAGCCGCCGCTGGCGCTCGGCCAGCAGCACGTCCGCCGGCAGCGCCGTCAGCTCGGCGAGGCGGCGCACCAGCGCCTCTCGCAGCGACTCCGCCATCGCCTGCGGATCGCGGTGTGCGCCGCCCAGCGGCTCCGGGATCACCTCGTCCACCAGCTCGAGCCGCGACAAGCGTTGCGCCGTGATGCCCATGGCCTCGGCCGCGAGCTCGCGCCGGTCCGCGCTCTTCCACAGGATGGACGCGCAGCCCTCGGGCGAGATCACCGAATACACGCTGTACTGGAGCATGAGCAGCCGGTCGCAGACCCCGATGGCGAGCGCGCCGCCCGAACCGCCCTCCCCGATCACGCAGCTGACGACCGGCACCGGCAACCGGGCCATGTCGAACAGGTTGCGCGCGATCGCCTCACTCTGGTTGCGCTCCTCGGATCCGACGCCCGGATAGGCGCCTGGCGTGTCGATCAGCGTGACCAGCGGCAGCCCGAAGCGCTCCGCCAGCAGCATCAGCCGCCGCGCCTTGCGGTAGCCCTCCGGCTTCGGCATGCCGTAGTTGCGGCGCACGCGTTCCTTGGTGTCGCGGCCCTTCTGCTGGCCGATCAGCATCACCGGCGTGCCGCCCAGGCGCGCGACCCCGCCGACCACGGCCTGGTCGTCCGCGTACATGCGGTCGCCGTGCAGTTCCTGGAACTCCGTGAACACCAGCGGAATGTAGTCCAGCGTGTACGGCCGCTGCGGGTGTCGCGCGAGCTGCGTGATCTGCCAGGGGGTCAGGTTGGCGAAGATGCTGGTCGTGAGCGTGCGGCTCTTGGCGCGCAGCGTCTCGATCTCCTCGGCGATGTTGAGCTCGGAATCGGTGCCGAGAAAGCGCAGCTCCTCGATCTTGGCCTCGAGTTCGGCGATCGGCTGCTCGAAGTCCAGGAATTGCAGCGCCATGGCGGCAGTATAGAGGGTGACGCGCGCTCAGTCGGGACGCGGGCCGTACACGACCCGCACCGCGTCGCGCCCGACCAGCGCGGCGAGCTCCTCGAGCAGCGCCCGGGTCGGCCTGACCGACCATTCCTCGGGCAGCGCCAGCGTCGCCCGCGCCTCCTCGCCGATGTAATGCACCGCGATGCCACAGCTGCCGCCGCGGCAGGGACGCAGGGTTTCCTCCAGCCGTTGCAGCAGCCGCTCCCCGGCGGCCGCAGGCGGCAGCCGGATCAGCAGGCGCCGGGCCTCGCGCTCGCGCAGCTCGTCGATCGGGGTCAGCTTCCTGGCATTGATGCGCCAGTCCTCGATGAACTCGTCGAAACGCAGCTGCCCCTCGACCACCAGGATCGCGTCGCGCGCGATCACCTGGCGGTGCTGCTGCCAGACGTCGTCGAACAGGCTCACTTCCATGCGCCCGCTGCGGTCGTCCAGCAGCAGCGTCATGCGCGGGCCGCGCCGGCGGATCTCGAGCACCAGTCCCGCGACCGTCACGTTCCTGCCGCCGCCAAAGCCGCGGGCATCGGCCGCGGGACGCGGCCCGCCGAGGTCCGTGATGCGCAGCGGCACGAGCTGGCGCAGTTCCTGCTCGACCTCGGCGATCGGGTGTCCCGTCAGGTAAAGCCCGAGCGTCTCCCGCTCGCCTGCGAGGCGCACCGAGTCGCTCCAGTCCGGCATTGCGGCCAGGTCGAGCGCGGTCGGCGCCGCTTCCGCGGCAGGGGCCGCGAGTCCGCCGAACAGGTCGTCCTGGCCCGCCGCGACCGCGCGCGTGCGCTGCTCGCCGAGCTGCATCGCGGCGGGCAGCGCGTTCATGAGCGTCGCGCGGTTCTGGCCGAAGCCATCCAGGCAGCCGGCCTTGACCATCGCTTCCAGCGTGCGCCGGCCCGCGAGCTTGAGATCCACGCGCCGGCAGAAATCGGCAAGCCCGCGGTACGGGCCGGCACGTTCCCGCTCGGCAACGATCGCGTCGACGGCGGCGCGGCCGACGCCTTTCACGGCGCCCAGCCCGTAGCGGATGGTGCCGGGGCCGGCGACCGTGAACGCGTAGCCCGAGGCGTTGACGTCGGGTGGCAGCACCTCGAGGCCGAGGCCGGTACACTCGTCGATGAACGACACGACCTTGTCGGTATGCTCCATGTCCGAGGAGAGCACCGCCGCCATGAAAGCCTCGGGATGGTGGGTCTTGAGCCAGGCCGTCTGGTAGGCGAGCAGCGCGTACGCCGCCGAGTGCGACTTGTTGAAGCCGTAGCCGGCGAACTTCTCGATCAGGTCGAAAATCTGGCCCGCGCGCGCCGCCGGCACGCCGCGCTCCACGGCGCCCTCGACGAACACCGAGCGCTGCGTCGCCATCTCCTCCGGCTTCTTCTTGCCCATCGCGCGGCGCAGCAGGTCGGCGCCGCCCAGGGTGTACCCGGACAGCGTCTGCGCGATCTGCATCACCTGCTCCTGGTACAGGATCACGCCGTAGGTCGGCTTCAGGATGCCGGCCAGGCTCGGGTGCAGGTAGTCGATCGGCCCGCTGCTGCGCCCGTGCTTGCGCGCGATGAAGTCGTCCACCATGCCCGACTGCAGCGGGCCCGGCCGGAACAGCGCCACCAGCGCGACGATGTCGTCGAAGCAGTCGGGCTGCAGCTTGCGCACCAGGTCGC
>CAZYPM010000207.1:0-3270 GCA_964649205.1 uncultured Steroidobacteraceae bacterium
GCGTCCACGTGCATGTTCATCAGCGCCTCCGCGAGATCCTCCTCCGCGCTCGAGCACACGCCCAGCACCAGCGCCTGCTCGCGCCCCTTCGGCAGCACGTAGGCATGTCCCATGGTGCTGTCGATGTAGATGGACTCGCCGGTCTGCAGCACGGCGGGCTCGTAGAACTCGGTGTGGATCTCCACCGGGCCCTCGATGACGTAGATGTACTCCTCGCCGGGATGGTGCACGAGCTCCCCGAACTCCTCGATGCTGTGGGCGCGCACGCGGGTGACCGTCGGCACCATGCGCTTGCGCCGCAGCTCCGGGCACATATAGAAGTACTCGTAGTTCGGCGTGTTCACGCGCACCGCGTTCGACAGCCGCCCGATCGAGCGGCGCGCCGTGATCGGCATGTCGCCCGAGGTGTCGGCCTCGCTGAACAGGTCCGACATGCGCAGGTTGAGGCGCTGGCTCAGCTGCAGCAGCTTGTCGTAGGTCAGCGTCAGGCGGTCGTGCTCGACCTTGGCCAGCGTCGACAGCGGGATGCCGGTGCGCTCGCTCATTTCCTTGAGCGTCCAGCGGTTGCGCAGCCGCAGGCCGCGCAACAGGCTGCCGAGCGTCGGCCGCTTGTTCTTGCCCTGGGTCAGTTGTCTTCTCCGATGCCGGTACGCGCAGCCGATTCTACGGTGTCGCGGGCTTTGACGTCATTCTCCATTTAGGACTACTATGGCCTCATTGGGATAATCGCTGGGGACATCCGCCATGCGCGTCAGCTCACCGCTCGCGACGTTGTTCTGTGCCTCCATCCTGGCGCTGCCGGCCGCCGCAGAGGAGCCGGCTGCGACACCCGCGGCACCGGAATCCGGCGCCGCCCCGGAGCTCACGCGCGCGGACCTGGAAGCCTGGCTCGACGGCTTCATGGGATTCGCGCTGCCGCGCGGCGACATCGCCGGCGCCATCGTGGTCGTGGTCAAGGACGGCCAGGTGCTGCTGCAGAAAGGCTACGGCTACGCGGACGTCGAGAAGAAGGCGCCGGTGGATCCCGAGGCGACGCTGTTCCGGCCCGGCTCGATTTCCAAGCTGTTCACCTGGACCGCGGTCATGCAGCAGGTCGAGCGCGGCAAGCTCGACCTCGATGCCGACATCAGCCAGTACCTCGATTTCGAGATCCCGCCCGGCCCCGGCGGCACGCCGATCCGGGTGCGTGACCTGATGACACACACGCCGGGCTTCGAGGAGTCGGTCAAGGAGCTGATCGTCGAGGACGAGAGCCGCATCGCGCCGCTCGGCGAGGTGCTCAAGCGCTGGGTCCCGACGCGCATCTACGAGGCCGGCAAGATGCCGGCGTACTCCAATTACGGCACGGCGCTCGCGGGCTACCTGGTCGAGCGGACCTCCGGCCTGTCATTCGACGACTACCTCGACCAGAACATCTTCGGGCCGCTCGGCATGACGCGCTCGACCTTCCGCCAGCCGCTGCCGGAGGCGCTGAAGGCCGGCATGTCGCAGGGCTACAAGAACGCCAGCGACGAGGCGCAGGGCTACGAGATCATCAATCTCGCGCCGGCGGGCTCGCTGGCCGCGACCGGCGCCGACATGGCGAAGTTCATGATCGCCCACCTGCAGCGGGGCGAGTACGGCGGCCAGCGCATCCTGTCCGAGGAAACCGCCATCCGCATGCACGGCACGGCGAACACCGTCATCCCGAAGCTCAACCGCATGATGCTCGGCTTCTACGAGACCAGCACCAACGGGCGGCGCGCCATTTCCCATGGCGGCGACACCCAGTACTTCCACAGCGACCTGCATCTCTACCTGGACGACGGCGTCGGCTACTACATCTCGGTCAACAGCGGCGGCAAGGAAGGCGCCGCGGGCCCGCTGCGCGCAGCGTTCTACCGCCAGTTCAGCGACCGTTACCTGCCGGGGCCCGGGCCGGAAGGGAAGCCCGACGAGAAAACGGCGGATGAGCGCGCCCAGGCCATCGCAGGCGCCTACATCATTTCGCGCCGCGCGGAATCGAGCCTGATCAGCGTCCTCAACCTCATCAACCCGATCAAGGTCGTCGTCAACGAAGACAAGACCATCTCGCTGCCACTGCTGCGCAAGCTGAACGGCGAGCCGAAGAAGTGGCGCGAGATCGAGCCCTGGGTCTGGGCCGAGGTCGACGGCAAGGCGCTGCTCGCGGCCGAGGTCGAAGACGGCAAGGTCACGCGCTTCAGCGCGGATTTCATCGCGCCATTCATGCTGTTCGAGCGCGCGCCGGCGAAGTCGGCCGGCTGGGTCATGCCGGCGACTGTCGCGAGCCTGGCGGCGCTGCTGCTCACCGTGCTGGTGTGGCCCATCGCCGCGCTCATCCGCCGGCACTACCGGCTCAAGCTGCCCTATGCCGGCGCCGAGGCGAAGGCCTATCGCTGGGTGCGCATCGGCGCGCTCGCCTCCCTGCTGGCGGTCGGCGCCTGGGTCGGGCTGGTGGTCATGATGCTGAGCGACCTGGAGCTGCTGTCGCCGAAACTCGACGGCCTGCTGATCGCGCTGCATGTCGTCGGCACGATCGCGGTCTTCGCCGGCCTCGCGCTCGCGATCTGGCACCTGTCGGTGCTGGTCAAGGCGAAGCGCCGCTGGCTCGGCAAGATCTGGGCCGTGGTGCTGGTCGGATCGACCGCCATGCTCGCCTGGATCGCCGTCGCCTACCACCTCGTGGGACTCGGCACGGACTATTGATGCGCCTCGAGCTCACGCGCGAGCAGGTGCCGCTGTCGGCGCCTTTCGTCATCACGGGCTATACGTTCACGCACATCGCCGTCGCGGTCGCGAGCATCTCGGACCACGGCGCCGCGGGCCAGGGCGAGGCCGCCGGCGTGTATTACCTCGGCGACGACCTGGACCACATGTGCGCGCAGATCGAGTCCGCGCGCGCGGCCATCGAGGACGGCATCGATCGCGAGGCGCTCAGGCGACTGCTGCCGGCCGGCGGCGCGCGCAATGCGCTCGACTGCGCGCTCTGGGACCTGGAGGCCAAGCGCAGCGGCCAGCCGGTGTGGCGGCTCGCCGGCCTCGAGCCGCCGCGGCCACTGGTCACCACCTACACCATCGGCGCGGACACGCCCGGCGCGATGGCGGACAAGGCCACGGCCTATGCCGGCGCCAGGGCCATCAAGCTGAAGCTGACCGGCGAGCCGGCGCTCGACTCGGAGCGGGTGCGCGCGGTGCGCAGGGCCCGGCCCGACGTCTGGCTGGGCGTGGACGCGAACCAGGGTTACGCGCCCGCGAGCCTGGGTGAACTGC
>CAZYPM010000208.1:0-3264 GCA_964649205.1 uncultured Steroidobacteraceae bacterium
TCGGCGTGTCGTTGCCGACGCCGAAGGCGCGCACGCCGCAGCGCCGGCAGAAGAAATGCTGGTTCTTCCGGGTGTTGAACCGGTATTCCGTCAACTCGCCCTGGCCCGCCAGCAGGCGGAATCCCTCCGGCTTCGCGACCGCGGCCCAGAAGCGCGTGCGGCGGCAGATCGAGCAGTTGCAGCGGAAGCTGCCGGATTCGAGGTCGAGGTCGGCCTCGAAGCGGACCGCGCCGCAATGGCAGCTGCCGTGGTAGGTCTTCAGCACCAGGGCAAATCCTCGGGGTCGTCGGGTCTGCTCGATTTCGTCGCATGGTCGGGTATCGTTGTGATCCTGGCAAGCGCAACCCGGCGGCAGGGTCCCGTCGCGGGAGGCAGCGATGATCGCGCGAATCTGGCGTGGCCGGACCAGCCTGGCCAAGGCCGATGACTACGAGAAATTCCTGAAGGACATGGCCTACCCCGACTACGGGGGCGTGAAAGGCAATCGCGGCTGGCTGCTCCAGCGCCGGGCGCTGCCGGACTCGGTCGAGTTCATGTTCGTGTCGTTCTGGGACTCGATGGATGCGCTGCGCGCTTACGCCGGCGACGACCCGGAGAAGCCGAAGTACTACCCGGAAGACCGCGCCGCGCTCCTCGAACTGCCAGAGCGGGTGGAGCACTTCGACGTCGTGGACGCGCAGCTCCGGTTCTGAGCCGCGGTCACCGGTTGTTCCTGCGTTTCCAGGCAAGCGCCAGCGACGCGGCCAGCGGGACGAACATCAGCGCGACGAACAGCCAGAGCCAGAAGTACGAACCGAGCAACGTGGCGTTGATCGCAGTCCGGACTTCCGGGTGGCCATGGAGCCACAGGTATTCGACGAGCGCGAGCACGGCAGGCAACGCCAGGCCGGCCGCGAATACCTTGCGCCGGCCAGTCCAGGGCCATGCGAGGACCCAACACCCGGCCAGCAGCAGTCCCGGAACCATGAATACCAGTCCGAGACCGAGGAGAATGCCATCCCAGCTGCCGGTGCCGCTCAGGGACTCCAGCAGCAAGGCCTGGTAGAGGACGAAGGCCGCGACGGGAAGCACGATCCCGTAGCCGATTTTCGCGCCGGTCTTGATGGTCATCGCGCGCGTGTTGGTCTGCGCATGGCGATGCGATCCAGCGTCAGACCCAACGCCGCACCGCGGCCATGTACCGGGAGTACTGCGGCCCGAAATGCTCGAGCAGCGCCTGCTCCTCGGGCCGGATCTGGAACCGGTTCAGGTAGACGACGAACACCGGCAGCAGCAGGAACGCCGTCGCATTCGCGAGGTACGCCGCCCAGCCCGCGAGCGCGAGCAGCATGCCGAGGTACATCGGGTTGCGCGAAAAGCGGAACACGCCGCCGGTCACGACCGCGGTGGACGCTTCCGGTGTCATCGGGTTGACCGTGGTGCGCTGCCTGCGGAATGAGATCACCGCGGCGGCCACGATCAGCAAGCCCAGAATTCCGAGGCCGGCCGATACGGCGACGCGGCCGGGCAGGGCGAAACCCGCCGCCGGGACCAGGCGCGCGAGGCCGTACATGGCGCCGGCAAAGATCGCCACGAGCAGCAGGGGCGGCACCTTCAGATTCATGACTGCCTGCGGTAGCCGAGCACGCGGGCGGGGAGCATCAGCACTGCCTTCAGGAAGGCGAACAGCGCCTCGAAGGTGATGCCGATCAGGCGAAACGGCAGCGACAGCAGCCACACGATCGGCCACAGGATGAGTGCCAGCAGTGCGAGCGGCCAGCACAACACCAGCAGGATGAGCCAGCCGATGAAGCCGAAGAAGCCCATGTCATGCCTGCCCGTTCACGGACTGGATTCCCGGCTCACCGCGGGTTCTGCGGCAGGCCGTCGGCGATCTCGTAGTAGTCGCCCTTCTCGGACACGAAGATGTGTTTTTCGAGCCTGATGCCGGTCGGCGTGTCGAACGCGCCGAGCGCGACCCCGGTCCAGTCGCGCCCGGGCGGGTCCCAGAACAGCGGCGAGCCGCAGCGCGAGCAGAAGCCGCGCCGCACTTTCTCGGACGACGGGTACCAGGCGAGGGTCCCGCCGTCCTCGATCGTGAGCGCGGAGCGGGGGACGTTGGCCGAGGCGAAGTAATGCCCGGACGCCTTGCGGCATTGCACGCAATGGCAGGCGTCGGACGCGCCCAGGTCGCCCGTCACGGTGAACTTCACGCTGCCGCAGAGGCAGGAGCCTTTCCGCACTTCCATCGCTATTTCGCCGTGGCGAGCGCTGACGCCATCTTCTGGTGGATCAATTGTATCGCCTTGAGGGGCCGGATCATCACCTTGAACTCCACGATCCGGTCCGCCTCGTTCCAGGCGATCATGTCCACGCCGTTCACGGTGATGCCGTCGATCTCGGCCTGGAACTCGAGCACGGCCGATCGATCCGCGTACCACTCGTGCAGGTACCGGAAGGTCCCGCCGCCCAGGACCGAGATCGCCGCCGTCAGGTACGCGGTCACGACCGGCTTTCCGGCCTGCGGCGTGTGCACGACCGGGGAGTGGAACACGACGTCCTCCGCGAGCAGCGCGTCGAGGCCGCGCGCATCCCGGCGCGCGACGATCTCGTGCCAGCGGGCGATTGCGCCTGGGACTGCCGGACTCATGAGGGCGCGGCGGCTATTGACTCGAGGACTGCGGGCCCGGCTTCAACAGCGCGCCGCAGTTCGAGCATTCGGTCGGATTCAGGTCGACGCTGCGGCGATAGGAAATGCCGCCCATGCCCGCCTTGAAGGAGCCGGTCATCGGGATCTTGTTGCAGTTCGGGCAGCGGTAGTGCTTCGTGACCGCGCCGATCATCATGATGATGGACAGGGCAACCACGACGAAGCAGCCCATCATGAACGTGAACTCGTTCTGGCTGATGGCGCGGTCCTCGCCGCCCGGCACCAGCGCGAACGCGATGCCCGCGGCGAGTCCGACCGGGATCCACCAGCGCACCGCGCGCCAGGTGCGGCGGCGCCGCTCGCGGAACTCCTCCGAGGCGTCGGTGACGGCGGCCATGGGCTGAGCGGCTACCGGCGCCGCCAGCGGATCTGGAATTCGACCTCGTCGGCTCCGCCCGCGCGCTCGTGCTCGATGCTGAAGTGCGCATCGGCGGGGACCTGCAGGCGCTCGCCCGCGACCTGGATCCTGAATGCGCGCCCCGAGGCGACCGCCGTGGCGAAGCGCCGCAGCTTCGCCGCGAATTTTTTCCTCGAGTAGATCCTTTCGATGTCACGGGAGCGCTTGGCCGGCATGC
>CAZYPM010000209.1:0-3231 GCA_964649205.1 uncultured Steroidobacteraceae bacterium
GGTGCGAATATCGCCTCTAATGGGCGATGTGCAAATTGGCGGAGAGAGAGGAATCAATACGCCTTCACAAGATGCTGTTTCATACGGAAATTTTCAAAGCCTTGAATATTCGTACCATCGAAATCCGGTCAGAAGAGCCAACCGAAAAAGGAATTCGGGCCCCCGAATCCAGGGTATCGTCAAGAGACTCTCAAGGCTGGTATGAGGGTTCGATTCCCTCTGGGAGCGCCACCAATTCAATATGTTATGCCTTCATCGGTACGGAAATACGGAATCCGTACGGCATGCGCACGCAGCGTCGCTCGAGTGGTTTGCGCAAGCAACATCGATCGTTGCTGCAACGTCGAGAGATGCCGCTGGCTCGGCATGCCGCGGGAATCCAATTGGTTCCTTCGCCGCGGTGCCGAGCCAGCGATTCAGGAAGGCCTGTCAGTCGATATTCCTCTGCACGTCAAACTCGCGCCGCCACGCGCTCGTCCATCGTGGAGTCGCCATCGAATCCTCGTCACCTGCTCGGGCAACGGACATGGCATCGAACATCTCGCGTCGTTCGAAGCTCGCCATGGCGTGCACGAACCGTTCCAGTTGCAGCGAATCCGGCATCGCACGCGGTGCCGGTTCAGGCAGCCGAGGCAAACCAGAAAAGTCCCGATACCCCTTTGAATTGGTCCCGGCCCAGGTGCCGAGCCCGCACCTGAGATCGCCGCCACCCAACCGCCATTCCGACGCAGTAAACATCAGTTCATCGAGGCCCGACGGCGGGTCGCCAGCTTCGGCAGAGGCAGCCAACTCAGGTGACCAGATACTGCTGGGGAACGAACCGCCACCGCCGCCGATCAGCGCATCGATCTCGTCTGCCGTCGTCGTCTGTCCGTCGGACGTATCCAGGAAATCCACACGGTTACCGGTAGCAGCGAACCAGTTCGTAACCTGAATGGAGTCCGTGGGCACTGCAGTTCGAGTAATGATCAGATTGTCGCCGACGCGCGCGAATGTGAGTTCCGTGCGCACCACATTGGTGAACACGAGACGGTCTGTCGCCGCATCAGCGCTGACATTGTTGATGGTGTCACCGCCATCCCCGGCCGAGTAGCGATACGTGTCGGCGCCATCTCCACCCACCAGCGAGTCGCTTCCAGCTTTGCCTTCGAGAGTGTCGTCGCCTGCCAGTCCGGTCAGTGTATTCACACCGCTGTTGCCAGTCAGAACATTGCTCAGCGCTTGTCCCGTCCCATTGATTGCGGACGAGCCGGTAAGGGTTAGGTTCTCAACGTTGTTGCCGAGCGTGAGTGTGACCGACGAGCTGACGGTGTCCGTTCCCTCGTTGGCGTTCTCGGTCACGATATCGGTGGCAACGTTGACGACGTAGTTGTCGTCACCCGTGCCGCCAATCATCGTGTCGTTTCCGCTGCCACCGTTGAGGATGTCATTGCCAGCACCGCCCGTAAGGGTATTGGCGCCGGAATTCCCGGTGAGCACGTTATCGAGCGTATTGCCAGTACCGGAAAGCCCAGACGAGCCCGTAAGCGTCAAGTTTTCGACATTCGCGCCAAGCGTCAACGAAACAGACGAACTGATAGTGTCAATTCCTTCGCCGGCGTTTTCGGTGACAACATCGGTTGCGACGTTGACGACGTAGTTGTCGTCGCCCGTGCCGCCGATCATCGTGTCGTTCCCGGTCCCGCCGTCGATTGTGTCGTTGCCGCCACCGCCCGTTAGCGTATTGGCTCCGGAGTTTCCCGTGAGGACGTTGTTCAGTTCATTACCGGTACCATGAATTGACGTCGAACCCGTGAGCGTCAGATTCTCGACGTCGCCGCCGAGCGAATAGGTGATGCCAGTCTGAACTGTGTCGATACCTTCGCCCGTAAGTTCAACGACCACATCCCCTGCGTTGTCGATGACATAGGTATCGTTGCCAGCCGCGCCGGCCATCGAATCAGCGCCTGCGCCGCCGTTCAGAGTGTTGTTACCGCTGTTCCCTGTCAGCACATTGTCAAGCGCATTTCCAGTCGCGTTGATCGACGAAGTGCCAGTCAAAGTGAGATTCTCAACATTAGCCGATGCGGTGTACGTAACCGAAGACTGGATTGTGTCGTTGCCTTCAGACGCATTCTCGGTAACAACGTCGCCGGTAGCACCGACATTGAAAGTGTCATCGCCGGTGCCGCCGATCATCGTGTCGTTACCACTCCCGCCATCGATCGTGTCATTGCCCGAACCACCATTCAGCGCATTGGCCCCCGTGTTGCCGATAAGGACATTGTCGAGCGCATTCCCCGTACCATTGATTGCGGATGATCCCGTCAACGTCAGATTCTCAATCTCGGCGCCAAGTGTGAAGGCAACGGATGAGTTGACGGTGTCGATGCCCTCGTTCGCGTTTTCCGTTACCAAGTCGCCTGACGCGTTAACAAAGTAGATGTCGTTCCCAAGACCACCGATCATCGTGTCGTTACCGCTACCACCATCGATGATGTCGTTGCCAGCGTCACCAGTCAGCGTGTTTGCTCCGGAGTTGCCTGTCAGCACGTTGTCGAACGAGTTGCCCGTACCGGTCAAGCCGGACGACCCGGTCAGTGTCAGATTCTCTAGGTTACTTCCCAGCGTATAGCTGATTAAGCTCTGTACCAGATCGATTCCTTCGCCCGAGATTTCCGTAATTGAATCGCCCGCGTTGTCAATGACGTAAATGTCGTCGCCGGCGCCACCGGTCATCGTGTCCGCTCCGCTACCGCCATTCAGCGTGTTATTGGCGCTGTTGCCGATCAGTATGTTCGCAAGGCTGTTGCCTGTCCCATTGATGGCCGACGTTCCAGTTAATGTCAGGTTCTCGACATTGCTCGCTAGGGTAAAGGTGACTAAGGACTGAACATGATCGGTGCCCGCACTCGCACTCTCGGTGACGGAATCACCGGTACTGTCAACGATATATGTGTCGTTGCCCGCACCTCCGATAAGCGAATCATCGCCGAAACCGCCGTCCAGGACATTGTCGGCGCTGTTCCCAGTAAGCGTATTGTTGCTCGCATTCCCAGTTCCATTGATTGCCAATGCTCCGGTCAGAGTCAGCTGCTCGACATTCATTCCCAGTGTGTAGGATATGGACGCCTGAACAAGATCCGTGCCCTCATTGGCATACTCTGTAACGATGTCACCAATATCGTCCACTTTATATGCTGTGCTCGCCACCTGATGAGCGATTGAGCAGCTCGATAATCTCTTAGCACT
>CAZYPM010000210.1:0-3222 GCA_964649205.1 uncultured Steroidobacteraceae bacterium
TCCTTGGCCGCAGCCGCCTGCGGCGCGGCCTGGTCCGCCGACTGGTCAGCCGCGGGCGTCTCATCGCTGATCGCGCTGGCAGACTCCTGCGCCCAGGCGCCAGCCGACAGCAGCGCAATGGCGACGGTGGTGAGCAGGCGATTCATGGTTTAGCCTCCGGTGCAGGGTTCCAGCCCGGCGCAGACCCGGCGCGACTGGTCAAATGCAGTATTGCCGATCTCGCGCGCGCGCTGGATCTCGCGCAACTGCTCCTCGTCGTAGCAGATCTCGGAGGCGAAGCGCGTGCCGCTCTCCGGGTCCTTCTTGCAATACACCATCTTCTTGCCGCGCTTCTTCGGGCGGTATCCCGGCGGCGGCGTGAACTCGTCCTCCGGCTTCGCCGCGGCGGCGGTCGGCGACTCCGCCTTGTCCTGGGCGGGCTCGGTGGCCGCGGTCTCGTTGCTGATGGCATTCGGGGACGCCCAGCCGAGAGCCGGGACCATCGCCAACGCCACGATCGTCGGAAGCAGAATCGCTCGCATCATCCAGGACTCCATGACGGACGGAATCCTTACCTTATCACAGGCTTAGGGGTCGGTTGTACGCGGCGACGACCAACCGACGCGCGCGGCGCGCGGGTCACCTTATGACATGGGCGCAGAGGCCGAGCAGCAGGCCCGGGAACAGGCCGAGCGCGAGCACCGCGAGCCCGTTCAGGCTCAGCAACGCGCGGAAGGCGCGGCCCGCGGCGAATGGCTCGCTGCCGGCGGGCTCGTCGAAGTACATCAGCTTGACGATGCGCAGGTAGTAGTAGGCGCCGACCACCGAGAGCAGCACGGCGAGCGCGGCGAGCCAGGTCATGCCGACGTCGAGCACCGCGGAGATCACCTGCACCTTGGCCCAGAAGCCGACCGTTGGCGGCACGCCCGCCATGCCGAACATCACGAGCAGCATCACGAATGCGAACCAGGGGCTGCGGCGATTGAGGCCCTTGTAGTCCTCGAGCAGGTCGGCCTCGAATCCCTGCCGCGACAGCAGCAGCACGACGCCGAAGGCCGCGGTCGTCATGATCACGTAGGTCAGCGTGTAGAACATCGCCGCCTCGTAGCCCGCGGCATTGCCCGCAAGCACGCCGAGCAGGATGAAACCGACATGGGAGATGGTCGAGTACGCGAGCATGCGCTTGATGTTGGTCTGCGCAATCGCGACCACGTTGCCGACGATCATGGACAGGGCCGCGATCACGACCAGCATGTCCTGCCACGCGTCCACCGCCGCGGGCAGTCCCTCGGCCAGCAGGCGCATCGCGAGCGCGAATGACGCGATCTTGGGCGCGGAGCCCACGAACAGCGTCACGGGCGTCGGCGCGCCGTGATAGACGTCGGGCAGCCACATGTGGAACGGCACGGCGCCGAACTTGAAGGCGACGCCCACGACGATGAAGGCGAGGCCGAACAGCAGCCCGATCGCCGGCGCGCCCTCCATCGTGGCCGCGGCGGCCACGCCGCCGAGCAGGAACGTCCCGGTCAGGCCGTACAGGATGGAGATCCCGTACAGCAGCGAGCCGGAGGCGATCGCGCCCAGCACGAAGTACTTCATCGCCGCCTCGGCGGCCACGCCGTCATCGCGATCGAAGGCGACCATCGCATAGAGCGACAGCGACATGATCTCGATGCCCAGGTACAGCGACAGCAGGCTGCCGGCCGAGACGATGACCTGGATGCCGAGCACGGCCGTCAGCGCCAGCACCAGGTACTCGCCGCGCAGCAATCCGCGCCGCGCCAGGTAGGCGTGCGAATACACCAGCGTCACGGCCGCCGCGCCGTAGGCGAACAGCTTCAACACGGTTCCCATCGGGTCGGCGGCGTAGTGCCCGAACAGCACGACCTCGGGCTGCGTCCCGGCGACCGCCGAGGTCACCCAGGCCGCGCCGGCGAGCGCGGCGATCGTGAGCAGGAACGAGATGTCGCGCGCACGCGGTCCGGCCAGCACGTCGAACAGCAGCACCAGGCAGGCCGCGCCCGCGACGAAGATCTCCGCCGCGGCGGGCGCGAGCTCGGCGAGCGACAGCGTCAGGGGCGTGCCATCCATCTTGCGGGCCTCAGAGCTTCGTGACCATCAGTTGTTCCACCAGCTGCTCGAGCGTCGGGCGCATGACCTCGAGCAGCGGCGCGGGCCACAGGCCCACCAGCAGCACGGCCGCGGCCAGCGTCGCGAGCACGACGAACTCACGCGCATTCAGGTCCTTGAGGGACGCCACGCCGTCATTGCCGACGTCGCCCCAGATCACGCGCTTGACCAGCCACAGCGTGTAGGCCGCGCCCAGGATCAGGGTGAGCGCCGCCGCAAAGGCGTACCAGAAATTCGCCTTGAAGCTCGCGACGATCACCAGGAACTCGCCGACGAAGCCCGAGGTGCCCGGCAGGCCCGCGTTCGCCATCGCAAACAGCACGGCGAAGAATGCGAACACCGGCATGGTGTTGACGACGCCGCCGTAGGCGGAGATCTCGCGCGTGTGCAGCCGGTCGTAGAGCACCCCCACGCAGAGGAACAGCGCGCCCGAGACCAGGCCGTGGGAGATCATCTGCACCATGGCGCCGTCGAGGCCCATCGCTGCGCCCTTGACCGAGCCGGTCACCTGCCAGATGTCATAGGCCACGAAAGCGCCGAGCGTCACGAAGCCCATGTGGGCGATGGACGAGTACGCGATCAGCTTCTTCATGTCGCGCTGTACCAGCGCCACGAAACCGATGTAGACGACCGCGACCAGCGACAGCGTGATCAGCAGCCAGTCGAGCTCGCGGCTCGCATCCGGCGCGATCGGCAGGCTGAAGCGCAGGAAGCCGTAGCCGCCCATCTTCAGCATGATGGCGGCCAGCACGACCGACCCGCCGGTGGGGGCCTCCACGTGCGCGTCCGGCAGCCAGGTGTGCACCGGCCACATCGGCACCTTGACCGCAAACGCCGCGAAGAAGGCCAGGAAGATCAGCAGCTGCGCGGTCATGCCGATCGGCAGGCGGTGCATGGCGGCGATCTCGTAGCTGCCGCCCTGCAGGTAGAGCCAGATCAGCGCCACCAGCATCAGCACCGAACCCAGGAAGGTGTACAGGAAGAACTTGATGGTCGCGTACACGCGCCGCGCGCCGCCCCAGATGCCGATGATCAGGAACATCGGGATCAGCATCGCCTCCCAGAACACGTAGAACAGCAGCGCATCGGCCGCCGCGAACACGCCGATCATCA
>CAZYPM010000211.1:0-3205 GCA_964649205.1 uncultured Steroidobacteraceae bacterium
CGCACGTCATCACCGGCATCGCCTGGATCGGGTCGTCCTTCTACTTCATCTGGCTGGACCTGCGGCTCAACGTGCCGCCGCGCGATCCCGAGAATCCGGAGGTCGCGGGCGATCTCTGGGCCGTGCACGGCGGCGGCTTCTACCACGCGCAGAAGTACAAGCTGGCTCCCGCCACGCTCCCGGAGCCGCTGCACTGGTTCAAGTGGGAGGCCTACTTCACCTGGATCACCGGCTTCCTGCTGTTCGCGATCGTCTACTACGCGAATGCGGGCGCCCTGCTGCTGGATCCCGCGGTGGCGGACATCGGCGAGCCCGGCGCGATCGCGGCCAGCCTGCTGCTGCTGCCGGTCGGCTGGTTCGTCTACGACGGCCTCTGCCGGCTGGCGCCGGGAGGCACGGCATTCCTGGTCCTCGGGCTGGTGCTGCTGCTCGCGCTCTGCTTCGGCCTGTCGCAGCTCTTCGCCGGGCGCGGCGCCTTCCTGCAGGCCGGCGTAATGCTGGGCACGATCATGGCCGCCAACGTCTGGCGCGTAATCATCCCCGCGCAGAAGGCGCTGGTGGCCGCGAAGCAGAAGGGCGAGGCGCCCGACGCGGTGCTCGGTCTGCGCGCCAAGCAGCGCTCGGTGCACAACAACTACCTGACGCTGCCGGTCGTCTTCACGATGATCAGCCCGCATTTCGCCTTGCTGTACGCGCACGAGTGGAACTGGCTGGTGCTGTTCCTGCTGTTCCTCGCGGGCGCCTTCGTGCGGCACTGGTTCAACCTGCGCAACCAGGGCCGCAAGGGCATTGGCTGGGTGTTCGCCGCGCTCGCAATCGGCGTGGCGATCGCCATTGCGCTTGCTCCGCGCGCACCGGCCGCCGGCACCGCGACCTTCGCCGAGGCCAACCGCGTGATCCAGGAGCGCTGCGTCGC
Organism: uncultured Steroidobacteraceae bacterium; assembly: GCA_964649205.1. Classification (GTDB taxonomy): domain Bacteria; phylum Pseudomonadota; class Gammaproteobacteria; order Steroidobacterales; family Steroidobacteraceae; genus SCUD01. Next base: position 917 of record CAZYPM010000211.1, read on the forward strand.
CTGCCACTCCGCCTCGCCCACGCACCCGAGCACGCCGGTCGCCGCCGCCGGCGTGATGCTCGACACGCCGCGCGAGATCGCGGCCTGGGCCGCGCGCATCCACGAGCGCGCGGTCGTAACGCGCACCATGCCGCTCGCAAACCTCACGGGGATGACCGAAGAAGAACGCACCCTGCTCGCGGGCTGGTTTGCCGCGGGCGCGCCGATCGAATAGGCCGGCGGCGCGCCGGATCACTTCAGGGCTTAGGCAGCAGCAGTCCGCCGTCCGGGAAGCGGAACTCGTCGCAGTTCGCGCCAGGGCCGGCGCGGTCGAGCACGAGGAAATCGGCTGCGGCCAGCGCGATCAGCGGATGATGCCAGGTCCCGCACCGGTAGTTGACGCCCTGCCGCCCGGTGGCCACGAAAGCGCGGACCGCGGCGGGGTCCGGCGAATCCGCGGGTGGCGCCACCACCACCACGAATGGCTCGCCCGACAGCGGCATGAACAACTGGCTGCCGAGCGGATGGCGCTCGAGCATGGCGATGGCGAGCGGGAGGTTCCGCGCCCGCGCGCGGTAGATGCTGACACAGGGACTGCCGCCCTCAGCCGCGACCTCCACCCGCGCCAGCCCGGCGAACTGCTCCGCCGTGCCAGCGTTGATGGCTTGCGAGCGGCCGCCCGCTTCCACCACTTCGCCGAACGGCGCGAAGGCCGCGGCGGTCAGCGGCTCGACCACGAGTTCGCGCGCACCGCTCACGGCCGCGCGACCGTGCCGAACAGCCGCAGGCGAGACACACCACCATCCGGATGGATGTTCATGCGCACGTGAGTCACGGGCCCGAGGCCGGCGACTTCGTGCGCGAAGCGGTGCACTGCGTCGGCGCTCAGCTTCTGCTCCGGCAGCAGCACCGGCCAATGCCCGCTCTGCGCCGGCAGCGCGTCCGCGGTCGCATCCGGAACGAGCGCCGCCTGCAGCGACACACGGTCCGGGTAGTTGCCGCGGAAATGCGCCGTGTCCACCTCCACCTCGCGGATCGTGCCCGGATGCCCGAGCTTCACGATGACCCAGTCGTGCCCCGGTTCGCGCCGCCGCCGCGTTTCCCAGCCGTCGCCCATGTTGACGCCGCGGCCCGGACGGTTGAGGTTGCGTATGTCACCGTAGTGCTGGTCGTTGGCGAGGAGCGCGGTGCCGCCGCGCTCGATCGCGAACAGGTCCACGACCTCGCCGTCCTTCACCGTCGACCAGTCGGCCTGCACCACGCCCCAGGCGCGCAGCCGCGCGACGCCGCCATCCGGGTAGATGTTGAGGCGCAACGCCCGCCAGGGGCGCGGGTCGGCGACCGTGAACCGGTTCTGTCGGTCGCCGCCGATTGCGCTCTTCGCGAGGATCGTCGTCCAGCGCGCATCCTTCGCGAGCGGGTCGGTGTCGTCGGTCGCATCCACCGAGGCCTGCGGCGGATAGTTGCCGGTGAAGAAATGCGTGTCCAGGTCGAGCACGCGGATGGCGCCGCGCAGCGCCAGCTTCACGATGCAGGAGTCGTGGCCGGGATCGCGGCGCCGGCGCGTCTCCCAGCCGTCCATCCACTGACCGTGTGCGTCGTAAGTGCCCGGCTTCGCGACCGGCGGCGCCGGGTTCAGCAGCCGCTCTTTCGCCGCGAAGAATTCATCGTTGGCCCAGAGCGCGGCGGCGCCCAGCGAGGCGTCCGCGAGGTTGATCAGTCCGGCCGGGATGTCCTGTTCCATCGAATGAATATAAACTGCCGCGATTCGCCTGACTAATCGGCACCGCCGCCCATGAATCCCGGCTACCCGCGCGATCTCCGTGGCTACGGCGCGAATCCCCCCGATCCGCGCTGGCCGGGTGGCGCGCGCGTCGCGCTGCAGTTCGTACTGAACTACGAGGAAGGCGGCGAGAACTGCGTCCTGCACGGCGACGCCGCCTCCGAGGCCTTCCTTTCCGACATCCCGGGTGCGCGCGCTTACGAGGGCACGCGGCACATGAGCATGGAATCGCTCTACGAGTACGGCAGCCGCGCCGGCGTCTGGCGGTTGCTGCGGATCTTCGAACGGCGCGGGCTTCCGCTCACGGTGTTCGCGGTCGGCATGGCGCTCGAGCGCAACCCGGAAGCCGCAGCCGCGTTCCGCGCGGCCGGGCACGAGATCGCCGCGCACGGCTGGCGCTGGATCGACTACCAGTTCGTGGACGAGGCTGTCGAGCGCGAGCACCTCGCGCGCGCGGTCGCGGCGATCGAGAAGCTGACTGGCGAGCGGCCGCTCGGCTGGTACACCGGCCGCGACAGCCCGAACAC
>CAZYPM010000212.1:0-3199 GCA_964649205.1 uncultured Steroidobacteraceae bacterium
CCGAGCACCTCGTGCGGCTCACCTGGTACGTGACGAGCCGCGACGAGTACAACGCAGCACTCGGCGAAATCGGCGCCGCCTACCGCGAGCTGATCGGCCGGCATTACCCCGCGATGTCGGTCGTGGTCGTCGCCGGCCTGCTCGAGCCGCGCGCCAAGGTCGAAATCGAAGCCACCGCCGTGGTCTGATGGTGCCTCTGATGGTGCCGGGTCAAACATTTCGAACATGTTCATCTGGACACCGGTCGCTCCAGTATGAACATGTTCGAAATGTTTGACCCGGCACCTATTGGGCGGTCCAGCCGCCGTCGATGGCGAGGGTCTGGGCGGTGACGTTGCGGGCTGCATCGCTCAGGAAGTAGTCGACCGCCGCGGCGATCTCGCCGATCGCGATGAAGGCCCTCTTCGGCATCGGCTTCAACATGATTTCGTTGATCACGTGTTGCTCCGGCAACCCGTGTTCCGTCGCCTGGCGGGAAATCTGCGCATCCACCAGCGGCGTGCGCACATAGGCCGGGCAGATCGTGTTGACGGTGACGTCCACGTCGCCGTTCTCGAGCGCCACCGCTTTCGACAGTCCGACCAGGCCGTGCTTGGCCGCGATGTAGGCGCTCTTGAAGGGCGAGGCCACCAGCGAGTGGATCGAACCGATGTTGACGATGCGCCCGAACCGGCGCGCGCGCATGCCGGGCAGCGCGGCGCGCATCGTGTTGGCGGCGCCCACCAGCATCACGTTCACCAGCAGCTGCCAGCGCGCCGGGTCGAATTCCTCCAGCCGCGCCACCTGCTGCAGCCCCGCGTTGTTGATGACCACGTCCACCGGCCCGGTGACAGGATCGGCGAACAGCGCGGCGACGGCAGCCGCGTCGGCGACGTCCAGCGCCGCCGCATGCGAGCGCCCGCCCGCGGCCTCGATGCCATGGGCGACCGAGGCAGCAGCCCTGCCGTCGAGATCGGTGACGACGACGCGGTGGCCCGCCTCGGCCAGGTGCGTGGCGAGGCCTGCTCCGATGCCGCTGCCAGCACCCGTGATCAGGACGTTGCGCTTGTGCATGCGGTCTCCTGCGCGGCGGTCAGGCCCGGATCTGCGGCCCGGCGCCGTACATCCTGCGCAGCTCGCGCTTCAGCAGCTTGCCGTTCGGGTTGCGCGGCAGGTCGGCGACGAACTCGACGCGCGACAGGCGCTGCTGCCTGCCGAGCCGCGCATTGGCCCATTCGCGCAGCGATTCGGTGGCGAGCGCCTCGTGCCCCGCGCGGCGCATGACGAGGCCGAGCGGCGTCTCGCCCCATTTCTCGTGTGGAACGCCGATCACCGCGCAGTCGAACACCGCTTCGTGCGTCTTCAGCACCGCCTCGATGTCGGCCGGATAGATGTTCTGGCCGCCGGACAGGATCATGTCCTTCTTGCGGTCGACGAGGTACAGGTAGCCGTCCTCGTCGAGGCGGCCGATGTCGCCCGTGCGCAGCCAGGGTCGGCCCGCGGAGTCGTGCCAGAGCGCTTCCGCGGTCGCCTCCGGCCGCTTGTGATAGCCGCTCATCACGAAGCGCGACCAGCCGACGATCTCGCCCGCCTCGCCCGCCGGCAGCTCGCGGCCCTCGTCGTCGATGATCCTGAGGTCGGTGCCGGGCACCGGCTTGCCGACCGAATCCGCGTGCGCCTCGAGGTCCTCGGGGTCCAGCGTCGTGATGATGCCCTCGGTCAGTCCGTACAGCTCGATCAGCTCGCAGCCGAACTCGCGGGCGACGCGCCGCTTCATCGCCGGCAGCATCGGCGAGCCGACCGTGCAGGCTGCCTGCATCGAGGCCAGCCCGCCTGTCGGGAAATCCGGGTGCTCGAGCACCAGCTGGAATTGCAGCGGGACCATCGCCACGTGCGTGCAGCCGTGGCGCTCGACCTGGCGCAGGAAATCCGCGGGATCGAAGTGTTGCATGACGACGATCGAGCCGCCGGCCAGAAAGGCGCAGAGCATTGCGAGCCAGCTGATGTTCGAGAACAGACCCACCGGGCAGATGGCGATTGCGCCCGAGTGATAGCGCAGCGCCATGCCGCAGTCGTAGGCCCATTCCAGGCGCCGCCGGTGCGAGTGCACGATGCCCTTCGGCAGCGCGGTCGTGCCCGAGCTGTAAATGATGTTGCAGGGATCGTCCGGTCTTGGCTCCACTGGGCAGTGCTCCCCGCTCGCCGCGTCGCGCCAGGCGGCGTAGTCGGACCAGCCGGCGCCGCCCTCCACGCAGATCCAGCCGCCAGCGGCAACGCCCGGCAGGCGCGCGCGCATGGCATCGAGGCGCGCGCGCTGCGCCGGCGTGGCGATGACCGCGCGCGCATCGGCGTCCGCGAGCATGCCGAGTGCAGCCTCGTCCGACACCGAGAGATTCAGCGGCACGACGCAGGCGCCCGCTTTCATGGCGCCGAAGATCGCCTCCACCATCGGGATGCCGTTGTTCATCACGATGCCGACCGCCTCGCCGCGCTGCAGGCCGAGGCCGACGAGCGCATTGGCGACACGCTCGGTCGCGGCGTCGAATGCCGCCCAGTCGAGCAGGTCGTCGCCGCAGCGCACGGCGGGTTCGCGGGCACGCCAGCGGCCATTGAGCCGCAGCACGTCGGCCATGAGCGGCGCGGGCGCCGCGATCGGCTCCGGCCGGGTCATGCCGCGTGCCGGCGGCGGCCGGCGGCGCCCGAGATCAGGATGTTGCGCGAATGCACCTTGCCCCCTCGCCCGGTTGAGGGTAATGGCCGGCGCGCCGGCCGGCCTCATACGTTAGTACTATTCACGCCCTGCCGGCCGCTGCACCACAGTCGGCGGCACCCGGAAGGTGGGCGGAATCATGGCGAACGCGCAACTCGGAGCGGTGATCCTGGCGATGGTCGGCGCCGCCGCGCAGGCGGGCGTGCCCGCGGAAATCGTGGGCGAGCCGATCCGGCGCCTGTTCGACGGCGCGAGCGACGACCTGCTGAGCGCGGGGCTCGGTCCCGAGGGACTGCGGGGCCCGGCGCCGGCTTTCGCCGACGAGCTCGCGCCGACGCCGCTGGAACTGCGCCGCCGCGCCATCTGGACCAACTACCGCGGCCTCACGGACCAGACCGAGGCCGGGGGTTTCGGCCGGCTCTCGGGGCCGCGGCCCGGCGAGCGCATCGCCGGCGTCGAATATCTCGCCGCCATCCGCACGCCGGACGGCGCGGGCATCACCACCATGAT
>CAZYPM010000213.1:0-3153 GCA_964649205.1 uncultured Steroidobacteraceae bacterium
GCCTGGGACACGCTGGTGCATCCGGAGCGCTACTGGCCGGCCGACCACACCTGGTCGGGCAGGCGCGAGTCGCTATCGATCGAGCCGGTTGCGGGCGGCTGCTACTGCGAGCGCTGGGACGGCGGCAGCGCGGTGCACGGCCGCGTCGTCATGGCGGTCCCGGGCAGGACGCTCACGCTCAATGCCGCGCTCGGGCCGTTCCTCGAGATGGCGGTCAGCGGCATCCTCTCGATCAAGCTCGCCGAAAAGGACGGCGCTACGTCGGCGGTCGTGTCCTACCGCGTCAGCGGCGATCCCGCGCACAAGCTGGACGCGCTGGCGCCGATCGTGGACCAGGTGCTGGGGATGCAGTTCGGCGCCTTCGCGCAGCTCGCCGCGGCCCAGACGCCCGCCTACGATGCAGCCGCGTTCTACCAGACGATCGACTACAGCCTGGCCGGCGCGCAGCAGGCCTGGTCGCCGGACGGTCGCCGGCTGCTGATCACCGCGAACCCGAGCGGCGTCTTCAATGCCCACGTCCTCGACCTGGAGAGCGGCGAGAAGACGGCGCTGACGCAGTCCACGACCAACGCCGTGTTCGCCATCAGCTGGTTCCCGGACGGAAACCGCTACCTCTACACCTTCGACCAGGGCGGCAACGAGCTCAATCACGTCTACGTCGGCGGCGCAGGTGACGCGCGCGACCTGACACCGGGCGAGAAGGTGAAGGCCAGCTTCGTCGGCTGGACCGAGGGCGGCAAGGCGTTCGTGCTCGCGACCAACGAGCGCGACCCGAAGTTCTTCGACCTGTACCGCTACGATGCGAAGGACTACAGCCGGCGCATGGTGTTCCGCAATGACCTCGGACTCAGCGCCTTCGCCGTGAGCCGCGACGGGCGCCATGCCGCAGGAATCAAGTCGCGCACCTCCGCCGACGACGACATCTGGCTGGTGTCGCTCGCCGGCAAGGGCGAACCCAGGAACATCACCACGCACCAGGGCAATGCCTCGCACTCCGTCTACGAGTTCACGCCGGAGGGCGATGCGCTCGTGTACGGCACCGACCAGCATGGCGAGTACGCGCAGGCCTGGAGCTACGCACTGAAGGATGGCGCGAAACAGCCGCTGATCGCCGAGGACTGGGACGTCATGTACGTGACGTTCTCGCCCTCCGGGCGTTACCGCGTGCACGGCGTCAACGAGGATGCATCGACCGCCGTGACGATCCACGATCGCCAGACCGGCGCCGACCTGCGGCTGCCGGCGGGGCTGCCGAAAGGCGACCTGCGGCAGGTTCGGTTCTCGCCCGACGAGCGGCAGATCGCCTTCCTGGTCAATGCCGACAACTCGCCGTCCAACGTCTTCACCGTGGACCTCGGCAGCGGCTCGTTCCGGCAGTGGACCCAGGCGCTCAATCCGGCCATCGACCCGGCACACCTCGTCACCAGCACGGTGGTGCGCTACCCGAGCTACGACGGCCTCGAGATCCCGAGCGTGCTGTACCAGCCGCGCGACGCCAGCCCGAGGCGGAAGGCGCCGGCGCTGGTGTGGGTGCACGGCGGACCCGGCGGCCAGAGCCGCACCGGCTACTCCGCCACGATCCAGCACCTCGTCAACCACGGCTACGCGGTGCTGGCCGCCAACAACCGCGGCTCGTCGGGCTACGGCAAGACCTTCTACCACCTCGACGACAAGCGCCACGGCGACGTGGACCTGAAGGACATCGTCGCCGCGCGCGCGTACCTGGAGTCGCTCGACTGGGTGGACGGCGAGCGCATCGGCATCATCGGCGGCAGCTACGGCGGCTACATGGTGATGGCCGCGCTCGCTTTCGAGCCCGAGGCCTTCGACGCCGGCATCAACATTTTCGGCGTCACCAACTGGCTGCGCACGCTCAAGAGCATCCCGCCGTGGTGGGAAGCCTTCAAGGAGGCGCTGTACGACGAGATGGGCGACCCGGCGACCGACGAGGAGCGCCACCGGCGCATCTCGCCGCTGTTCCACGCGAAGAACATCGTGAAGCCGGTGCTGGTGATCCAGGGCGCCAACGACCCGCGCGTGCTGCAGGTCGAGAGCGACGAGATGGTGGCGGCGGTCAAGGCGAACGGCGTGCCGGTCGAGTACCTGCTGTTCCCGGACGAAGGGCACGGGTTCGCCAGGCGCGAGAACCGGATCGCGGCGTCGGAGGCCTACCTGAAATTCCTCGATCGATACCTGCGCAAGGCGGACTGAGCGCCGGGCAAAGAAAAACCCCCCGACGTTTCCGTCGGGGGGTTCCTTTTGGGATCCTGGCGGTGACCTACTCTCGCCTGGCCTACGGCCAAACTACCATCGGCGCAGAGCGTTTTCACTTCCGAGTTCGGAATGGGATCGGGTGGTACCCGCCCGCTATGACCGCCAGGAAAACTGTCGCCCGCGCCGCAGATCGCCGCCGCGCAGGCATGTCGGAATGTGGAACACGCGATGTGTCGCACTCACGGAGCACCAGGCTCCTTGGGTGTTATATGGTCAAGCCTCACGGGCAATTAGTACTGGTTAGCTGAAGCCGTTACCGGCCTTACACACCCAGCCTATCAACGTCGTCGTCTTCGACGGCCCTTCAGGGGGATCGAGTCCCCGGGGAGATCTCATCTTGGGGGGGGCTTCCCGCTTAGATGCTTTCAGCGGTTATCCCGTCCGCACATAGCTACCCGGCAGTGCCATTGGCATGACAACCGGAACACCAGTGGCGCGTCCACTCCGGTCCTCTCGTACTAGGAGCAGCTCACCCTCAATTCTCCAACGCCCACGGCAGATAGGGACCGAACTGTCTCACGACGTTCTGAACCCAGCTCGCGTACCACTTTAAATGGCGAACAGCCATACCCTTGGGACCTGCTACAGCCCCAGGATGTGATGAGCCGACATCGAGGTGCCAAACTCCTCCGTCGATGTGGACTCTTGGGAGGAATAAGCCTGTTATCCCCGGAGTACCTTTTATCCGTTAAGCGATGGCCCTTCCATACAGAACCACCGGATCACTAAGACCTGCTTTCGCACCTGCTCGACCTGTCCGTCTCGCAGTTAAGCACCCTTATGCCTTTGCACTCTAGAGCGCGATGACCGACCGCGCTGAGGGTACCTTTGCACTCCTCCGTTACTCTTTGGGAGGAGACCGCCCCAGTCAAACTACCC
>CAZYPM010000214.1:0-3063 GCA_964649205.1 uncultured Steroidobacteraceae bacterium
GGTCGCGCGCACCACGTTGATCGGGTTGCGCGAGCCATAGCTCTTCGCCAGCACGTTGCGCACGCCGGCGCACTCGAACACGGCGCGCATGCCGCCACCGGCGATCACGCCGGTGCCGTCCGAGGCCGGCTGCATGTACACGCGGGTGGTGCCATGGCGGCCCTGGATCGCGTAGTGCAGCGTCTCGCGCGACAGCGGGACGGTGGTCATGTTCTTGCGCGCCTGCTGCATCGCCTTGGAGATCGCGACCGGCACCTCGCGCGCCTTGCCGTAGCCGAAGCCGACGCGGCCGGCGCCGTCGCCGACCACCGTCAGCGCCGTGAAGCCGAACTGCCGGCCGCCCTTGACGACCTTGGCGGTGCGGTTGACGGCGACCAGCTTTTCGATCAGGTCGTCGCCCGACTGGGACCTTTCAACACGTGCCATCTGGTCTTCTCCGGATCAGAACTTGAGGCCGGCTTCACGCGCGGCGTCGGCGAGCGCTTTCACGCGCCCGTGGTAGCGGAATCCCGAGCGGTCGAACGCGACCGACAGGACGCCGGCGGCCTTCGCGCGCTCGGCGATGGCGCGGCCGACCGCAGCCGCCGCGGCCGTGTTGCCCGTGCCTTTCAGGTCCTTCGCGACCGCTTCCTGCACGGTCGACGCGGCGGCCAGCACCTTGGCGCCGTCCGGCGTCGTGACCTGGGCGTAGATGTGCCGCGGCGTGCGGTGCACCGTCAGGCGCGCCTCCGCCTTGTCGCGGATCTTGGCGCGGGCGCGGGTCGCGCGCCGCAGGCGCCGGTCCTTCTTGGAGAGCTGTGCCATGGCCTTACTTCTTCTTGCCTTCCTTCAACACGATCTTCTCGCCGGCGAAGCGCACGCCCTTGCCCTTGTACGGCTCGGGCGGCCGGTAGCCGCGGATCTCCGCCGCGACCTGCCCGACCTTCTGCCGGTCCATGCCCTTGATCACGATCTCGGTCTGCGACGGCGTCTCGATCGAGATGCCCTCCGGCACCGGGTAGGCGACCGGGTGCGAGAAGCCGAGCGTGAGGTTCAGGTTCTTGCCCTGCACCGCGGCGCGGTAACCGACGCCGACCAGCTCGAGCTTGCGCTCGAAGCCCTTGCTGACGCCGGCGGCCATGTTCGCGAGGTTGGCGCGCGCCGCGCCCGCCGCCGCGATCCTCTCGGCCGTCGCCTTGCCGTCGGCGATCGCGACCTGCAGCACCTGGTCCTTGTGCTGCACCGTGATGCCGTCCGCAAGGGGCAGCGTCAGCGCGCCCTTGGCGCCCTTCAGGGTCACGGCGTTCGCGGCGACCGTCGCATTGACGCCCGCGGGCAGCTTGACCGGCAATTTTGCGATTCTGGACATGATGCGGCCTCCTCAGGCCACGACGCAGAGCACTTCGCCGCCCTGCCCCACGCGGCGGGCCTCGCGGTCGGTCATGACGCCGGCCGGCGTCGAGACGATCGCGACGCCGAGGCCGCCCAGCACCTTCGGCAGCTTGTCCTTTGCGCGGTAGGCGCGCAGCCCCGGCCGCGACACGCGCTCGAGGCGCTCGATCACCGGCCTGCCCTGGTGGTACTTGAGCGCGACCACCAGCGTCGCGCGCGCGCCGTCCTTGCGCACCGCGTAGTCGGCGACGTAGCCCTCGTCCTTCAGCACGCGGACGATGGCCTCCTTGACGCGCGAGGACTGCACGGAGACCTCCGGCTTGCCGGCGGCCTGTCCGTTGCGGATGCGGGTCAGCAGGTCCGCGATCGGGTCGGTCATGCTCATCTCGTTCCTCTCCTCACCAGCTCGCCTTGCGCAGTCCCGGCACGTCGCCGCGCATCGTCGCCTCGCGCAGCTTGACGCGCCCGAGGCCGAACTTGCTGTAGTTGCCGCGCGAGCGGCCGGTGATGGCGCAGCGGCTGCGCTGGCGGATCGGGTTCGCGTCCCGCGGCAGCTTCTGCAGCTTCTCGATCGCGGCCATGCGGTCCTCCGGGGAGGCCTTCGGGTCGCGGATCTGCTCCTTGAGCTCCGCCCGCTTCGCGGCGAACTTCTTCACCTTCTTCGCGCGGCGCTTCTCGCGCTCGATCATGCTGGTCTTCGCCATCGGTCACTTCCTGAACGGGAAATTGAACGCATCGAGCAGGGCGCGTCCCGACTTGTCGTCGCCCGCGGTCGTCGTGATCGTGATGTCCATGCCGCGCAGCTGGTCGATCTGGTCGTACGCGATCTCCGGGAAGATGATCTGCTCCTTCACCCCGAAGCTGTAGTTGCCCTGGCCGTCGAACGAGCGCGGGTTGACCCCGCGGAAGTCGCGGATGCGCGGCATCGCGACGTTGATCAGGCGGTCCAGGAACTCGTACATGCGGGCGCCCCGCAGCGTGACCATGCAGCCGACCGGCAGGCCCTCGCGGATCTTGAAGGTCGCGACGGACTTCTTCGACTTGCGCACGGCCGGCTTCTGGCCGGTGATCTTCGCGAGGTCCGCGGTCGCCGCGTCCATGACCTTCTTGTCGGCGACCGCCTCGCCGACGCCCATGTTCACCGTGATCTTGGTGATGCGCGGCACCTGCATGTCGGTCTTGAGCCCGAGCTCCGAGCGGAGCTTCGGCCTCAGCACCTCGCGATAGTGCTTCTGCAGCCTGGCTGTTGCGGCCATCGTTCCGGTCTCCGTTGTCACGCGTCCACCAGCTCGCCGTTGGACTTGAACACGCGCACCTTGCGCCCGTCCGCCAGCGTCTTCACGCCGATGCGGTCGGCCTTCTTCGTCGCCGGGTTCAGCAGCGCCACGTTCGAGGCGGCGAGCGGGGCCTCCTTCTGGACGATGCCGCTCTGCACGCCGCGCGCCGGGTTCGGCTTCTGGTGCTTCTTGACCATGTTGACGTTCTCGACCAGCACGCGGCCGTCGGCCTGCACCGCCACGACCGTGCCGGTCCTGCCCTTGTCCCTGCCCGCCGTCACCACGACGGTGTCGCCCTTGCGGATCTTCCTCACAGGACCTCCGGGGCCAGCGAAATGATCTTCATGAACGCGACGCTGCGCAGCTCGCGCGTCACCGGCCCGAAGATGCGGGTGCCGATCGGCTCGAGCTTCGG
>CAZYPM010000215.1:0-1703 GCA_964649205.1 uncultured Steroidobacteraceae bacterium
CGCCGGCTCGAACAGCGACTTCCAGGGCAGCTTGCCGTGCTGCGCGTGCGCGAGGCCGAGCATTGCGATCGCGCCCGGCACGCCGGTCGAGCGGCCGGAGAGCACGGCGTCGCGGTACGACAGCGGTTCGGCGTTCTCGTCCATGAACAGGGAGGCGGTCGCGGCCGCAGGCGCCGTCTCGCGGCCGTCGTAGGCGGTGATCTTCCCGGTCGCGGCTTCGTAATAGAGGAGGAACGCGCCGCCGCCGAGCCCGGAGCTCTGCGGCTCGACCAGGCCCAGCATCGCCTGCACGGCGACCGCCGCATCGAGCGCGGTGCCGCCCGCACGCAGCATCTCGAGCCCGGCCTCGACCGCCATCGGATGGGCCGCCGCGACCCCGGCCTCGCGCTGCGGCGCCGGGACGCGGACGGCGACCTGGGCGCAGGCCGTGAGACAGATCGCGGCCAGGAACAGCAACTTGCGCATCACGCTATTCGGCCATTTCCTGCGGCGTCTGCCAACCTGAATCGCGTGCTGCGGCTTCCGCTTCGGCATCCAGCGGCTCGCCGTCGATCGCGGCGTCCACCGCCTGCAGCACCGCCATCGGCATCGCGGCGGCGGGCTGGAGCTCGCCCTCCGGCGCGGCGGCCGCGGCGAGCACTTGCACACGCCATTCGTCATCCGCGCGGCAGGCGAGACCCGCGAGCGGCGCCTCGTGCTGTACCTGGAAGGTGCGGCAATAAGCGCCGCCGCGGTCGCGGAAGCTGATCCCGACCTGCGGCCCGCCGGTGCCCAGGCTGCCGGCGAGCTGCTGCGTGAGTGCGGCATCGAGCTCGCCGCGCGCGACCAGGCCCGCGGCGGTCTCCTCGAACGGCGCGGCGGGCCCGCGCATCACGAACACGCCGACCATGACGCCGAGCGCGACGGACGCGGCCATCGCGGCCCACTGCGGCAATCCCCAGCGCGCGGTTGCGGCCCGGCGCGGCTGGCGCGCGGCGCGTTCCGCCGACAGCTCCACCACGGGCGCAGCGACGGGCGCCGCCGTCAAGCTCGCGAGTTTCGCCGGCAGCGGCTCGTCGAGCACGCCCTGGTAGGCCGACTTGACCCTTGCCGCCAGCGCGCGATGCCGCTCCACCGCGCGGCGCAGGTCGGGATCGGCCGCCATCGCGGCCTCGATCTCGGCACGCGAGACGAGATCGAGCTCGCCATCCGCGTACGCCATCAGCATCTCGTCGGAGAACTTCATCCTGCCTCCCCGAGCAACTTCTGCAGGGTCTCGCGCCCGCGCGCGAGGCGGCTCATGAGCGTGCCGATCGGGATGCCGAGCAGCTCGGCCGCGTCCTTGTAGGACTGGCCTTCGACCAGCACCAGGGCGACGGCGAGCCGCTGTTCCTCCGGCAGTCGCTCCATCGCGGCCTGCACGGAGAGCGCGATATCGCGCGCCTCCGCCGACGCGTCGCCGACGGTCTCGCCGGCCTCCGCGGGCGCGTGCACGCGGTCGCGGCGGCGGCGCGCGCGAATTTCGTCGATCCAGGCGTTCTTCATGATGCCGAACATCCAGCTGTCGAGCCTCGAATCCGGCCGCCACTGGGCGGCGCGGGCCAGCGCCTTCTCCACCGCCACCTGCACCAGGTCGTCCGCGTCCTGGACGTTGCGCGTGATCACCCGGGCGAAGCGCCGCAGCCGCGGCAGCAGTTCGCCGAGCTGGCCACGCAGGTCGTCCG
>CAZYPM010000215.1:1803-3049 GCA_964649205.1 uncultured Steroidobacteraceae bacterium
GGGCCAGTACGACTTCGTGCATCTCTATCTCGAGGGCGGCGCCGTGCAGGATGCGCCGGCCACCGCGCCGCCGCCGGCTGGGCCAGCCGTGGCGCAGGCGGGCGCCGCCGCGCGCGTCGGGCTGATCGACAGCGGCGTCGACGGCGCGCATCCGGCGCTGGCGGGCGCGACGATCATCCGCCACGGCTGCGACGACCGGGTGCTGCCCGCGCCGCATGGCACGGCGGTCGCCTCGCTGCTGGCCGGCGACGACGGCGCATTTCGCGGCGCGCAACCGCGCGCGACGATCTACGCCGCGGACGTGTTCTGCGGCCACGGCGGCGGTTCCATCTCGCTGCTTGCGATCGCGCTCGACTGGATGGCGCGCGAGCAGGTGCCGGTCGTCAACATCAGCCTGGTCGGCGCGCAGAGCGTGCTGCTGACGGGACTGGTGCGCGCGATGAGCGCGCGCGGGCATCTGCTCGTCGCCGCGGTCGGCAATGACGGGCCGGCGGCGCCGCCGCTTTATCCTGCCGCCTATCCCGAGGTGGTGGGCGTGACCGGCGTGGATGCGAACGATCGCGTCCTGCCGGAGGCCTGCCGCGGCGAGCAGGTGGACTTCGCGGCGCCGGGCGCGGGCATCCGCGCGGCGCAGCCGGGCGGCGGATTTGCCGAGGTGCGAGGCACTTCCTTCGCGACGCCGATCGTGGCGGGCCTGCTTGCCGGCGCGCTGCCCGAACCCGACCCGGCGCAGGCGCGGCGGGCGGTCGAGGAACTCACGTCGACCGCCGTGGATCTCGGTCGCGAAGGCCCGGATACGACCTATGGCCGGGGCCTGGTCGGCGGTTCGCTGCGACCGGCACGGGAATAAACCGCCCCCTTGGGGCGTACTTGCTCCTGAGAACCGCGGATGGTCCGCGGGGGTCACAGGAGTAAGTCCATGAAATACAGGAACTTTTTGGCAGGAGCCGCCGTGGCCGCCGTACTGGCCGCCAGCGGCGCGAACGCCCAGGTCCTGGGCGGCAACGTCACCGGTGGCCTGGGCGGCTCGATCACGGGCGGCCTCGGCCAGGGCGGGCTCGGCAACGTCGGCGGGACGGCCGGCGGCACGCTGAACGGCTCGCTGGAAGCGGGCACCGACGTCATTGGCCGCAGCCGCGAGATCGGGTCGCGGGTGAAGGACAAGGCGCAGGAGCAGGCCGGCGAGACGCGCGAACGCGCGCGTTCGGCGGCGGGGGCTGCGCAGGCGACGGCGTCCGGTGCGCTC
>CAZYPM010000216.1:0-3017 GCA_964649205.1 uncultured Steroidobacteraceae bacterium
CCGCGCAGACCGCGAAGCAGGTCATCGTGCAGAAGGTGCGCGAGGCCGAGCGCGCCCAGGTCGTGGGCGAGTACAAGGACCGCGTCGGCACGCTGGTGTCCGGCATCGTCAAACGCGTGGACCGGCACGGCGTCTACGTCGACCTCGGCGGCAATGCCGAGGGCTTCGTGCCGCGCGAGCACATGATCCCGCGCGAGCTGGTGCGCCCGCAGGACCGCCTGAAGGCGCTGCTGCGCGAAGTGCGCTCCGAGGCCCGGGGCCCGCAGCTGTTCCTGTCGCGCACCTCACCCGATTTCCTGATCGAGCTGTTCAAGCTCGAGGTGCCCGAGGTGGGCCAGGGCCTGATCCAGATCCTGGGCGCGGCCCGCGATCCCGGCGCGCGCGCCAAGATTGCGGTCAAGAGTCTGGACCCGCGCATCGACCCGGTCGGCGCCTGCGTCGGCATGCGCGGCTCGCGCGTGCAGGCGGTCTCGAACGAGATCGCGGGCGAGCGCGTGGACATCATCCCGTGGGTGGACAACCCGGCGCAGTTCGTGGTCAACGCGATGCAGCCGGCCGAGGTGACCTCGATCGTGATGGACGAGGACGCGCACTCGATGGACATCGCGGTGACCGAGGACCGCCTGTCGCAGGCGATCGGCCGCGGCGGCCAGAACGTGCGGCTCGCGAGCGAACTCACCGGCTGGCGCCTGAACGTCATGTCGGAGCAGCAGGCCGCGGAACGGAGCGACGAGGAAGCCGGACAGCTGCGCGAGATGTTCAAGACCCAGCTCGACGTGGACGACGACGTCGCGAACGTGCTGGTGCAGGAGGGCTTCTCGACCATCGAGGAAGTCGCCTACGTGCCGACCTCCGAGCTGCTCGGCATCGAGGAGTTCGACGAGGACATGGTGGAGGAGCTGCGCAACCGCGCCCGCGACGTGCTGCTGACGCAGGCGATCGCGAGCGAGGAGAAGATCGACGAGTCCGGACCGGCCGAGGACCTGCTCGCGGTCGAGGGCATGGACAAGGAACTGGCCTATGAGCTCGCCTCGCGCGGTATCCGCACTCGCGACGAGCTCGCCGAGCAGTCGCTCGACGAGCTGGGCGAGGTGCCGGGCCTCGACCCGGAGCGCGCCGGCCAGTTGATCATGGCGGCCCGCGCGCACTGGTTCGATAACGCGGGCCAGGCCTGAGGCCCGGCGGAGGGTGGTACAGATGTCCGACGTCACGGTCGAACAGTTCGCAGAAGTCCTGAAGGTGCCGGTGGACCGGCTGATGGCGCAGCTCGAGGAAGCCGGCATCAAGGTCAAGGGGCCGAAGGACCGCATCAGCGAGGACGCCAAGCACGAGCTCCTGACGCACCTGCGCAAGGCGCACGGCAAGGCCGAGGACGGCAGCGCACCGCGCAAGATCACGCTCAAGCGCAAGGCGCAGAGCGAGATCCGCATCGCGGCGCCCCAGGGCAAGGCGCGCATGGTCAGCGTCGAGGTGCGCCGCAAGCGCACCTACATCAAGCGCGACGTGCTCGAGGAACAGGCGCGCGTGGCCCAGGAGGAGCTCGACCGCCAGCGCGAGGCCGAGGACGCCGAGCGGCAGGCCGCAGAGGCCAAGCTCCGTCAGGAGGTCGAGCAGCGCGAGGCGGTCCGGCGCGAACGCGAGGAGTCGGAGCGTCGCACCGCCGAGGAGGCGTCACGGCGCCAGGCGGAGGAACAGGCGCGGCGCCAGGCCGAGGAGCAGGCGCGCCGCGAGGCCGCCGAGAAGGAGCGGCGCCAGCGCGAGGAGAAGTCCCGCAAGACCGCCGAGGACGACAAGAGCACGCGCTACGGGCGTCAGGAGCTGCACATCGCCGGCGGCCTGTCGGCCAAGCACAAGAAGGGCCGCGCGCGGCCCGAGTCGCGCCGGCGCGTCGCGTCGGTCAGCATGGACCGCAAGCACGGCTTCGAGCTGCCGACCGAGCCGGTGCAGCGCGAGGTCGCGATCGGCGAGACCATCACGGTCGCCGAACTGGCGCAGCGCATGGCGGTCAAGGCGAGCGAGGTCATGAAGACCATGCTCAACATGGGCGTCATGGCGACCATCAACCAGCCGGTCGACCAGGACACCGCGGTGCTCGTGGTCGAAGAGATGGGCCACGTCGCCAAGGTGCTGAAGGCCGACCAGGTCGAGGAAGCGCTGCAGGCCGGCATGCACGCCTCGGAAGAGGCGATGCCGCGCCCGCCGGTGGTCACGATCATGGGCCACGTGGACCACGGCAAGACCTCGCTGCTCGACTACATCCGCCGCACCAAGGTCGCGGCGGGCGAGGCGGGCGGCATCACCCAGCACATCGGCGCCTACCACGTCGAGACGCCGCGCGGGGTCATCACCTTCCTCGATACGCCGGGCCACGCCGCGTTCACCGCGATGCGCGCGCGCGGCGCGCAGGTGACCGACATCGTCGTGCTGGTGGTGGCGGCCGACGACGGCGTCATGCCGCAGACCAGGGAAGCGGTCCAGCACGCGAAGGCCGCCAACGTGCCGATCGTGGTCGCCGTCAACAAGATCGACAAGCACGACGCCGACCCGGAGCGGGTCCGCAACGAGCTGTCCCAGGAAGGCGTCATCGCCGAGGAATGGGGCGGCGAGAACATTTTCGTGCACGTCTCGGCCAAGACCGGCGAGGGCGTCGACAAGCTGCTCGAGTCGATCCTGCTGCAGGCCGAGGTGCTCGAGCTCAAGGCGGTCGGGGATGCGCCGGCGGTCGGCGTCGTGCTCGAGGCCTCGGTCGAACGCGGCCGCGGCGCGGTCGCCACCGTGCTGGTCAAGCGCGGCACGCTCAAGGTCGGCGACTCGGTGGTCGCGGGCGAGCAGTTCGGGCGCGTGCGGGCGCTGTTCGACGAGCGCGGACAGGAAGTGGACGGCGCGGGCCCCTCGATCCCGGTGCAGATGCTGGGACTCTCGAGCCCGCCCAACGCCGGAGACGAGTTGCTGGCGGTCGACAGCGAGCGCAAGGCGCGCGAGGTCGCGCTCTACCGGCAGGGCAAGTTCCGCGACGT
>CAZYPM010000217.1:0-2996 GCA_964649205.1 uncultured Steroidobacteraceae bacterium
TCGGGCGATGCGTAACGGGCATCAACCGGGCTGACACAGCCAGCGAGAGACTCGGCCCGACGCGCTGCGATTGCCGGCGCGTGCGAGGAATCGATGCGGCATGCTGATCCCGCGTCCGATCGGAATGCAACTGCAATGCGGACACGGTCGAGCGGCTCGCCGCCGCGATTGCCAGCGAGCGTGATCTCGACGAATGCGCCATCCGCCCCGGCGGCGCAGAGGCGCGTGGCAGCGACGCGATAGCCGCGGAATGACAGCTGCGCGGCACCGTGCAGCGTGGCGACGGCGAGCGCCTCGCGCGCAAGCACGCAAAGCATCGCCCACTCCGGCGCACTGGGGTGCGGTGCCGGCTGGCACAACACCGTCGTCACAGGAGCTGCCCTGCCGACGGTGGCGGCGGCTCGGCGTCCGCGCCGAGCGAGACCTGCTGCATCAACCGCAGTTCCGCCGCGGTCGGGGTGACGCGCCGCTGCGAGTGCCGCGGCGCCTCCTCGCCGGTGAACACCTTGCGGGGGAGTTCGCCGAACAGCGCCACCGCGGCGCGCACGCGCTGCCGAGCCGCTTCGTCCGCGCCCGGTAGGAAGTCGCGCCGGCTCAGCGGGAGCATTTCCTCGCGCAACAGGTTGCGCTCCCAGCGGATCGGCTCGAGGAAGAGCGCCCGCAGGCCGCGGCCGATGGCGCGGATCTCGGCCCTGCCCGCCTCGTCGCTCATTCGGTCCTTGAGGACGAGGGTCTTGACCATGCGCACGTGGTAGTCGAACTCGACGATCGCCTCGGCCGTGGCGTAGCCATACGGACTGCGAAAACCGAGCTCCACCGTGACCGGGCTGCGCGACGCGAGCACGGACAGCGCAAGCCCTCGGCGGCGAAGCCGCTCGAACTCGGCCTCCCGCGCTTCGATGACCTGGCCCATCTGCGAACGGATGCCGGACAGCGACTGGTAGACGCGAATCAGGATCCAGTCGGCGTAGGGGTTGTCGTTCGCCGACAGGTACCAGATCGCCTTGAGCACCGCCGCGAAGCGCCGCCCGCCCGGAATGGCCGGTGCGTTGCTGGCCGGATCGGCGGCGCGGCCGGTGAACATGCGGTACGCGTCCTGCGTGTGCAGGGTCATCGCATCGGGTGTCTCGTCGACGAGCTGGCCCAGCGACGATCCTGCGGGCCGTGCTGGCGCCGCAGGCGCGGAGATGGCTGGCGCGGGGTCGGGCACCGGACCGAGTGAGGACGGCGCGTCTTGTGCTGTCATGGCGGACTCCGTGTTGACGTGTTCTGGCATCGACGGGGCGGGGGCGCGCGGTGTGCTCATGGTTGCCTGCCGGTGTTCATGCGCGTCTTGAGCTCGCCGAGCATCTGCCTGACCTTCTCGCGCTGCGCGCGAGCCCTGGCCTGGTACTCGGGCGTGGCGCGTTCGGCCGCGAGACGCCGTTCCTCGGCTTCGCGTTCGCGACGCAGAGCGGCCTCCTTCTGGCGCTGCGCACGCGCGGCCGCCACGCGGAGACCGAGCTCCGGTACGAAGCTGCCGGCGCCGGCGCGCGCGATGAGCCCGCGCAGGTACGCGACCGGACTGCTGCGCACGCCGCCCATCTGCAGCCGGCCGGCAAGCTCGTCGAGCAGAGCCTGGGCGTGATCGCCGCAGGGGCGAAGCAGCACGCGTGCTGCCTGGCGCTCGTCCGGCAGCATTTGCTCGGGGAAGATCAACTCGCCGCCACCATCCACGGGGGCCGACGCAGGCGCTGGCGAGCCGGTGTTCTGTGGTTGTAGTGATTCACCTGTACTGTGATTCATAAGAAGAGCGGCGCTTTCGGGTGAACCGTGTTCGCGGGTCGGGCCGAACTGTCGTGGCGGATTCGGCGTGGCAAGGCTGCGGGGATGCCACAGTCTTGAATCGCTCTTCGGTGAATCGTTGGCTGCGCCAACGTCACGCTCTGGATCGACGCCGCGCAGGTCGGTGGCCCGTGCCGGCGAGACGTCTTCGGTCAGCAATGTCAGCAGGCAGTCGAGCCTGATGCGCGCCACCAGGCTCGGCGGAATGCCGCGCAGGCACTCCTCCCAGAGCCCGGCACGGACGAGATCGCGCCGCGCCGTTTCCTGTTCGCGCCGCGTGAGACCGAGCTCCTCGAACCAGCGCGCGGCCGAGCTGACGATCCACTGGTCCAGACGACGTCGGACCTGCAGCCGCGTGAGGTGCAGTGCGCGCGACAGCATCAGCCCGCCGTGCACGCCACCCGCGACCTCGACGAGCGTCCGGTGGAAGGCCACCGACGGACCGAGCAGTTCCGCGAGCACGAGCCGATCGCTCCAGTCCACCGCCTGCGGATGGCCGGCAATCCGATCGGCGAGCCGCGCGCCGAGCTCGTCCAGCCTCAACCTGAAATGCAGCCGCGCGGGAATACCGATGCGCTGGTCGTCCAGGAGCGCGAGATTGCGAAGCACCTCGCGCGCGCTGGCCTGTTCCTTCGGCGACAGTCCGGTCTCGATCGCCCACTGCTCCGTCGTCTTGTGGAACCAGCCGCCGTTCCGGGCGATGTCCCGACCGTGGCGCGTCCAGTAGATCGACTGCGACAGCAGGAGCGCCGCCTTGACGCTGGATGTGAGATCCACCAGCCGCCGATGGAAGGCGATGTGACGGCCCAGCAGCGGCCAGATGACGGCGAGCGGCGCGGCGTCGCCGTCGCCAGCCGCCGCCTGTGATTCCTCGTGCTCGCGGCGCGCGTCCTCAGCCACGTCGGCTGCCTCCTCCGGCGCTCACCGGTCAGCCGCCCCGGCATGGGCCTGCAGCGCGCGCCAGACCGCATCGGCTCGGACGCGGAACCAGAGCTTGGCCGGCATGCCGACCCGCCGTTCTTCGAGCAGCCCCGAGCGGCGCAAGGCGCGGCGAGCGGTCTCCTGCTCCCAGCGCGAGAGCCCGGTCTCCTGTGTCCACTGCTCCTGGGAGCGGAGGAACCAGCCGTCGGCAGCAGGCTCCAGCGCCTGGCTGGTCCAGATCGCCTGCGAGA
>CAZYPM010000218.1:0-2995 GCA_964649205.1 uncultured Steroidobacteraceae bacterium
CGCGCTCCTGCCTCGGCGACGACGGCCTGTTCCTGCTGCACACGATCGGCCGCGACCGCAGCTCGAAATCGATCGACCCGTGGATCGGCAGGTACATCTTCCCGAACTCCATGCTGCCGTCGGCGGCGCAGGTCACCCGGGCGATCGAGGGCCTGTTCGTGATCGAGGACTGGCACTGTTTCGGCGCCGACTACGACCGCACGTTGCAGGCCTGGCGCCAGAACGTGGAGCAGGCGTGGCCGCAGCTCGGCGAGCGCTACGACGAGCGCTTCCGGCGCATGTGGGGCTACTACCTCGCGAGTTCGATGGCGACCTTCCGCTCCGGCCGCTCGCAGCTCTGGCAGATCGTGCTGTCGCCGCGCGGCGTGCGCGGCGGCTACCGCGCTCCGCGCTAGAACGGGATATCGTCGTCGAAGGACTCGGCGGCCCCGGCGGTCTCGGCGCGCGTGCCCTTCTCCGCCGCACGGTCGGCGACGCGATCCACGGGCGCAGGCGCGGCCTGGGCACCGCCGCCGCGCCCGCCCAGCATCTGCATCTCGTTGCAGACGATCTCGGTGGTGTAGCGGTCCTGGCCTTCCTTGTCCTGCCACTTGCGCGTGCGGATGCGGCCCTCGACGTAGATCTGCGAGCCCTTGCGCAGGTACTCGGCGGCGATCTCGGCGAGCCGGTCGAACATCACGACGTTGTGCCACTCCGTCGCTTCCTTGTTCTCGCCGGTCTGCTTGTCGCGCCACTGGTCGGTGGTCGCGAGCCGCAGGTTGACCACCGCCTTGCCGGACGGCATCGCGCGCTGCTGGGGGTCCTGCCCCAGGTGGCCGATCAGGATGACCTTGTTGACGCCGCGTGCCATGGCTGCCCCCGATGTTCTCTCGTTGGAGCGCCCATTGTAGTCGCCGCGCGGCAGCCGGCGCAGCGGAAATGGACCGGCTTCAGCGGGATTCGGCGCGAAACGCCAGCGGCAGCCAGCCCAGGGCGGCCATGGCGGCGCCGAAGAAGATCCCCGGCAGCGCCAGTCCGCTGCCCAGGATGACCCCGCCGGCGGCCCCGCCCGCAAAGGCGCCCGCGAACTGGCAGGTGGCGAACACGCCGAGCGCCGCGCCGCGCGATGCCTCGCCCGCGGCCGCGGCCAGCATCGCCGGCAGCCGCGCCTCGAGGAAATTGAAGGCGCCGAAATAGGCCGCGAGCGCCGCCGCCAGCCAGCGCAGGTCCTGGTGCAGCCAGGCGAGCGCCGCGAGCGCGAGCACGAGCAGGCCCCCCGCCGCCACCAGCGGCAGCCCCGGCCTGCGGCTGCGCTCGGACCACAGCACCAGCGGCAGGGTCAGCGCGAGGGACGCCGCAAAAACGGCGAGATAGACCTGCCAGTGCCGGCCGGTCGCGATGCCGTGCCAGTCGCGCAGCGCATACGGCACGGCGACGAAGACCGCGGTCAGCGTCAGGTGCAGCATGAAGACGCCGGTGTAGTGCGGCAGCAGCGGCGCGGCCCAGGCGCCGGGGCCGGTGCGCCGTGCTGCCGGCGTGCTGCGCGCGGGCGGATCCGGCACGGCGAACAGGACGAGCGCCATGGCGATCGCGCCCAGCAGCCCGATCAGGGCGAACACGCCGTCGACGCCGATGGCCTCCGACAGCCAGGGCCCCGCCACCAGCGACAGCACGAAGGAGGCGCCGATGCTGACGCCGATGACCGTCATCGCGCGCGTGCGCGAGGCGGCGCGCGTGAGGTCTGCGACCAGCGCCATGACCGGCCCCGAGACCGCGCCCAGGCCCTGCACCGTGCGGGCCGCGACCACGGCCCAGGCGCTGCCGGCGAAACAGCCGAGCGCCGATCCCGCGATGTGCAGCGAGAGCCCGGCGACGATCAGCGGCTTGCGGCCGTAGCGGTCCGACCAGGCGCCGAACGGAATCTGCATGACGGCCTGGGCCATGCCGTAGGCGCCCACCGCGAGTCCGGCAAGGACCGGCGTGCCGCCCGGCAGCCCGCCGACGTGCAGCGCGAGCACCGGCAGCAGCAGGAACAGGCCGAACAGCCGCGTGGCGTAGATCGCCGCCAGCGGCAGCAGCACGCGGCGCTCGGCGGGAGACAGCGCCGCGCCATTCTGCGGCAAGAGCGGATATCCCTTTGCGGTGCCCGGAACGGGCGGGCTATTCTATCAGGCTGCCCGATGAGCAAGACCATCCACATCCGCGGCGCGCGCACGCACAACCTGCAGGGGCTCGACCTCGAGCTGCCGCGCGACCGCCTGATCGTGTTCACCGGCCTGTCGGGATCCGGCAAGTCCTCGCTCGCCTTCGACACCATCTACGCCGAGGGCCAGCGGCGCTACGTCGAGTCGCTCTCCGCCTACGCGCGGCAGTTCCTGTCCATGATGGAGAAGCCGGACGTGGACTCGATCGAGGGGCTTTCGCCCGCGATCTCGATCGAGCAGAAATCCACCTCGCACAACCCGCGCTCGACGGTCGGCACCGTGACCGAGATCTACGACTACCTGCGCCTGCTCTACGCCCGCGCCGGCATCCCGCGCTGCCCGGACCACGGGCTCGAGCTCGCGGCGCAGACCGTGAGCCAGATGGTGGACCAGGTGCTGTCGATGCCCGAGGGCACCGCGCTCGCGCTGCTCGCGCCCGTGGTCACCGGCCGCAAGGGCGAGCACCTGCAGGTGGTCGAGGAGCTGCGCGGCAAGGGTTTCGTGCGCGCGCGCGTGGACGGCAAGTACGTCGAGCTCGACGCGGTGCCGAAGCTCGACGCCAAGCGCAAGCACACCATCGAGGCCGTGGTGGACCGCTTCAAGGTGCGCGCCGACCTGCAGCAGCGCCTCGCGGAGTCCTTCGAGACCGCGCTGCGGCTCAGCGAGGGCGCGGCGCGGGTCGCGTTCCTCGACGATCCGAAGCGCGAGGAACTGCTGTTCTCCGACAAGTTCGCCTGCACGGTCTGCGGCTATTCGCTGCCGGAGCTCGAGCCGCGGCTGTTCTCGTTCAACAACCCGCACGGCGCCTGCCC
>CAZYPM010000219.1:0-2984 GCA_964649205.1 uncultured Steroidobacteraceae bacterium
CCTTGATGAAGTCCGCGCCGTTGGCGAGCAGTTCGCGCACGCGGAAGCGGACCTCGTCGGCGTCGTTGGCGACGCCGCGGCGCATCTCGTCCGGCACCACCGTGCCCTCGGGCAGGCCGGTGACCTCGCCGCCGCCGTCCGTGACGGTGACGTAGGCGCCCGCCACGTACATGCGCGGTCCCTCGACCAGGCCCGCGTTGATGGCATTGCGGAGCGCGACGTCCACGTGCGCGCGATAGGTGCCGACGTCGCGCACGGTGGTGAATCCCGCCGCGAGCGTCGCGCGCGCATGCGCCGCGCCGATCAGCGCGTCGCGGGCCGCGGAGCTCGACAGCGGCGCCGCGACGTCCGCCGAGCTGATGTCGCCGACCAGGTGCGTGTGCAGGTCGATGAGACCCGGCAGCACGGTGTAGGCCGACCAGTCGATGAGCTGTGCGCCGCCGCGCGCGCCCGCGCCCCAGGGCGAGACCGAGACGATGCGCCCGTCGTCGATGCGGATCGCCTGGTCCAGGAGGTAACGGCCCTGCTCCACGTCGAGCAGGCGCCCGGCGCGCACCACGACGGGTTGCGCGACGGCGGTTGCTGCGAAGGCGGCCAGGACCATGGCGAGCATCTGCCGGCGAAATCTCATGCATTCTCCATCGCTTCGCGCGCGTAATCGGCCAGCAGCAGCCGGTGGAAATGGGCGACCGCCGCCTCGTGGCGCGGGCACAGCCGGCCCGGCTCGTAGTAGCCCGAGGCGAGTCCCCGCTGCACCTGCTCGCAGATGGCGCCGTCCTCCTGCTGCACCCGGTCGGTGAATGCGAGGTCCGCGGCGATCCGCGCCTCTGCCTCCCGATCGGGCAGGTAATAGTAGTGGAATTCCACGCGGCAGCGGTCCGGCGCCAGCGGCAGCACACGGTTGGCCTGCAGCCGGCCGGGCATGACGTTCAACATGGTGTTCGGGTAGAGGAAGTAGTACCAGGCGTGGCCGGCGCCGTAGGCGGCGCCGTCGGGGGCGACCGGCGAATGCTGCAGCGAATGCCAGCGCGCCGACTCGGTGGAATAGCTGCGGTAATCGAGCGCCTGCGTCAGGCCCGGGTGCACGTACGGCAGGTGGTGGCCCTCGACGTAGTTGTCCACGTACACCTTCCAGTTGCAGGCCACCTCATAGGTGCGGCTGTGCACGTGCCGCATGGGCGCGAAATCCGCGGGCGCTATGCGCTCCGCGATGCCCTCCACCACTTCGGCGAACGGCACCGGATCGCCGCCGACGTTGACGAACACGAGTCCCAGCCATTCCTCGACTGCGAAGCACGGCAGCCGGATGGTGCGGGCGTCGAAACCCGCCGCATCCTGCATCCCGGGCGCGCGCTTCAGGCAGCCGTCGAGGCCGTAGATCCAGCCGTGGTAACGGCAGTGCAGCATGCGCGCGCCGCGCCCGTTCTCGAGTGCGAGCGGTCCCGCGCGGTGGCGGCAGACGTTGGCGAAGGCGCGCAGCCCGCCATCGTCGCCACGCACCACGAGCACCGGCACGTCGGCGACCGTCGTAACGACGTGGTCGCCGGCGCCCGCGAGATCCGCGGCGTGCGCGACCAGCTGCCAGCCGCGCGCGAGCACCGAGCGGCGGTCCTGCGCTAGCATGTCGGCGCCCAGGTAGTACGCAGGCGGCAATGCCAGCGCCGGACTTTCGGTCATCACGGGATTCCCGGTCATGAAAACCATCCTGACATTATTGATGCTGTTTGCGACAGCCTCCTGCATGGCGGGGCCACGCGCCCGCGACCTCGGCGTGCCGTTCGAGGGCGAACCGGGGGCGCTCAATGCGATCACGGACGTCGCGGGCGTCACGGTCGGCCATACGACCCTGATCGAGGACCTGCCGGACGGGCGCAAGGTGCGCACCGGCGTGACCGCCATCCTGCCGCGCGGGCGAGACAGCTTCGCGACGCCCGTGTTCGGCGGCTGGCACTCGCTGAACGGCAACGGCGAGATGACGGGAACTACCTGGCTGGAGGAATCCGGCGAGCTGGACGGCCCCGTCATGATCACCAACACGCACAGCGTCGGCGTGGTGCGCGACGCGGTCATAGCCTGGCGCGTGCATCAGGGCGGCGCCGGCGCCGACGGCTACTGGTGGTCGCTGCCGGTGGTGGCCGAAACCTGGGATGGTCACCTGAACGACATCAACGGCTTCCACGTGCAGCCGGCGCACGCGATCGCGGCGCTCGAAAGCGCCGCGGGCGGGCCGGTCGCGGAAGGAAACGTCGGCGGCGGCACCGGCATGATCTGCCACGAGTTCAAGGGCGGCATCGGCACGGCCTCGCGGCGCGTGACGGTGGCGGATCGCGCGCAGACGGTCGGGGTCCTGGTGCAGGCGAACTACGGACTGCGCGAGACCCTGCGCATCGCGGGCGTGCCGGTGGGCGAGCACATCCGCGAGCATCGCGCCTACCAGGACCAGCGCGGGGAAACGGGCTCGATCATCATCGTGGTGGCGACCGACGCGCCGCTGCTGCCGCACCAGCTGAAGCGCATCGCGCGCCGCGCGGGCCTGGGTCTCGCGCGCATGGGCTCGATCGCGGGCAACGGCTCGGGCGACATCTTCATCGCGTTCTCCACCGCCAACGCCCAGGCGATCGCGAGCGATACGCATGCCGCCGCGGATTTCCTCGACAACGGCGCACTCGATCCGCTGTTCGCCGCGACCGTGCAGGCGACGGAGGAGGCGATCGTCAACGCGCTGGTCGCCGCGCAGGACATGCGGGGCCAGGACGGGCATGACGCGATCGCGCTGCCGCACGACAGGCTGATCGAGCTGCTGAAGCGCTACAACCGCTGGTCGCCGCCCAGGTAGCGCCCGTACCAGTCGAGGTGCCGTTGCATGCGGTCGCGCAGGTAGGAGGGCACCGTCACCGGGTGCCACTCGCCCGGGTAGATCACGAGCTGTGTCGGCACGCCGAGCGAGCGCAGCGCCTGGTACATCTGCTCGCTGCCGTGGCAGG
>CAZYPM010000220.1:0-2976 GCA_964649205.1 uncultured Steroidobacteraceae bacterium
CGTGCTGGCGAAGAGCTATGGCTCGCGCAACCCGATCAACGTGGTGCGCGCGACCTTCAACGCGTTCTCGCGCATGGCGGCGCCGGAGCGGATCGCGGCCAAGCGCGGCAAGACACTGGAAGAGATCACGGGCTGAAGCACATGAGCCAGGAAAAGATCAAGGTGACGCTCAAGGGCAGCGTGCACGGGCAGCTCCACAGTATCCGTGCCTCGGTGCACGGACTCGGGCTGCGGCGCATCCGCGATTCACGCGTGGTGCAGGACACGCCGCAGGTGCGCGGCATGATCAACGCCGCGAAGCACCTGCTCGCGGTCGAGAAGGCCTGAAGGAGCGATGGCGATGCGACTGAACGAACTCAAGCCGGCGCCGGGCAGCAAGCGCCCGCGCCTGCGCGTCGGGCGCGGCGCATCCGCGGGCCAGGGCAAGACCTGCGGCAAGGGCGGCAAGGGCCAGAAGGCGCGCAAGGGCGGCTACCACAAGGTCGGCTTCGAGGGCGGCCAGGTGCCGCTGCAGCGCCGCCTGCCGAAGGTGGGCTTCCGCTCGGCGATCCGGCCGACCCGCGCCGAGGTCACGTTGACCGACCTCGCCAAGGTGAAGTCGGACCTCGTGGACCTGCAGGCGCTGATCGAGGCCTCGGTGGTGCCGCAGAGGACCGAGCGCGCCAAGGTGATCCTGTCGGGTGAGATCGCCCGCGCGGTCACGCTCAAGGGCCCGGCGATCGTCGCCAGCAAGGGCGCGCGCGCGGCCATCGAGAAGGCGGGCGGGAAGATCGACTGATGGCGACCACGGCGGGCAATGCGGCGGTCGCGCTCGGTGACGTCACGCGTTACACCGAGATGCGCCATCGCCTGTTCTTCCTGCTGGGGGCGCTGGTCGTCTACCGGATCGGCACCTTCGTGCCGGTGCCGGGCATCGACCCGATCGCGCTCGCGCGCCTGTTCGAGAGCCAGGAGGGCACGATCCTCGGGCTGTTCAACATGTTCTCCGGCGGCGCGCTGGAGCGCCTCTCGATCTTCGCGATGGGCGTCATGCCCTACATCTCGGCGTCCATCATCATCCAGATGATGGCGGTGGTCGTGCCGTCGATGGCCGCGATCAAGAAGGAGGGCGAGTCCGGCCGGCGCAAGCTGACGCAGTGGACCCGCTACTTCACCGTGGTGCTGGCCGCATTCCAGGGCTTCGCCGCGGCGACCGCGTTCCAGAACCAGGGCGTGGTCATCAACCCGGGATTCTTCAACTTCACGCTGCCGGCGGTGCTGACGCTGACCGCGGGCACGATGTTCCTGATGTGGCTCGGCGAGCAGATCACCGAGCGCGGCATCGGCAACGGCATCTCGATGATCATCCTCGCCGGCATCATCTCGGGACTGCCGTCGGCGATCGGCGGCACCTTCCAGCAGGTCAGCAGCGGCGAGATGAACCCCGCGTTCGCGATCATCCTGCTGCTGCTGATCGGCGCGGTGACGGCGTTCTGCGTGTTCGTCGAGAGCGGCCAGCGCCGCATCCCGGTCAACTACGCCAAGCGCCAGGTCGGCCGGCGCATGTACGCGGGCCAGACCAGCCACCTGCCGTTCAAGCTCAACATGTCGGGAGTCATCCCGCCCATTTTCGCGTCCTCGCTGCTGCTGTTCCCGGCGACGCTCGCCTCCTTCTTCGGCACCGGCGAGGCCGGCACCTGGCTGCAGACGCTGGCCGCGGCGCTGGGCTGGGGCCAGCCGCTGCACCTGCTGATCTACGGCGGCCTGATCATCTTCTTCTGCTTCTTCTACACCGCGCTGGTGTTCAACTCGCGCGAGACCGCGGACAACCTGAAGAAGGGCGGCGCGTTCATCCCGGGCATCCGCCCCGGCCAGCAGACCGGCGAGTACATCGACAAGGTGCTGACCCGGCTCACGGTCTGGGGCGCGCTGTACGTGACGCTGGTGTGCCTGCTGCCCGAAATCCTGATGTCCTACGGGCGCGTGCCGTTCTACTTCGGCGGCACGTCGCTGCTGATCATGGTCGTCGTGGTCATGGACTTCGTGGCCCAGCTGAACGCGCACATGATGTCGCACCAGTACGAGGGCCTGATGAAGAAGGCCAACCTGCGCGGCTTCGGCCGCGGCGGAGTGCCGCGCTGAGCGCGGGGAGAGGATCGTCATGAAGGTACGTCCATCGGTCAGGAAGATCTGCAAGAACTGCAAGATCGTGCGGCGCCGCGGCGTCGTGCGGGTCATCTGCTCGTCGGATGCCCGCCACAAGCAGCGCCAGGGCTGAGTCGCAGGGCCTTGAAAGTGTTGAGGAAAACGATGTTTTCACGTATACTGCCGCGTTTCCCGCGGCTCGGGGGCTAGTCGCATGGCGCGCATCGCCGGCATCAACATTCCCGTCAACAAGCACATCGGCATCGGGCTGACGC
Source organism: uncultured Steroidobacteraceae bacterium (assembly GCA_964649205.1). Lineage (GTDB taxonomy): Bacteria > Pseudomonadota > Gammaproteobacteria > Steroidobacterales > Steroidobacteraceae > SCUD01. Next base: position 2,400 of record CAZYPM010000220.1, read on the forward strand.
ACGTCTACGGCCTCGGCCGCTCGCGTGCGCTCGCGGTGTGCAAGGCGGCGGGCGTCGCGCCCTCCACCAAGGTCCGCGACCTGACCGAGCCCGAGGTCAACGCGCTGCGCGCGCAGGTCTCGCGCTTCATGGTCGAGGGCGACCTGCGCCGCGAGAACGCGATGAGCCTGAAGCGGCTGATGGATCTCGGCTGCTATCGCGGCATCCGCCACCGCAAGGGGCTGCCGGCGCGCGGCCAGCGCACGCGCACCAACGCGCGCACGCGCAAGGGACCGCGCCGCGCGGCGATCAAGACCAACGTCCAGGCGGGCAAGGTTTAACCGGACATGAGCGAAGAGAAGACCGAAGCGAAGGCCGAGGCCAAGCCGGACGCGAAGGCGGAGGGCAAGCAGGCCGCCGCGCCGGCCGCGGCCAAGGCGCGCAAGAAGGTGAAGCGCCAGGTGTCGGACGGCATCGCCTTCATCCACGCCTCGTTCAACAACACGATCGTCACGATCACCGACCGCCAGGGCAACACGCTCGCCTGGGCCACCTCCGGCGGCTCCGGCTTCCGCGGCTCGCGCAAGAGCACGCCGTT
>CAZYPM010000221.1:0-1452 GCA_964649205.1 uncultured Steroidobacteraceae bacterium
CTGGTGGAGCTCGAGGCCGACGCGCACAAGTCCGCCGGCCAGCCCTTCAACCTCGATTCGCCGAAACAGCTGCAGGAGATCCTGTTCACCAAGCTCGGCCTGCCGGTCGGCGCCAAGACGCGCACCGGCCAGCCCTCGACCTCCGAGGACGTACTCGAGGAGCTCGCGGAAAAATACCTGCTGCCGCGCATCATCCTCGAGTACCGCGGCCTCGCGAAGCTGCGCTCGACCTACACCGAGAAGCTGCCGGAGCAGATCGACGAAAAGACCGGCCGCGTGCACACCTCCTATCACCAGGCCGTGGCCGTCACCGGCCGCCTGTCGTCCAGCGACCCGAACCTGCAGAACATCCCGGTGCGCACGCCCGAGGGCCGCCGCATCCGCCAGGCCTTCGTCGCGCCCAGGGGCTACGTGCTGCTGTCGGCCGACTACTCGCAGATCGAGCTGCGCATCATGGCGCACCTCTCCGGCGACGAGGGGCTGCGCCGCGCATTTGCCGACGACGGCGACATCCACCGCGCGACCGCCGCCGAGGTGTTCGACACCAGACCCGAAAAAGTGACCGCGGACCAGCGCCGCGCGGCGAAGGCGATCAACTTCGGGCTGATCTACGGCATGTCGGCCTTCGGGCTCGCGCGCCAGCTCGGCATCGAGCGCCACGCCGCGCAGGAATACGTCGCGCGCTACTTCGGCCGCTACCCCGCGGTGCGCGAGTACATGGACCGCACGCGCGAGCAGGCGCGCACGCAGGGCTACGTCGAGACGGCTTTCGGGCGGCGCCTCTACCTGCCCGACATCCGCTCGCGCGACCGCAACCTGCAGCAGTACGCCGAGCGCAGCGCCATCAACGCGCCCATGCAGGGCACGGCCGCCGACATCATCAAGCGCGCCATGATCGGCGTGCACGCCTGGCTGGCGGAGTCGAAGGTGAAGGCCCACCTCGTGATGCAGGTGCATGACGAGCTGGTGCTCGAAGTGGCGAATGCCGCGGTCGAAAAGGTCCGCAAGAAGGTCGTCGAGATCATGGCCGGCGCCGCCGAGTTGTCGGTCGCGCTCAAGGTGGACACGGGCAGCGGGCCGAACTGGGACGACGCCCACTAAAAACGTATAAGAATCAGGGTGCTGTGCGCTCTGGAACTTGTCTTAATCGCCCCCATCTAAGGTTTCGAGCGCCGCAAGGTGCTCCCCGCTTCCCTCCCTGAGCGGGTCGCCCGGATTGCATCCCCAAGCCGGGTATCCGCCCGGTGGTCCGCAAGGATCACCGGGCATTTTTTTGTGCGCCCGCTGGCGCAATGCCCTGCCGGCCCAGCCCTCAGGCGACGAGATCGCGCCGCAGGCCGCGGGCGCTGGCGACGAAAGCCAGGGCGGCCAGGACGTAGATGGCGCAGATCCACAGCATGGACGCCTGGGTGCTCGCCGCATTGGCCGCGAGGCAGAAGGCGTACTGGTCCG
>CAZYPM010000221.1:1552-2953 GCA_964649205.1 uncultured Steroidobacteraceae bacterium
ACGCGCATCGAGACCACGCCCTGGCTGATCGTGTACTGGGCGCCGATGTAGCCGTATTTCGCAAAGCTCGCGAGGGCAAGGCCGATGGCGCAGAGCCAGAGGTTCGCGGTCGTGAATGCCATGACGTAGAGCGGAACGCAGGCGAACAGGCCGGCCGCCGCCAGCCAGGCGATCGCGCCGGGAATCCGTCCGCTCAGCTGCTGGGCCGTCCACCCGAGCAGCACCGTGCCGATGGCGCCCGCGGCCGCGGACGGCGTGTTGAACCAGAGCGCGGCCTGGCCGGTCGTCAGGTCGAAAGTGCGCTGGATGAAGAGCGACTGGAAGTTCCAGATCGCGTAGCCGCAGAATGCGGCGATCGTCGCGCCCACCGTCATCCACCAGTACGAGCGCTTCGACAGCAGTTCGCGGCAGGCCTCGCGCAGCGGGACCCGCTCCGGTTTCGGCAGGTGCGGCGGATCGGTGTAGCCGCGCGGCGGTTCGCGCGTGGTCAGCACGAACAGGACCGCGACGGCGACGCCCGGCAGGCCGAGGATCAGGAACGCGGCGCGCCATCCGAACCAGTCGGCGACCGGGCCGCCGATCATGTTCGCGAGCATCGTCCCGAGCGTGACGCCCATCGAGTAGTAGCCGATCGCGGTCGAACGCCGCCGCGGCGGGTAGTAATCGGCGATCAGCGAATTCGCCGGCGGCGTGCAGCCGGCCTCGCCCAGCCCGACGCCGATGCGGCAGGCGAGCAGCACCCAGAATGCACCGATCACGATGCCGCCGATCGTGACATCGGCCGCCAGTCCGCAGGCGGCCGTCATCAGCGACCAGAACGCGAGGCAGACGCCGATGATCCAGACGCGGTTGCGGGTCTCCGCCATGCGCGCGATCGGCAGTCCGGCGGTCGTATAGAGCAGCGCGAATCCGAATCCCGTCAGCAGGCCCCAGGCTGTATCGGAGATGGGGATTTCCGCCTTGAGCGGTCGGGCGACGACCGCGAGCAGGCCGCGGTCGATGAAGTTGAGCACGTAGACCAGCAGCAGCATGTTGAGGACGTAGGCGCGGTACCCGGGCGTGCCGTAGCCGGCGTCCGGGGACGACACGGGGGGAACGGGATCGTGGGCGCGGCCGCGCGTCTCCAGCATGATCTGGAGATCGTAACCCGCGCCGCAGGTTTCAGGCGGAACCCGTGCCCATCAGCCGGCTGCGGATCGCGGAGCGCACCAGCCGCCCGAACAGCGGCAGTCGCTGGGAAGCCGCCAGCACCGCGCGGCGCGCCGCCAGCGCCGGGCCGTGATCGCGGGTGAACAGGCGCACGATCGCGTTGGTGCCGTGGTAGATCGGCAGCGACACGCGCCGGTGCTCGCGCGCATACCGCTCGAGCACCTCGACGGATCCCGGGTCCCGGCCCGCATC
>CAZYPM010000222.1:0-2953 GCA_964649205.1 uncultured Steroidobacteraceae bacterium
CATGCGGCGCGGTGTAGTCGATGCCGGCATGCCGCGCGAGCCGTTGCGTGAACGGATCGATGCGGCGGCCGAAGCCGGACGAGACCCCGACGCCGGGGATCGGCGTCCGGCTCGGGAATGCCATGCCGTCGAGGTCGCGCCGCGCAACCATCGAAGCGATCCCGTCGAGGCTCGCCTCGACCTGGTCGAGGCCCAGGTTGAGCTGGTACAGCGATGCGCCGGTGCCCGCCACGGCGCCGAATGCCGGTGCGAGCAGCGGTCCGCCCGCCGGCTCGTGGGCGACGTTGGCCGGGGAATCCGCGGCGACCTTGACCTTCGGCGGTTTCCCGCCGAGCTGCTTGCTGAGGCGTCCAGCCACCGCCTCGAGCTGGATCAGGCGGCCCGACAGGCTTCCAATCTCGCGGATCAGGGGCTGGTTCCCGGGCAGCGAGGGATCCAGGCTTGCGAATTCGTGCGGCTGAGCCAGATCCGAGGCCTCGGCGCCGCCGAAGTGGTACCCCAGCGCGAATCCGCCGAGCAGGCCCGCCAGCGTCAGTGCACCCGCCACCGTGGCAAGCGGGCGCAACGTCACGGTGCGCAGCCTCGAGCTGGCCAGCGTTCCGGCGGAGACGATCACAAGCGCCATGGTCCGTGCCTCGCGGCTGGCGACGAGACAGAATGTTGTCAGGGGCCGGTCACGGACAATGTGACGGAAACCGCAGTGTCGGGACCGGTAGCCACCAGCCCGATTTGTGTGACGGAAATCTCAGTCCCTGACGCGGATGCAGCCCCAGTCACAGGCGCTGCGCGGGAGAGTCCTGCGTGAATTGGTGGCCAGGGGCGGGATCGAACCACCGACACGCGGATTTTCAGTCGTTAAGGAGGTCAACCCAAGCGACCCTGAGAAAACCTGGAGCACTGATTCTACTGAAATCGTCCCCGCCCCGAGTTGGCTGGAGTTGGCTCCAGTTGGCTCGGGGCGGTTGCTTTTTGGCTGCCAAGGTTCTGCTCGACAGTAAAAGGACGAATTCGCGCCCCGCGCACTCAACGCCAAACCATAGTGTGGAACTCGCGAAGGCTTTGGAAGAGATACTATTGGCTTCATGCCTCCACCGCTGCATGGTCACCTAACGAAACGTCATGGAATCTCTTCACAATCGTCCGGGTGATAAAATGCAACCCAATTTGAGTCCCTGGGGTTCGGCACGGGACAATTTTCAGCCCTGGTTTTCCAATTTGTAGTAAATCCGCCAAATGGCATTCCGGTGCCAACGTAAATGCAACCGCTAGGCTCGTAAGTAGTATTGCGAGTAATCCAGCCTTGTGGATTGCGTAGGTACTGCTGCTTGAAGATCTCGCATTCGAGTGGGTCTTGAAGCCAACTAAATAGATATCCCTGATACGCGCCCACACAATCAACAGGCTCCTTCCAAGACACAAAGCCTGCCACGGCAGTCGCGTTAACTGACATTCCCACTAGGAGACTCAAGATTCTTGCAGTGAACATGTTTGCGCCTCCCTTCAAGCTCGCTCCAGTGTCAACTAGCCCCGTCGCGCGGTATAGTTGCGCTCTAATTGAGCCCAACCGTACTCCAGTCTCCCTTCTCTAGAGCTTCGTACAGCTCAGATGCTCGACCACGAGCGACATCGAAATGATTCGGATACTTCAGACGCAGGTAGTCAAGGTCCGACATCTGCTCTGAGCAATCCGAACTACCTTGCAGAACCATGGCTTCACATTTTCCTAGATACAAATAGTTGAGCGTGCCGCAGTCCTCGTAATTACACGCCAAGATGGCCCAAGCAAGACGCTCAGTAGTGAAGTCACGACCTGTAGCAACAGCAGCAACGGAACTTGCAGACAGCAATATCACTAGATTCTTGCTACGAGAGAGCGCATCTCGCATCGCTGCTTTTGAACTATTCAGTTTTTCCGCTGAAATGCTTGCATTCCTCGGACTGAGCCTAGCCCCGCGGGCCAGAGCAATTGGTTGCATCAAAGCCTTTGCTTGCTTGCTCCATGACTCCGCTCTTCCATGGAGATCTTGCGAGTCTATGTCCAGCGATTTGCATGCCATTGCTCGATCCAAGTGTCGCCGCACTTGCCTTCGATAGAATTCAGGCTTGCCGATCAAACCGTCCATAATTATCTGTACCTGATGCTCCAAGTTGGAGGAGGCGTCTGAATCTTGTTTGTCGTAGTAGGCGAAAGACATATCGAACTGCTCTAGCTCCATGCTGCAGTACCTCAACGCCTCGGCTAGGTAGTACGCACTGTCGGCGTCGCCCGACTTCGCCCGCGGAATGTGCAGCAGGATGAAATCGTCCAACTTGGATCCATCCAAGATTGCCTCCTCAAACTGCTGATCGGTCCCAAGACTCGCAAACACGCCTTGTGGCGGCCGCTTCTTGGCGTCAGTTGAGTCGGCATCATCCTTCAATCTGTCTGGCTCGGATTGGTCAGGGCGACCGGACGGTTCGCGCGTAAGGCTAGCCCATGAGACGCGCTTAGAATCTGCCAGCAGCAGTAAGGAGATGACAATTGCCGCGCCAAAGAATCCGACAACTAGCCACTTCCATTTGTGCATAGTCGTTGCATCCCTACGGAGGACGATTCGCGGACCGACCTCGCAGCGCGGAAATCCAATCGCGCAACCTCATACGCTTGAGGCTGATTTCTGTCAATGACCTTGTATTCGGAGCTTTCGGCAATCGAAGCGATATGCGCAAATCAACCAGACAGAATGGAAATGTTGATACTGCGCGCGCTCATATGGCGCCTTGCCGACGTCCCCCCGCTATTGAGTAGCGGGCAGAAATGGACTCTAACGCCTTTGTAGTTTGCAGCAACAGTGCAATAGCGAAGCCCCGCTGGAGATCATCAGCGCCAGCATCCAAGGTGAACTGGGCTTCGGGAAAGATGGTGGCCAGGGGCGGGATCGAACCACCGACACGCGGATTTTCAGTCCGCTGC
>CAZYPM010000223.1:0-2944 GCA_964649205.1 uncultured Steroidobacteraceae bacterium
GTCTTGTCCTGGACCTCGTCGGCGACGGGCTCGGCGCAGCTTTTCGCCTTGCTCCTGTCATAGAAACGGCACATGCGGCACACGTGCAGCTCGGCGCGGCAGGCGCGGCACTCGTCGGTGCGCGAGAAGGGCAGCGTGTACGCCTCGAGCGATGCGCCGCACTTCCAGCAGACGAGCGCGGCGCCCATCTACTGGATCCGCGTCACCCGCGTCGAGCGCTTGGACGGTCCGGACAGCAGGAACGAGCCGAGCGCCCCCGGCTGGATCTTCACCTTGTCGCCGGTCTTGAGCCGGAAGAACGGGTCCGGGGCGTTTAGCGACCAGACCTGGCCATTGTCGAGCGTGATGCGCATGAGTCCGTCGCCGCGGGTCCAGATCTCGGTGGCAATCGCCTGCAGTTCGCCGAGTTCGCGCGCTTCGGCCTTCTTCTGGTCCTTTTCTTCGCGCGCCATCGCGCCGCGGCGCCCAAAGCGTTCCTCGGGCGTCAACGCGGGCGCGGGCGGTGGCGGCGCCGCTGCCACGGGTTCAGCCCCGACCCGGTCCGCCTCGCGGTCATAGCAGGCGAGCCGCTTCGCATCATCGGACTCCGCGCGGCAGGCTCGCAGCGCCGCACGGGCGTCGTCCGCCAGCGCAGCGAATGGCAGAGCCGCCGCGGCCGCCGCGAGCCAGGACATCCTCAGGATTCCCATCGTTTCCATCCCCCGTCGCCGCCGACGCGGCGCTCAGATTTCCCAGTCCGGTTTCCTGCCGCTGTGGGCGTCGATCGCCTCGAACAGCGTCACCACCAGCGCGCGCTCCTCCTCGGTCAGCTCCGGGCGCCAGACGTCGAACAGCAGTATGACCCGGGTCTCCGCGCTGTCGTTCCAGGCCTCGTGCTCGATGGTGTCGTCGAAGGCCCAGGCCTTGCCCTCGACCCACTCGCGCTCGTCGTTGCCGACCCGGAAGCGGCACTGGCCGGGCACGATGAGCGGCAGGTGGCAGATCAGGCGCGTGTTGATGAGGCCGTTGTGCGGCGGGATGTGCGCCCCGGGCCGCAGCAGCGAGAACAGGATGGAAGGCGAGCGGTTCGGCACGCGGGTGAGCGGGGCGTCCGCGAGCGCCGCCAGCGTCTTCGGGCAGCGCGCAGCGTTCTCCGGCACCACCTCGCCGTTCTTCCACAGGTAGAAAGCGCTCCATGCCGGATTGTTGAGCATGCCGAGCTGGTCTTTGTGAGGCCGGTTCGAATGGCCCCGGACATAGGGCGCGAAGGCCGAGGGTTCCTCCAGCACCGCCAGCAGCTCGTTGCGGATATCGGTGAACGCGGCTTCCACGCGGTCCAGCCAGGGGAAGTCGGCGCGCGGGTAGAACTGGATCTGGGGCAGTCCCGGAAAGTAGTAGTACTTGGGCTCCTGCAGGTAGAGGCGCTTCTCGCCGAGGATGAGGTCCACGGAATCCGCGAAGCGGCGGCTCGAACGCGCAGGGTCGAAACCGCCGGCGGCGAGGCGTTGCCGCAGGTAGTCGCGGTACTGGGCGGCGATGCGGTCGCAGGCCAGCCGGGCGCGGGCGAGTTCGGCCGCGGTCTCCGCCGGGAGGCCGCCGGCGGGCGCGGAACGCAGCGCCATCTGGTAGAACGAGGTCGCCGAACGCAGGTCGCCCGCTGCGGCGTAGCAGTCGCCGCGCCGGACCAGCGCCAGGAGATTGCGCGGCTGCAGTTTCAGCAGCGCTTCCAGTGCCGCGGCTTCCCCGGCAGGGTCGCCGGCCGCGCGGCAGGCGCGGGCGTCGGCCCACAGTGCCTGGGGGCTCGCGCTCGCCTGTTCGACCGGACTCGCCATGCCTGGACCCGCGGTTGCGGCGACGGGCGGGCATTATGAATGCTGCCCGGAGAGCGGGCAAAACCTTGCGGCGACGCGGGGCGGGCCCTAGGCTAGCCGCCGCATGAGCGAAGAAGTCGCGCGCATGAACCGGGCCGCCATGCAGGCCATGGCGGCCGGCGACCTGGCAGGCGCCGAGAACGTGCTTGCCGAGGCCGTGAAGCGCGACAGCGGCAGCGTGGCGCTGTGGATGAATCTTGCGGTCGTTCGCAGCCAGCGCCAGGACCTGCAGGGGTCGCAGTCCGCCCTGCGCCAGGTGCTGACACTCGACAACCGCAATTTCGCCGCGCTGCTGATGCAGGCCGTGCTGCTCGACCGGCAGGGCCGCGGCAAACAAGCGGCCGTTGCCTACGGCATCGCCATCGCGCAGGCGCCGCCGGAACGCCACCTCGATGCTCCGACGCGCCAGGCGCTCGAGCGCGCGCGCGAGGTGCACGGCCGCTACGTCGACGACCTCGGCCGCTTCATCCGCGAACGTGCCGAGGATGCGAGCGGGCACTGCACGCCGGTCGAGCGCAGGCGGGTCGAGTCGTTCATCGAGACGACCCTGCGGCGGCGCAGGCGCTACCAGCAGGAGCCGACCGATTTCTATTTCCCCGGGCTGGCGCCGATCGAGTTCTACGAGCGCGAGGAATTCCCCTGGCTCGCGGAGTTCGAGGCCGCGACCGGCGCCATCCAGCGCGAGCTCGGGCGCGTGCTGGTCGAGGACGAGAAGGAATTCGCGCCCTATATCCAGTACGACGAACACCTGCCGCTCGAGCAGTGGCGCGAGCTCAACCGGAGCCCGCGCTGGAGCGCCTTCCAGTTCTACGACAAGGCGCGCCCCATCGAGGCGCATTGCCGGCGCGCGCCCGAGACCTTCGCGGCCGTGCGGCGCCTGCCCCAGGCCGAGGTCGCGCTGCGTTCGCCCAATTTGATGTTCTCGGTGCTGCAGCCGAAGACCCGCATCCCGCCGCACACGGGCGTCGCCAACTTCCGCCTGGTGGTGCACCTGCCGCTGGTGATGCCGCCGGCCTGCGGTTTCCGCGTGGGCGGGGAAACGCGCGAATGGCGCATCGGCGAGGCCTGGGTGTTCGACGACACGATCGAGCACG
>CAZYPM010000224.1:0-2925 GCA_964649205.1 uncultured Steroidobacteraceae bacterium
GCCCGTCGACGGCGCCGAGCGCGGCATGGAACAGCTGCAGCAGCAGCGCGCGGCGCGGGTCGGGTTCGGCGCCCGCCATGGCGGCGCGCCCCCTCAGACGGCGCGCGCGGTGCGTCCGCCCGGGAGATCCAGCAAGCGCTGCGCGCGCACGCCGTCGGAGCGCTCGTGCTCGATGCGGGCCAGGTACTCGCGCGTGACGTCCCCGGTCACGTAGTCGCCGGAGAAGCAGGACGTGTCGAAGGCGGTGATGCGCGCGTCGTCGTGGCGGCAGGCGGCGACCAGGTCCTCGAGGTCCTGGTAGATGAGCCAGTCGGCGCCGATCGAGGCCGCCACGTCGTCCTCGCTGCGGCCGTTGGCGATGAACTCCGAGGCGACCGCCATGTCGATGCCGTAGACGTTCGGGTAGCGCACCGGCGGCGCCGCCGAGGCGAAATAGACCTTGCGGGCGCCCGCTTCGCGCGCGAGCTCGATGATCTGCGCCGAGGTCGTGCCGCGCACGATCGAGTCGTCCACCAGCAGCACGGTGCGGTCGCGGAACTCGAGGTCGATCGCATTCAGCTTGCCGCGCACCGACTTCTGCCGCATTTCCTGCCCGGGCATGATGAAGGTGCGGCCGATGTAGCGGTTCTTGACGAAGCCCTCGCGGTACTTGACGTTGAGCTTGAGCGCGAGCTGCAGCGCGCTGGTGCGGCTGGTGTCCGGGATCGGGATCACGACGTCGATGTCGTGGTCCGGCCGCAGCCGCAGGATCTTGTCGGCGAGCTTCTCGCCCATGCGCATGCGCGCCTTGTGCACCGAGATGTTGTCGATGATCGAGTCCGGTCGCGCGAAGTAGACGTACTCGAAGATGCAGGGCGTGTGCGCGCCCGGCGGCGCGCATTGCTCGGCAAACAGGCGGCCGTGCATGTCGATGTAGACGGCTTCGCCCGGCGCCACGTCGCGCTCCAGCGTGAACCCGAGCATGTCGAGCGCGACGCTCTCGGAGGCCAGCATCCACTCGATGCCGCGCTGCGTCTTGCGCCGGCCGAGCACCAGCGGCCGGATGCCGTGCGGATCGCGGAAGCCGAGGACGCCGTGGCCGACGATCAGCATGACGACGGCGTAGCCGCCGCGGCAGCGCCGGAACACGCCCTGGGCGGCGCGGAACACGTCGGCGGGCGCCGGTCGCGTCGCGCTCGAGCGCTGCAGCTCGCTGGCGAACACGTTCAGCAGCACTTCCGAGTCGGAGCGCGTGTTCAGGTGGCGCCGGTCCTCGGCGACCATCGTGCGCGACAGCTCCTCGGCGTTGGTCAGGTTGCCGTTGTGGCCGAGGCCGAGCCCGAACGGCGCGTTGACGTAGAACGGCTGGGCCTCGTCGGCACCGTCGCAGCCGGCGGTCGGATAGCGCACGTGGCCGATGCCGGCATTGCCCGCCAGCTGGCGCATGTCCTCCTCGCGGAACACGTCGCGCACCAGGCCGCGGGCCTTGCGCACGAACAACGCACGGTCATCCATCGTCATGATGCCGGCCGCGTCCTGGCCGCGGTGCTGCAGCACCGTCAGGGCGTCGTAGATGCGCTGGTTGACCGGGCCGGTGCCGACGATGCCGACGATGCCGCACATCGCGTCAGGTACCGGGCTTCGCTGTGGCCTTCTCGATCAGTTTCTCGGCGGCCGGCTCGGCATAGCGCTCAAGCCAGTTGGCAACCGCCTCCGCCACCGGCATGGACTTGGTCCGGTCCCACCAGGGTTCGAGGTCGAGGTTGACGGCGCGTCCGCCGATCACCAGCAGGCCGACCACGACCACCCCGCGCAGCAGGCCGAAGACGGTCCCCAGGCTACGGTCCATGATCGCGAGACCCGTCGCCCGGTGGGTGAAATGCGCCACGATCGCGCCGATGCCGGAGCCGGCCAGCAGCACCAGGAACAGCACCACCGCGCGCCCGACCCATTCGCGCACGCCAGGCTGGGCCAGGGCGCCGCCCAGCACCGGCGTCACGAGGTAGGCGAAGTGCCAGGCAAGCCAGAGTCCGACCAGCCAGGACAGCAGCGCGATCGCCTCGCGCACGAAGCCGCGCAGGAACCCGACGAAACCGGAGGCCAGCAGGATGATCCCGAACAGGTGGTCGGCGCCATTCATCGGGTCGCGGCTCCCATTGAAAGGTGCGGCATTCTAGCCGATCACGGATGCGGTGCCACGACCGGCTGGAAGCCGTCCTTGCGCAGCCGCTCCGCGATCGCCACGGCGCGCGCGCGGTCCTGTTCCGGGCCGACGCGCACACGGTGCAGCACCTGCCCGCCTCCGCGGTACTCCAGCACGAAGGCCGCATAGCCACGCCGGCGCAGCTCGGCGACCAGCCCCTCGGCCTTGTCGCGGGTCGAGAAAGCCCCGAGCTGCACCGCCCAGGCCGGCTGATCCGCCGCATTGCGGGGCGCCGTTACCGGGGCGGGGTCGCTGGCGGCGGGCGGGGCGGCGGCCGGCGCCGTCCTTGCTGCGGTCGCGGCCTCGCGCTCCGGCGCTGCGTCCGCGGCTGCCGGTGCCGTCCCGGCAGCCGGCGCAGCCGGCTCCGGCACCAGCGCGTCGTCGGCATCCGGGCGCTTGCCGTCGTCGAGCGTGACCTCGACGCTCTTCATCTGCGGCGCCGGCGCCGCGCCCGGTGACTGCTGCGGGCCCTTCAGCAGCGCCGGCACCAGCAGCACGACGAGCGCGACCAGCACCAGCGCACCGACCAGCCGTTCACGCACCCGGACTTCCATGTTGGCGCGATTGTAGCCTGCGCGGCACGGCTACGCGGCCAGCCCGAGATGCGCGAGCGCAGGACCGACCGTGAGGAATGAACCGAACACCAGCACGCGGTCGCCCGGCGCGGCCGTCGCCGCCGCCCGCCGGCAGCCGTCCCGGACGTCGGCCGTGGGCGCGATCTCCGTGCTGCCGGTCGTCGCGAT
>CAZYPM010000225.1:0-2873 GCA_964649205.1 uncultured Steroidobacteraceae bacterium
TAAGTCGACAGGCCGTGCCGGAGCATGATCCGCGCAAGGGGGCGGAGGAGGCGGAGGAAGGCGCTAACGATTGCGCTATTCGTGAGCAGAGGCTTAGTCACTTTTTGGTATGCATTGGATGCGTGCATAAATCCATTGCAGGCACTATCGGTTGCGATCAAGTGCGGGTGCGAAAATAGATCGTAATCTCGCCCAATGTAGCCAGCCACAAGACGAACATGGGAAGCGAAGTGCGTTCATCTGTGCTGAAGCTAAATACAGACCGGAGTAGCGAACAATGTCAAAGAAAACCACGACCGACATCAATAACATGAAGCAAGGCCAGGAATTGCTAGACGATGTTGTCATGCTTTTTACTGATTTGTTGAGCGCCGCTGGTGCAACTCCACAGATGATCGGTAACGCAGCGTCGAAGGCGATTGCCAATACAGTCGAAACCAAGTCACAGGCTAAATTCACAGAACTCGGCTCATTACTTAGAGACTGTATGGAGGTTATGTGTGCATGGAGACGCGATACAAGTTTGGTTGATGATCAAGGCGAACCCAAGAGACTTGAGCAGTCAAACGGCCCGACGTCGTTTCAACAACTGTGCGCACTTACCGGATGCCGTCATGGTTGGCGCGAGGTGCTGACGGCACTGCTCGACTTTGGAGCTGTCACGCTTGACGACGACCAATGTGTTGTCTCAAGGACCCCCACATTCTTGTTGACGCGCGTCGACGCCGGAGGTCGGCTCGCGACCGACGGATTGCTGAAGCAGCTGGAAGGCTACTTGCGTGTACTGCATCGCAACGTCCTGAGCGTATCTGGCTCAGATCGACCCAGGTTTGAAAGGGCGTGTACGGTCTCAGTAGCCGCCGAACTTGAGCCGGTGTTTGATCAAGTCGTTCGGTCTCGAGGTCAGGCGTTCGTAGACTCAATTGATGAATGGCTTGAGCGCAATGCAAAGCGTGAAAGCGCCTCAGGCCGCTATGTCGAGCTGGGAGTTGGAGCCTATTTCATTCACTTGGGTGAACGCGCACGGCGGAGCCGACAAGTCGTTGGTCAGTTGGCGGGCACCCGACCCTAGGCCCGCGAGCTAGCCAACATCCGCAGTCACGAATACGTGCTAACTGATTGATAAATAAAAAAATAGCAGCGCGATAATACGCTCCGACTCCTGATTGGCGCAGGTCCCCTGTTGCCGCTGAACAACCCGTTTTGCGCACGCTCCAAAAGTTATGTTTACTCTATATAAGTCAAAGGCTACATTAAGTTATGTCAGCGGGTTACACCGTTAACTTAAGGCTTCTCGCTGCATTTAGGTTTTTGCTCGTTCCACTAGTGCGGATTCTTCTGCGCAACGGAATTTCGTTCAACGAAATCTCGGAGGTCCTGAAAGGAGCATACGCAAGAGTTGCTGCCACAGATTTCGCGGTACCTGGTCGTCCAATGTCGATCTCTCGACTATCTATCACGACCGGCATTGCACGCAGGGACTTCGACAGAGTCCTTGGTGAAGAAGACCGCCTTCGACGAGCACTTGAGAGTAATGCGAGTCGAATAGCAAACGTCTTGCAGGGTTGGCACAACGATCCGGAGTACATGGGACCTTATGGTTTCCCACGTGATCTTGGATTCGCAAGGGAGGTTGGCGGCGGACTGTCATTTGAAGACTTGGTCGCCCGATACGCATCGGATATTCAGCCGCAATTAATGCTTGAAGAGCTGATTCGCGTCGGGGCAGCGACCATAGCGGAAGAGAGCGGAATGATTCGTGTGCTCAAGCGTACGTTCATTCCAGAGCAAATGGCACCTGAGCTGATTGAAGTGTTCGCTAGAGGAGTGCGCAGGTACGTCGAAACAATTGATCACAACCTTGGGGAGCAGGACGGAGCCAAGCGACGATTTGAACGATGGGTGTTTCCGGACTATGGCATTCGTGAAGAAGATTGGGTGCCATTCAATGACATGGTTCGTGATCGATTGCAGGAAGTGATTGAGGATCTTGAGACTCAGTTTGTGTTGTTTCGGCGCCCTAGAGCGGGCGTCGATCGGACTTTGAGTGTAGGGGTAGGGCTTTATCTCTACAAAGACGATCTAGCTGACGACAAGAAATTTCAGGAAATGCTGGCGACCTTGGTCGACGAAGAACCAAGTCAGGAACCAAAATAAGGGAACTGAGACCGTGAAGAACCAACATCCAGAATCAATTGGACCCAATTGGATTGCTGGCTTTGCCGCGGTTCTATTCTTGCTTACTTCTGGAAGCGTGCAGGGGCAAGAGACCTGCGCCATTCCGAACGCGAGTACCAGTTCGCAGGGGGAAGTCGGCTTGGCGCTCGCCAGGTTTGGTTCGCGACTTGTTGCTGTAGGTCGTGTGGACGCTGCGACTCCCGATGGCGAGATTGAGGTGCTAGGTCAACGGGTACAGGCGATTTCCGGCGAGAGCTTCCAGATCGGAGATTACGCAGCGATCGTGGATTGGTCGCGTAACGGTTCGCGTGAACAACTGCTGGAAGCCCATGCTCTCGCGACTCGATATGTTCCAGGAGCAAGTGAGGTCTACCTAAGGTCCAAAGTTGCGGCGGCTGACACACTGCGCGGTCGCGTGAAACTCGGTAGCGTGTACGTCGACTACACCACTACCTCACTTGCCATTCGACCGACAGCCGGCTTGCGAGATTCGGTTGTTGAGATTCGCGGAACACAGCCGAGTCCACGCGGAACCGTGCTCGGCATCTGCGCGACTGCGACGCTTGAGACTACTGTCGCATCACGTCGAGGGCGCTCCGAAGGGTCGCTTGGTACCGGCCGACCGGACGGTTCGCTGGGCACCGGCCGTCCCGACGGATCACTTGGCACAGGCCGACCGGATGGCTCGCTCGGGA